>CAZZBK010000008.1:0-81519 GCA_964652155.1 uncultured Planctomycetaceae bacterium | reverse complement strand
GGGCTGGATGAACGACACGCTCCGCTATTTCCACCATGAGCCGATCCATCGCCGGTTCCATCACGACGAACTGACCTTCAGCCTGATCTACGCCTTCAACGAGAATTTTTGCCTGCCGCTGTCGCACGACGAAGTCGTGCATGGCAAAAAGTCGCTGCTCGACCAGATGACCGGCGATATGTGGCAACGGTTCGCCAATCTGCGGTTGCTCTATGCCTACATGTGGTCGCACCCGGGCAAGAAGCTGCTGTTCATGGGGGGCGAATTTGGCCAATGGCGCGAATGGAACTACGACCAGAGTCTCGATTGGCACCTGCTGCAATGGGAGTCGCACCAAGGCTTGCAGCACATGGTTGCTGACCTGAACCACCTGATGGTCCGCGAGCCCGCGCTGCACGAAGTCGATTTCGATCACACCGGATTCGAGTGGATCGACTGCAACAACTACGACGAGAGCGTGCTCGTGTATCTGCGACGGGCCAAAAACCCGCACGACTTTGTGGTCGTGGCGTGCAATTTTACTCCGGTGCCGCGCATGCAGCACCGCATCGGATTGCCTGAAGGGGGCTTCTATCAAGAAGTTTTCAATTCCGACTCAGCCTACTATGGCGGTTCGAACTTGGGCAACGGCGCGGGGCTGACAGCCCAGCCCATCGCGTGGCACGGCCGGCCCTTCTCGACCGAGATCACTTTGCCACCCCTCTCCGTCACCGTCTTTAAGCGAGGGGGGTAGCCCAGCCCCGCCGCTCGACGGACATCCTGTGCAGGTGTACGTTGGGGGGGCTGGAGTGCGAACGATCGTGCTTTCAATGCCATGACATGCGATCCTTTGAGCCCTGTCCGTTCCTCGCCACTCGCGCGGCTGGTGTGGGTGCTCGTGGCGGCCATGCTTTCAGCGAGTGCCGTGGCCGACGAGCGGGCTTCGATCGACCTGCTGGTGATTGCCCCACATAGCGACGATGAGGCGATCGGCTGCGCTACGGTGATGCGCCGCGCGCTCGCCAGTGAGCAGCGTGTCGGCGTGGTGATAGTCACTCAGGGAGATGGCTTTCCCAAGGCCGCCGCCGCCGCGACCCAAAAGCCGATCGCACAATTAACGCCGGCCGACTTTTTCACGCTCGCCGCCTTGCGCCAGCGGCACACGTTGCAAGCCATGACACAGCTGGGAGTGCCGCGCGACAACGTCCTGTTTCTCGGCTATCCCGACGGCGGGCTCAAGTCGATGGTCGAGTCGCATGCGTCCAGCGCCTACCGCAACCCGCACACGCTCAAGAGCGAAACCTATGCCGTGATCGGCCGCGATTACCATGCCCAGGTCCACTCGCGCCCCGCCCCGTATCTCAAACAATCGCTCATCGACGACCTGGCCGAGATCATCCGCACGCGCCGCCCCCGCGAACTGTACACGACCCACGAGTCCGACACGCACGGCGATCATCGGGCGACCTGCTCCTTCGTGCGCGACGCGATCCGCGCGGCCGGCTATCGCGGCACGGTCTGGACCTACATCGTTCATGGTCGCGCTCCCGACACTCCACCAGGCCTCTTGGTGACACTGACCCCAGATGAGTTTCGGCAGAAGCGGTCACTTCTTGAGATCTACCAAGCCGGTGTCTCGCCGGTTCACGACGACCTGGCCGAGCATTACACGCTGCCGCACGAACGGTTCTGGGCCATGCCCAGCGAAGCCCCAGCGAACAAGTAATCAAAAATCTTGTGACGCGCCGCTGATGAAGATATCTTAGCGGGGTCACTGACACTCCGGCGGATGAGCCGCCGACATGGTATGGAAAGCTGGTCAACTAAGGATACTTGCCATGAACGTTGCGCTACGCATGGTCGTCGTACTGGGATTGGCATGGCTGAGCACGCTCGCCACCGCGGCGGAACAAGGGACGCTCACGCTCAACGTCCGGCGGCAACTCGAAACGTCGGCCGACTCGGGCCGCTATCACGCGCTCACCGAGCGCGGCGTGTCATGGAACGCGCGGCAGACGGCCATCATCGTCTGCGATATGTGGGACGCCCATCATTGCCTCAACGCGGTACGCCGCGTGAACGAGTTGGTGCCACGCATGAACAAGGTGCTGCACACGGCTCGCGATCAGGGCGTGCTTGTCATCCATGCGCCGAGCAGTTGCATGGCCCCGTATGAAAATCGTCCCGGTCGACAGTTGGCCAAGAGCGCCCCGACGGCGGGTAATTTGCCCGGCGACATTGGTCAGTGGTGCCGTCACATCACGAGCGAGGACAAAGCCCCTTACCCGGTCGACCAGCGTCAAGGGGGCGAGGACGACGACCTCGTCGAGCACCAGCAGTGGCATGCCTACCTGGCCTCGATCGGCCGCAACCCCAAGTCCCCCTGGAAGGCACAGATCGCGTCGCTCGACATCGTCGACGGCAAGGATGCGATCAGCGACTCGGGCGTCGAGATTTGGAACCTGCTCGAACAGCGGGGGATCAAAAATGTCATCCTGCTCGGCGTGCATACCAATATGTGCGTGCTGGGCCGCCCCTTTGGCCTGCGGCAACTCGCCAAGAACGGCAAGAACGTCGTGCTGATGCGCGACATGACCGACACGATGTATGACCCCGCCAAGTGGCCCTACGTGAGCCACTTCACCGGCACCGATCGGATTGTCGAGCACATCGAGAAGTTTGTCTGCCCAACGATCACCAGCGGCGATGTGCTGGGAGATCACCAGGAGTTTCGCTTTGCCCGCGACCGTCGCCCGCACCTGGCCATTCTCATGGCCGAGGACGAGTACAAAACCGAGGAGTCGTTGCCCAAGTTCGCGGCTCATTACCTGGGACGCGACTATCGGGTGAGTTACGTCTTTGGCAGCGACACGAATCGTCATGACATCCCGGGCATCGACGTGCTCGACGAGGCTGACGCGCTGTTGGTGAGCGTGCGACGTCGACCGTTGCCGGCAGCTCAACTCGATCGCGTGCGTCGCCTGGTCGCCGCGGGCAAGCCGGTCATCGGCATTCGCACAGCCAATCATGCCTTTGCCCCCTCGCGTGGCAAACCGGCCGGCGAGGGCAACGATCAGTGGCTCGATTTCGATCAGGTTGTGTTCGGTGGCAACTACGTCAACCATCATGCGAACAACTTGCTCCCTTCGATCACCGTCCAAGCCGGCAGCGAGTCGCATCCGCTGCTGAGCCAGATCAAGGCCGACAATTACATCAGCCCCGGCTCGTTGTACGTGGTGAATCCGCTGCTGCCGGGGACTCGGGTGGTACTGAACGGGACGGTTCCAAATTTCCCCAGCGAGCCGGTCGCCTGGACACGCGTGCGGGCCGACGGTGGACGATCGTTCTACACCTCGCTTGGTCACGTGGGAGATTTCGCTCAAGAACCCTTCTGCCGTTTGTTGTTCAACGGCATCAATTGGGCCTGCGGCGTGCAGGGGACCTTGCCCACGCATGCGTGGAGCCCTACGATGCCTGAGGTCGCGGCGAAATAATGACCGCCGCGCGGCTCAATCCTCGCTGCCCATGTGATGGTTCATGTCGACGGCCCGCACGCTCCTGATCTCGGGCATGCACTGTGCCGCCTGTGCTCAGCGCGTCGAGTACGCGCTGCGAGCGGTTCCGGGCGTACACTCGGCGCGGGTCAACTTCGCGCTGTCGCAAGCCTCGGTCGAACTCGACGAACACACGCCGCTCGATGGCTTGCAAGCTGCCCTCGCCGCCGAAGGATACGGCGCGCGGCCGCTCGATGAGACCCGGCCCCTTGACGAGCCGTTCCAACTGCAAGCACGAGAGGCGAGTCTTTGGCGCGTGCGATTCATCGTCGCCTGCGCGCTGTTGTTGCCGCAGCTCTGGGGACACGCGCTGGGCATGACCGTCTGGTTCGTCCTCGCCAGCCTCATGCAGGGCTACGTCGGCGCTCCGTATCTGCTCGGAGCGTGGCGGCGACTGCGTCACCGCTCGGCCAATATGGATACGCTGATCGCATTGGGCACGTCGGCCGCGTACTTGGCCGGGGTCGTCGAGTGGCTACAAGGCGAGATGAGCATGTATTGGATGGACGCCGGCATGATTCTCGTGTTCATCACGCTGGGCAAATGGCTCGAAACGATCGCCCGGGGACGCTCCTCCGACGCGATTCGCAAACTCCTCGCGCTCGCCCCTGCGACAGCCACTGTGCTTCGCGACGGTCTGCCCGCCTCGGTTGCTTTAGCTGAGGTCGGCATGGGCGAAACGCTGTTGGTGCGTCCCGGCGATCGCGTGCCGCTCGATGCGACCGTGACACGCGGTACGAGCAGCGTCGATCAGGCCTGGCTCACCGGTGAGCCACTGGCCGTCGACAAGCAGCCCGGAGACGATATTTTTGCCGGCACGATCAACGGCACCGGCGCGCTCGAGGCCCGGGTGACCCACACGGCCGGCGACACCGCCCTGGCCCGAGTCGTCGAGTTGGTCCGACGCGCCCAGGAATCGAAAGCGCCCATCGAACGCCTTGCCGATCGCGTGGTGAGTTGGTTCGTGCCGGCCGTGTTGCTCGTCGCGCTATTGACCGTGCTGGGTTGGTCGCTGATCGGCGTCGATTTTGCACAGGGTCTTTCGGCGGCCGTGGCCGTGTTGGTGGTGGCGTGCCCTTGTGCATTGGGGCTCGCCACGCCGACGGCCGTGTTGGTCGCGACGGGTCGTGGTGCCGAGCAAGGCATTTTGATCAAAGACGCCGCAGCGCTTGAGATCACGGCGCAAGTCACGACGTTCATTCTGGACAAAACCGGCACGGTAACGCGCGGCGCGCCACAGGTCGTTGATGTGCTACCTGCCGCAGGCATCGCCCGCAGCGAGTTACTCTCAACGGCGGCAGCGGTCGAGCAGTTGAGCACGCATCCGCTGGCGAAATGCGTCGTGGCCGAGGCTCGGCAATCGATCTCGATTTTGCCCCAAGCCCGCGATTTGCAAGTCATCGCCGGTCAAGGACTGAGCGCTATGGTGATGGGGCGCGCGGTGCTCGTCGGCAACGGCAAGCTGCTCGCCGCTCATCAGGTGTCACTGGATGCGTTTGAGAGTGCAATCGACGCTCAACGCGCGCGAGGCGCGACACCGTTGCTCGTGGCTCGCGACGGGCAATACCTGGGGTTGATCAGCGTTGCCGACACCGTGTCCCCCGGCAGCCGCGAGGCGGTCGCGGCACTCCAGCAGCTTGGCGCACGAGTGCTGCTCCTCTCGGGCGATCACCGCCGGAGCGTCGAGGCCGTCGCGCTTGAGGTGGGCATCACGGTGGTCCACAGCGAGGTCCTACCGGACGAGAAGCAGCAAGTTGTTCGCGACATGCAGGCACAAGGCGAGTGCGTCGCGATGGTCGGCGACGGAATCAACGACGCCCCGGCGCTCGCGGCGGCTCAGGTGGGCATCGCCATGGGGCACGGGGCCGACGTGGCGGTCGAGGCGGCGCAGATCGTGCTGGCCGGACATGACCTGCGGCAACTCGTGCGGGCCGTGCTGTTGGCGCGCGGCACGTTTCGCATCATCCGGCAGAATTTGTTCTGGGCGTTCGCGTACAATATCGTGCTCATCCCACTCGCCGCGGGTGTGTTTGTGCCCTGGCTACACTGGCGCTTGCCAAGTGCCCTGGCCGCCGCCGCAATGGCCGCCAGCAGTGTGTCGGTGGTCGCGAATAGCTTGCGGATTCGGCGAATCTAACGGCGTCTGTACTGTCACCCGCGATGCGTTACAATCAGCCGCGGATATTTTCGCCCGCCGCTGAGGAATGCATCATGCGTTTGAGTGTCGTATTGGGTTACGGTCTGTTGCTCTGTTCGTCGCTCGCCTGGGCCGACGGCCCTAAAGACAATCAAATCGACGGCGTGCGACCGATTCCGCCGCTGGGGGTCGAGGTGTCGCAAGCCGACCGCGCCGAGCTTGAGCAAGGCTTGAGCCAATTGCGCGGCCAGATCGATCAACTCCGTGGTCGAGCTGTCAAAGACAAGAAGATCGCCGAGCTATTGCCCGACGTCGAAATTTACGACCGCGCCGTCCGCGATGCGCTCAAGTATCGCGAGTTCTTCGTGGCGGGCGATATCCCCAAGGGCAAGTCGCTGCTCGTCGACGGACTCCGCCGCGCCGAGCAACTCCTTGCCGGTGACGCTCCCTGGACGCGACAGACCGGCCTGGTCGTGCGTGGATTCGTGAGCAAACTCGACGGCAGCGTGCAACCCTACGGGCTCGTGATTCCCGCCTCGTACTCATTCGCAGGGGCGGAACGACATCGGCTCGATCTCTGGTTTCATGGCCGGGGCGAGACGCTGAGCGAAGTCAACTTTATCGATCAACGCCAGAAACAGGCCGGGCAGATCGTCCCCCCCAACGCGATCGTGTTGCATCCCTACGGACGGTACTCGAACGCCTTCAAGCTGGCGGGCGAGGTCGACGTGCTCGAAGCGCTCGACTCGGTGCGCAGCCGGTATCGGGTCGATGATGACCGGACCGTGGTCCGTGGCTTCTCGATGGGAGGCGCGGGGGCGTGGCACATGGCCGTCCACTTTCCCGATCGCTGGGTGGCCGCCAATCCAGGGGCAGGATTCTCCGAAACGCCCGCGTTTCTGAAAGGGTTTCAGCAGGAACAGCTTGCCCCCACGGCGTATGAAAAGACGCTCTGGCACATGTACGATTGCACCGATTGGGCTCGCAATCTGCTCCATTGCCCCACGGTCGCTTACAGTGGCGAAATCGACAGGCAGAAGCAGGCGGCCGACATCATGGCTGAGGCCATGCATGCGCAGGGACTCACCCTCACGCACCTCATTGGCCCACAGACAGGGCACGCAATCCTGCCCGCTTCGCTCGTCGAGATCGAAAAGCGACTCTCGACCATCGTGCATCGCGGACGCCAGGTCATGCCGCGCGATATCGACTTCACCACCTACACGCTCCGCTACAACAAACTGGCCTGGGTGCAGGTCGAGGGACTCAAGCAGCATTGGGCCAAAGCCCGTGTGCAGGCCCGGGTAATCGACAGCTCGACCGTGGATATCCAAACCGAGAACGTGACGGCCCTTGTGCTGGCGATGCCGTCGGGCTATGCCCCGCTCAAGCAAGGGAGCAACGTGCGGGTCAAAATCGACGGCAGCACAGTGACACTGCCGGGGCCCGAGAGCGACCGTTCCTGGACGGCGCGGTTGACACGCTCTTCGGCCGGCTGGGATACGACCCCGTTGAGCGGTGGACTGCGCAAGCGACCCGGCTTGCAAGGGCCCATCGACGACGCGCTGCTCGACTCGTTCGTATTCGTGCGCCCCACGGGCAAGTCGGCGCACGAGGCGGTCGACCGTTGGGTGCAAAGCGAACTCGATCACGCCATCGAGCACTGGCGCAAACAGATGCGCGGCTATGCGCGTGTCATCGACGACACGAAGCTCGACGAGGCCATGATCGCCCAGTGCAATCTCGTGCTCTGGGGCACTCCCAGCAGCAATGCCGTGCTGGCCAAGATCGTCGACCAACTGCCCATCGGCTGGAATGGTCAGATCGTCAAGGTCGGTCAAAGCGAGTACCCGGCCGAGCATCACGCGCCGGTGCTCGTGTATCCGAACCCGCTCAACCCGCAGCGGTACGTTGTGCTCAACAGTTCTTTCACGTACCGCGAGTACGACTACCTGAACAACGCCCGGCAGGTCCCCAAGCTGCCCGACTGGGCGGTGATCGACATCCGGACGCCGGCCAACAGTCGTTTTCCTGGAAAGGTCGTCGCGGCTGACTTCTTCGACGAGCAATGGCGCGTCAAGTAACACGCCATGCGCTCCGCCTCGAATTCAAACCGAAAACCGAAAACCTCGAACCGAAAACTCTTGTCATGCGACCTCTGAGCAAAATTAGCGCCGACTGGTGGGACTACACGACTTTGGACCGCGCGTTGCTCGATGACGCGGCCCGGCTCACGGCCGACGATCTGCTGGCCCTGTCGCGCCCGGGCTTCAACGTGGTGTTTTACGACACGCTCGAAGACTTTTATCTGGCCGAGGCGCTCGAGTACATCACCGCTTGGCGGCAAGCGACGAGCGACAACCCGACGGGGATTTGCGGACCGATCGGTCCCACCGAGCAGTTGCCGCTCGTGGCGCGGCTGGTCAACGAGTTGAATTTGGATTTGCGGCACGCACATTTCTGGGGCATGGACGAATGGGTCGTCGGGGGTCGCGAGGCACCGCTCGATTTCCCGCTCAGCTTTGCCAAGGCCGACATGGATTTGTGCTTCAATCGCATTCGGCCCGAACTACGCATGCCGAAAGAGCATTTGCATTTTCCGGGTTTCGACCCCACCGAGTACATGGCCTCGTGGAAGCAAGCGCGCTGCCTCGTCATGCAAGGGGGCCAAGGCGAAGTGAAGCATTGGGCCTTTAACGATCCGCCAAAACGAGTCGGGCCCTGGAAAGACAATCCGCCGCCACCGGCCGAGTACCGCAAGCTCACCACCCGCGTCGTTGAACTGCACCCCATGACGATCATTCAGAACGCGCGCACGAGTGGCGGCGGCGTCGTGACGAACGTGCCGCAGCAAGCGATCAGCGTGGGACCGCATGAGACATGGCAAGCCGAGAAGGTGTCGATCTGGCACGCCGGCGCGCACGACAATCCGTTCGGACAGCGGCTCACGACGCTGATGATCTCGAAGCGGCTACCCGACTCGGCGGTGCCGATGAGCTTGCTGGCCGACCATCCCAACGTACAGTTCAACTTTTACCGGCCGGGCATCGGTTCGTGCGACTCGGAGATGCACTAAAAGTTAAGCTCTGGCCGGGGTCTCGTGCCACTCGCAGTAAAAGTGATCGATTTGCTCGTAGGCCTCGTTGGGTGTGAGCACGAAGCCGGCGCGGACGAATGACTTGCGTGACGCGTCGTTGATTTTCTTGCAGCCGGCCCACAGTTTGTTGACCTTGCGGATCGTGAGCAAATGCTCGATCGATTTGCGTAAAATCTGCGGCGCGTATCCCTTGCCGCGCTGGGCTGGGTTGAGGTTGATGCTCACTTCGTATTCGTTGGGCTGCCGCAGGTCGAAACGCACGACGCCAAGCTTCTCGCCGTCGCATAGTCCCACGCACAAAATACGATTCGGATCGTTGAGCACCCCGGCAAACCACGGCTCGTGCTCTTCCCAGGGCACTGGGTCGTTCTTGCGCATCATTTGTCGCGTCAGTGGGTCGTTCCACCACTGCCAGATTTCGCGCGAATCGTCGAGGGTTCCCTCGCGTACTGTGACTTCGCCACTCATGGTCGGCCAGCGCCTCGTTAGGTGAATGTATCGATCGGTTCGAGCGGCGGCAGCAACTCGCGCGGAATCATCGTTGGGCATTGGCTCAACACACTCTGAAAGCGAATGATGTCCTCGGCCCGATCGATGTCGGCTTCGCCACGAATGACCAGACTCTCGAACACTAGGTGCAAGGCCGCGTCGTGACGGATGAACTCCTGGTACACGCGGTGGCGGTGCTCGGCATTCTTGGGGAGCATGAACAAACTGCACATCACGACGCCAATGAAGTTGTCGAGGTTGCGCAAGATGCCGTCGAGTTGCACGTGGCAGTTGGGAAAAAAGTACTCGCCGATCGAGAGCTCGAAGACGAGTTTGTTGCGGGCGGCATAGTCGCGCAGGACCAAGTTCTGCACCGGGGCCGGGATGCGCATGCCGGCAAACTCGTGATGGGTCACATAGCCGCGCAGGCCCATCCGCTGCGGAGAAGTGGGGATGTCGTTATTCATTGAAACCTCCGGGCTCGCGGTAATTCATCCCGACGCGGCTGACCACTTTGGTCGTGATGGGCAAATAGAACGTCCCCAGCCGCTTCTCGTCGCTCGTGTATGGGGTGAACAAACCGGTGAAGCGGACGTTGCACGACCAGCGGGTCTCGCGGGTCACGTTGACGATGTTGCCGTGCAGCAAGATGGGGGAGAAGACCATCACCTGGCCATAGGGAACGCTGACCCAAATGAACTTATCGCGATACGTGTCGAACAGTTGGGCGCTTCCCCCGTCGGCGGTGAGTTGTTTGAAATTCTTGACCACCTCGCGATTGTACTGTGGCGGCAGTATGTACATGGCCTTGGTTTCAAAGACGTCGACGAGCGGCAGCCAGCAGACGACTTGAAAAGGGGTCTCGGCCGACCACGTGTCGGCATGAATGCCCAGCGTCGAGGTCTGATCGTTGGGCATCTGTACCGAGAAATTGATCTTGTTCTGCATCGCCAATTCGTTCCCGACCAGCGTGTCGATCGTCGACTTGGCGAGCGCGTAGTAGGTGGGACGAAACCACGGCTGGGCGTTCATGCGATTGAACACGGTCAGCCGCAACTCGTTGACCTTGGCCACGCCGACGTGTTCATGCACGTGGTTGAGAAACTGGCCATCGTCCTCGGGCAACGGCAGTTGCAGATGCTCGCAGACGATTTTCACGACTTCGTGCCGCAGGGCGTCGAGGGCCGCCCGGTTGTCGACGTCGCGGAGTACATAACCCTGGCGAAGGAACGTTTCGCTTAGCTGTTGATCTTGCGAATTGGTAAATGATGGAACGAGCGACATGGGCAAACTCATCCATAAAACAGACACGGATCGTTTGAGACGACACAACTATCGTTTGAGGAAATAGCTTTCGACTTTAAGGATGGCCGAGAGCGTGTCTTCGACCTCGCTCGGTCCATACTTTTCGTTCAGGTACAGATGAAAACAGCGGTCGCGGGTGCTGATTGCATTGGTCGTAATGAAGTCGTCGCTGAGATACTCTTGGGCCCAGGGCCAAGTGGAGACCAAGCAGCCATAATGCACGCCGAGCCCAATTCCCTCGGCCATCACCGCCTCGGCGAAGGTCGATTTGTCGCAGGTAATTTTGTTGGTGTCGACGAAAATGGGAAAGTAAAACGGCGCGTGACCGTCGTGGAAGGCGTAGGGGGTGCAGACTTTCGAATTGGCCACGAGCCGCGGCAGCAGGGCCTTGAGGAAGGCGCGGCGTCGCTCGTTGGTCTCGGCGAGGCGGCGCAGGTTGGCGAGGCCGATGGCGCATGAGAGGTCGTCGGTGTTCCAATTCAACGCCGGAAAGAATGCATAGCCGGGGTTGCGCAAATCGAGATCGGTACGCCACACCGGCTTGCCTCGATCGGCGTAGCTTTGCGCCAGCCGGAACAAATCATGATCCTTGGTGAAGAGCAGTCCGCTGCTGGCCCCGGCGGCGAGATTCTTGCGGTACATGGTCGAGAAGGCCGCGATATCGCCGACCGTGCCGGCATAGTGTCCGTTCCACACGGCGCCGACCGCCTGGCTGCAATCCTCGAGCACCTTGATGCCCCGCTCGTGGGCGGCGGCGACGATCTTGTCGATCTCCAATGGCTCGCCGGCCGCATGCACGGCCAGCAGGCACTTGGTGCGAGGCGTGACGCGGCGGAGAAACTGCTCGACGTCGATGTTGTAGCTGTTCACGGCCGCGTCGGCGACGACGGGTATATGCCCTTGTTCGATAATGCAGGCCAGCGGCCCACTGTCGGTCACCGGCGAGATGATGATCTCGCTCTGGGGTGGCAACTGCAAGGCCTTGAGTCCCACGTAGATGGCTGCCGTGCCGGCCGAGACCGCATCGGTATAACCGCCTCCGAGAAACTTCGAGAACTCGTCACAGAACAGTTGCTCATAATGGCCTGCGTAGCCGGGGTCGCCACCCAAGTTGCGGTAGTACCGAATTGCGTTCATCAACTCAGCCTCTTCGGCCTCGCCGAGCGCCTGGCGAATGGGCATCTTGGTCGACCGGACTTTGGGTCCGCCATAGAGGGCTAACTGTTCTTTGGCCACCATCACGATCACTCACTCCACAAGATTTGCTTGTCGTAGGATCAATTCACATTCAACGAGTTATAGAGCTGTCGATACTCGCCGAGACTGTCGGCCACGTCTCGCAGTCCAACCTCACCGGCAACCGCTTGCAGTCGAGCGGGATCGAACACCAAATCAAAATCGCGGCGACTCGGCGTTGGCAGCAACTCCCAACGGGGTTCGATATTCAGAACGTGCGCAACGAGCCGCGCCACGTCGAGCATCGAGCGGCTGTGTCCGGTCGCCACGTTGAGCGGTCCATGATAGCGTTGCCGCAACAGTTCGACGACGATCCGGCAGACGTCGTCGACGTGTACAAAATCTCGCAAGGCTCGACCGCCCCCCGTCAGCTTGACCGTTTCACCTTGAGCCCAACGCTCGACCATGCCGCGAATGATGCTCCGCTCGTTGCGTCCCAAGCCGTAAATGCCCGGTATGCGCAGCGCGGTCACCGGACACTTCAGGTCATGCGCGTCGAGCATCATCCACTCGCACACGGACTTCGACAACCCATACCAACAACTGGGGCTGCGCGGGGTCCATTCGCTGATCGGGAGTTGCGGCTGATGGCCAAACACGTCGGCCGAACTGAAATACACGAGCGACCGCACATCGAGCAGCCTCAGCCCTTCGATCAAATGGCGTACCATAAGCACGTTCTGGTCGAACGTCGCAGACGAATTGCCCAGATGCTTATTCACCACCGACAGAAACACGACCTGATAGGGTTGCCGAGGCAAGGCGCTGAACACTTCTCGCACCTGCTCGATGTTCAAGAAATCGCAATCGCTCGAGCCCCAGGCGAGGCACGGCAGGGCCCAGCGCTCGGCATACTCGACGAGCTTGCCGCCGATGTAACTGTTCTTGCCGATGACAATCAGGCCAGGTGTCATGGACTGTGACAGAGCGAGTGAAACGAGAAGGGATTCTTCCAGTATTACACGACTCGCGGCGGGCAAAAGAGTTTGTCGATCGAATTGACCTTAATCAGGGCATGAAGTTGTCGCGAGTCGACCGGTTGGGAGGACTGCGCCGGCTGTGAGGATTGTGGGATGCCCGACGGACAGTGTCGCTGTCCTGCAGACGGGTTCGGAGGCATAAAGTTTGACCGCGCGACATGATCGGCTATATTCAACTGCATAGCCCGTCGTTGCTGTTGGTTTGCGTCAAAATGCCTGTTTTTGGCCCAATGCAGCGACGACTCGCAGCGCGCGCGGCATCTCATCTTGGCTTCGTTTCTTCTGGCTGTTGGACCTCATGTCACATAGTCGAATCTACTTGGATCAGGCCAGCCAGATTGCCCAAGCGATTGATGCCGACGCCATGGAGCGTCTCGCCGCGGCGTTGGCTGACTTGCGGCAGCGGCAAGGACGGCTGTTCTTTTTGGGGGTTGGCGGTAGCGCGGCCAATTGCAGTCATGCGGTCAACGACTTTCGCAAGATCGTTGGCATCGAGACGTACTCCCCCTGCGACAATGTCTCGGAGCTGACGGCTCGCGCGAACGACGAGGGTTGGGAGACGATTTTCGCCGCTTGGCTGCGGACCAGCCGGGCCTCGGCGAACGACGCGGTCTTTGTGCTCTCGGTCGGCGGTGGCAACGCCGAGCGCAATATCAGCGTCAATTTGATTCGCGCACTCGAAGAAGCGAAGCAGCGCGGAATGAAAATCTTCGGCATCGTCGGTCGCGATGGCGGCTACACGAAGCAAGTCGGCGACGAAGTCATCGTCGTCCCCACGGTCGATCCCAAGCATATCACGCCCCACAGCGAGGCGTTTCAGGCCGTCATTTGGCACGGTCTGGTGAGCCATCCGCGGCTCCAGGCCCAGGCCACCAAATGGGAATCGGCCGCGCCATGAACCGTGCCGTATTCCTTGACCGAGATGGGGTCCTTAATCGGGCGATCATTCGACAGGGGAAGCCTTACCCCCCCGCGACGCTCGACGAGTTTCAACTGTACGACGATGTGGCCGAGTCGTTGCGTCGCCTCAAGGTGGCGGGCTTTCGGCTCGTCGTGGTGACGAATCAGCCCGATGTCCGCACCGGCCTCCAACAGCAGTCCGTGGTCGAGGCGATGCACGAGCGATTGCGGCACACGTTGCCGCTCGACGACATCCGGGTTTGCTACCATGTCGACGCGGACGAGTGCGACTGCCGCAAGCCCAAGCCCGGCATGTTGCTCGCCGCTGCCCAGCAGGCCGAGATCGATTTGGCCTGCTCGTTTCTGGTGGGCGACCGCTGGCGCGATATCGACGCAGGCCGGGCTGCGGGCTGCAAAACAATTTGGATCCAAACCGAGTACCAGGAGCGTCGGCCCGACCATGCCGATGCCCGCGTGAAAACGCTCACCGAGGCTACGGATTGGATCCTGCAAAACGCCGCGCTGGTGGCGCGTGGGCCGTGGAGCTTAAAGCCGCACGGCGCGAATTAGTTCCGATCCCGTCAAGTTTTCCGATTTCACCGATTTTTCCAGCACGATAATATTTCATTCTGCTCATTACTCGCTTTCGCGCACTTCTGCGGCAAGAATGCGTAATTAGCCTAAAAGGAATACCGTTGAGTTCAGTCTCACGCGAGCGGTTCCGCTTCGCATGCTGAGTTCAGCCACCAGGACCACCGTCCGGCTCGTCTCATCCACAAGGTCTGCCGCATGTCGTTGCTCAACACATTGAAGGTCAAAATCTTTACCGACAGCGCTGAGTTGCCGGTGATTGAGAAGATGGCCGCCAACCCGCTCATCCAAGGATTCACGACCAACCCCACGCTCATGCGCAAGGCGCAGGTCGTCGATTACCGAGCATTTGCCAAGCAGGTGCTCGCACGAATTCATGGGCGACCCATCTCGTTGGAAGTGCTCTGCGACGATTGGGAGGAGATGGAAGCACAAGCTCGCGAGATTGCCTCTTGGGGCGAAAACGTCTACGTCAAGATCCCGATCACAAACACTCGCGGCGAGTCGTGTGTGCCCCTCATCCAACGCTTGGCGGCCGATGGCGTGCAGGTCAACATCACCGCGATCATGACCCTGGCGCAGGTCGAAAGCGTGCTGCCGGCACTGAACCCGGCCGTGCGGTGTTACATTTCGGTCTTTGCGGGACGCGTGGCCGACACGGGCCGCGACCCGATTCCCATGATGCGACAGACGGTCGCTCTGCTGGCACCGCAGCCCAACTGGGAACTGATCTGGGCCAGCCCCCGAGAGTTGCTCAACATCTTCCAGGCCGACGCGATCGGTTGCCAGGTCATCACCGTGACCCCCGACGTGCTCGCCAAGCTGCCGCTCGTCGGCAAGGACCTCGACAGCTACTCGCTCGAAACGGTCCACATGTTTTTCGACGATGCCCAACGGGCGGGCTACACGCTCGATTGCACCGCGCGGAGCCGTCGCTA
Source organism: uncultured Planctomycetaceae bacterium (assembly GCA_964652155.1). Taxonomy (GTDB): domain Bacteria; phylum Planctomycetota; class Planctomycetia; order Pirellulales; family PNKZ01; genus CAZZBK01. The sequence goes on along the minus strand of CAZZBK010000008.1, from coordinate 66,313 downwards.
GCGTCGACCTCGCGGCGCTCGATCAAATTTCGCAGCACGATTTGAACTCGCCCTGGCGAGTCGAACCGAACCCTATCATCCCTAACCCCTTTCATCTCAGACGAGTCCCCATGTCACATCGCATTCTGGTCACAGGCGGAGCCGGTTACGTCGGCTGCATCACGGTTCCCAAGCTGTTGGCGGCCGGCCATGAGGTCGTCGTGTTCGATCTGATGCTGTTTGGCTCCGAGGGGCTCAAGCCGCATCCGAAACTCAAGGTGGTCAAGGGAGACATTCGCGACACCGAGCACTTTGCCCGCGAGGTCAAAGGCTGCGACATCGTGTTGCACCTAGCCTGCATCTCGAACGATCCGAGCTTTGAGCTCGACTCGTCGCTGAGCGTGTCGATCAATTACGACTGCTTTGAGCCGATAGTCCAGGCCAGCAAAGCCGCTCTCGTGAAGCGTTTTATTTACGCCTCGACCTCGAGTGTCTACGGTGTCAGCGATGCTCCGGAAGTGACCGAAGAGCATCCGCTCGTGCCGCTTACTGACTACAACAAATACAAAGGGATGTGCGAGCCGATCTTGCTCCGCTACCAAGCACCCGACTTCACGACGGTCATCATCCGTCCTGCGACCGTGTGTGGCTATTCGCCCCGGATGCGGTTTGACCTGACCGTGAACATTCTCACGAACCACGCGGTGAACAAGGGGGTGATTACCGTCTTCGGCGGCTCGCAAAAGCGCCCCAACATTCATATCGAAGACATATCCGATCTGTACGTCGAGTTGCTTGACATGCCCGCCGACAAGATCGCCGGCGAGACGTTCAACGCCGGTTACGAGAATCACACGGTCAATCAGTTGGCCGAAATCGCCAAGAAGATCGTCGAGCAGGAGATGCCCGAGAAGGCCCCGATCCGCATCGAGACGACCTCGTCGAACGATCTGCGTTCGTATCATGTCTCGTCGAAGAAGATCACCGAGAAGCTGGGCTATAAACCGCGTCGGACGATTGATGACGCCGTGCGCGATTTGTGCCGGGCGTTCCGTCGCGGCGAGTGGAAGAACAGCTTCGACGAGCAACACTTCAACGTCAAGCATCTCATGAAGCAGACCGAAGGGGCCGCCAGTCATGCCTAGCATTGCGGTGGTGACCGGCGCGGCGGGCTTCATCGGCAGTCACATGGTCGATCTGCTCATTGAACGCGGCTTCGAGGTGCGCGGCATCGACAACCTGTATGCCGGGCGGCTCGACAACCTGCGCCAAGTGCAAGCGAATCCGCGCTTCCGTTTCGTGAACCAGGACATTCGCGAAACGGCCGCGGATGACCCGGCCTTCGCCGGTGCCCAGTACGTCTTTCATTTCGCCGGCATCGGCGATATCGTCCCCTCGATCGAAAAACCGGTCGAGTACATGGCGACCAACGTCATGGGGACGGTCAAGGCACTCGAAGCCGCGCGACATGCCGGCGTGAAGAAGTTTGTCTACGCGGCCAGTTCATCGTGTTACGGCCTGACCACCGAGTTGCCCACGAAAGAATCGACCCCCATCGACACGAAGTACCCCTACGCGCTGAGCAAATATCAGGGCGAGCAGGCCGTGCTCCACTGGGGCAAGGTCTATCACTTGCCGGTCAACTCCGTGCGGATCTTTAATGCCTACGGGCCACGCTCGCGCACCACGGGCGCGTACGGCGCGGTGTTCGGCGTGTTTCTGGCCCAAAAATTGGCCAACAAACCGTTCACCGTGGTGGGTGACGGCACGCAGACACGGGACTTCGTTTTCGTCACCGATTTGGCCAGGGCCTTTCTCGCAGCGGCCGAGACCGACCGCTCGCACGAGATTTTCAACGTGGGTGCCGGCAAGCCGCAGGCGGTCAATCGACTGGTTGAACTGCTGCAAGGTCCGGTGGTGCATGTGCCCAAGCGGCCTGGGGAGCCCGACTGCACCTGGGCCGACATTAGCAAAATTCGTTCGCAGTTGGGTTGGGAGCCGCAGGTGAGTTTCGAGCAAGGGGTGGCCGAGATGCTGCGGAACATCGACTACTGGCGGCAAGCGCCGGTCTGGGACCCCGACTCGATTCGCGAGGCCACCAAAAGCTGGTTTGCGGCGCTCGAAGGAGAAGCTTCGTGAGCAGCGAAACGCCCAACTATCGCCGCAAGATCAAGACCCGCGAAGAATTGGTCGCCGACATCGGCCCACGCCCGCGCAGCGCGACCGTCATCATGTGCCACGGCACGTTCGATATCGTCCACCCAGGCCACATCCGCCACCTGATGTACGCCAAGAGCAAGGCCGACAAGCTCATTGTCAGCCTGACCTGCGACGCGCACATCCAAAAGGCCAATCTGCGACCCTACGTGCCACAGCAATTGCGGGCGATGAACCTCGCCGCGCTCGAGGTCGTCGACTACGTCGTAATCGACGACAACCCCACGCCACTCGACAACCTGAAGTTTATTCAGCCCGACTATTTTGCCAAGGGTTATGAATATAACGCGGCAGGTATCCATCCCAATACAGCTCAAGAGCTCGCGGTGCTCGAAAGCTACGGCGGTGAGATCATCTTCACGCCGGGGGATGTGATCTATTCGTCGTCGGCGGTCATCGAAGCCTCGCCTCCCAACCTCTCGGCAGACAAGTTGCACGTGCTCATGGAGTCCGAGTCGGTCACGTTCGACGACTTGCGTCGCACACTGGCCACGTTTCCCGGCTTGCGCGTCCACGTATTGGGAGACACGATCGTCGACTCGTACACGTTCTGCTCTCCCACGGGCGGCGTGGGCAAAACGCCCACGATGAGCCTGAAATTCGAGAATCAGGTCGATTATTCCGGTGGCGCGGCGATCGTCGCCAAGCACCTGCGCCGCGCAGGGGCCGAGGTGACCTTCTCGAGCGTGCTCGGTGATGACCCGTTCAAAGACTTTGTCCTCAACGACCTGCAAGACGCCGGAGTCAAGGCGCTGCCGATTGTCGACCGCACCCGGCCCACGATTCAGAAGAACGTTTTTATTGCCGGCGGGTATCGAATGCTCAAGGTCGACAAGCTCGACAATCGGCCGATTTCAGACAAGATCCTCGCCACGCTCAAAACGCAGCTTGCCAGCGAGCCGGCCGATATTGTCGTGTTCAGCGATTTTCGTCACGGACTGTTTAACCGTCAGAGCGTGAGCGAACTGACCGAGGCGATTCCCGATCACGTGCTGAAAGTGGCCGACAGTCAGGTGGCCAGCCGCTGGGGTAACATTCTCGACTTTCGTGGCTTCGATCTGATCACCCCGAACGAGCGTGAAGCACGCTTCGCGCTTGGCGATCAGGATTCGACCGTCCGCCCGTTGGCGCTTGAACTGTACAAGCGAGCCGAGTGCAAGTTTCTCATCCTGAAGATGGGAGACCGCGGGCTGATCACGTATCGCGCGCCCAACAGCGAGGTGCGGTCGTTCTTCACGGTCGACTCGTTCGTCGATCGCTTGGTCGATCCGGTCGGCGCTGGCGATGCATTGCTGTCGTATGCAACTCTCGGGCTGGCCGCGTCCCGCTCATGCGTCATCGCCTCGATTCTCGGCAGCATGAGCGCCGCGATCGCCTGTGAGCACGAAGGCAACTCGCCCGTCGCGCCTGAGCAAGTATTGAGTAAATTGCGCACCGTCGAAAAGCAGGTCAACTACGAATGAGACTCGCGATCGTCGGGCTCGGCAATCAGGGACGCAAGCGACAACAGGTCGCTCAGTCGCACGTCGTCACGACGGTCGACCCTGTTGCGCCCGTGGCCGAGTATCGCCGGATCGAAGACGTGCCGCTCGACCGCTATGACGCGGCCTGCCTCTGCACGCCCGACGACGCCAAGGTCGAATGCCTCCGCTATCTGCTCGCTCACGGCAAGCACGTGCTGGTCGAGAAGCCGCTGCTCGCCAGCGAGGCCGAGTTCGATGAACTGAGCGAACTCGCGCACCGCCAGCGAGTCACGCTCTACACGGCTTACAATCATCGCTTTGAACCTCATCTGATGCGGGTCCGCGAGCACCTGCAACGCGGCGTGCTCGGTCAGGTCTACTTGTTGCGGATGTTCTATGGCAACGGCACTGCCCGAGATGTGCGCAACTCGGCCTGGCGCGATCAGGGTTGGGGCGTGCTCACCGATATCGGCTCGCATCTGCTCGACCTCGTCGACTTCTTTGGCCTGGGATTGGAGGGTCGCGCGTTCAGGCCGTGGAGCATCGATCGCTTTGAAAACCGTGCGCCCGACCATGTGCTATTCGGCTCGAATAAGCCCAGTCCGCAGTTGATCTTTGAGGCCACGATGGTCTCCTGGCGAAATACCTTTCAGCTCGATCTCTTCGGCGAACTGGGCAGCATGCACGTTCACTGTTTGTGCAAGTGGGGACCCAGCACGTGGACGCTTCGCAAGCGCGTATTGCCCAGCGGTCGGCCCCTGGAAGAGTCGGAAACGATCGAATGTGCCGATCCGACTTGGCAACTTGAATACGAACACTTTTTGCAACTCTGCGAGCGGGGCGAGTCCAACATCGCCACCGATCGAGTCATTCACGCGGCCCTACGGCAGTTGACCACGACCCAGGAAGAGGCGGCAGCATGATCGGCGTCGCCGGACTCTCGCACTTGGGCATTAACACCGCCGCCGCTTTTGCCGCGCACGGCTTCGACGTCGTGGCGTATGATGACCGCGCCGAGATCGTCACGCCGCTCCAGCGTGGCCAAACGGCGTTCTTCGAGCCCGGCCTCGCCGAGTTGCTTGCGGTCAACTCGACGCGATTAAAGCCAACCACCACCGTCGAGTCTCTTCGCGATTGCGAAGTGGTCGTATTTGCCTTGGATATCGCCACCGACGACCGAGGTCAGAGCGACACGACCGCGCTCGAACACTTGATCGAATCCGTCATGACTCGCGCGGCCAACGAACAGACCGTCTACGTCCTGTTGAGCCAAGTCACGCCAGGGTTCACCCGCCGACTGGCCAACCGTTATCGAGCCCAGACGCCGCTGTGGTTCTATCAGGTGGAAACGCTCATCTTCGGCGCGGCCGTCGAACGGGCCATGAAACCCGAGCGGTATATGGTCGGTTGTCGCGATCCCCAGCAGACGCTCCCCGAGGCGTTTGAGCGGCTGCTGCAAGCGTTCAACTGTCCGATCATGCCCATGCGGTACGAGAGTGCCGAGCTGGCAAAAATATCTATCAACATGTATCTCACTTCGTCGGTTAGTGTGACGAACATGCTCGCCGAGGTATGCGAGGGAATTGGCGCCGACTGGTCGGAAATCGCCCCGGCCTTGCGTCTCGATCGCCGCATTGGCCCTTACGCTTATTTGAGTCCCGGGCTGGGCATTGCGGGGGGCAACTTGGAGCGCGATTGGGCGACAATCAGCCGCCTCTCGGCTGAGCACGGTGCCGACGCGAGCATCGTCGAGGCATGGCGGATCAACAGTCGACACCGCCGCGATTGGGTGCTTGGCGAGCTACACGACCGCGTGCTGCGACACTCGCCCGCCGCCCCGTTGGCCGTCTGGGGCATCGCCTACAAGGCCGACACGACCTCGACTAAGAATTCGCCCGCCGTCGATTTGATCCACGCGCTGCGGCATGTCCCACTGAAGGCGTATGACCCGCAGGCAACATTGACCGACGCGCCGCATTGCACCCAGGTGGGCTCGGCGCTCGAAGCCTGCTCAGGGGCCGCGGCGCTCGCGATTGTCACCCCCTGGAAAGCATTCGCTCAGGTCGACCCTCGCGCGATCCGTGAACGTCTTGCCGGCCGCACGGTGATCGATCCTTACGGCGTGCTCGACGGTGCTCGTTGCGAGTCGGCCAGCCTCGATTACTACCGCCTGGGCTGCGCCCCACGACAAGGAAACGTATGATCACGCATCATCTTGCCACGCCACAAAATCCCCAGCGAGTCGTCGTCCTCGGCGGCTCAGGGTTCGTCGGCCGAGCCATCGTGCGGCAACTCGCCGCGCGCCAGCTCGATCACCTGTCGCTCGCCTCCTGCGACCTGGACTTGTGCCAAGCCGAGGCGGTTGAGCAGCTCGCGCACATCCTCAAACCGACGGACGCGCTCGTGTTTGTCTCGGCTTTGGCACCCTCACGCGGCCGAGATATTGCCACGTTGATGCGTAATTTGTCGATGGCGCAAAACGTCTGCCAGGCCATCGAGAAAACGCGTTGCAACCACGTCGTCTACATTGGCTCGGACGCGGTGTATAGCGACAACGACGCGCTGATCCGCAGTGACTCGCCATGCCATCCGGCCAGTTATCACGGCGTGATGCATCTGGCCCGCGAGGTCATGCTGACCACCACGCTGCAGAAGCCGGGCATTCCTTTAGCGCTGCTGCGGCCGAGTGTCATTTATGGAGCCAGTGATCCGCACAACAGTTACGGCCCGAATCGTTTTGTCCGCACGGCTCGCAAAGACGGCAAGATCGCGCTCTTTGGCGGCGGCGAGGAGCAGCGCGATCATATCCATGTCGACGACGTGGCTCGTATCGTGGTCGAGGCGTTGCGACACCGTAGCTCAGGCGTGCTCAACGTCGCCACGGGCAAGAGCGTCTCGTTTTTTGATGCCGCGACGATCGTGGCCCGACTTGTGGGCAAAGCGGTTGAAATCGTACCGTCACCGCGGGCCAACCCGATCACGCACCGCCACTTTGACGTGAGCGATCGCTTGCGGGCTTTCCCGAATGTGCAGCCGGTCGATTTGGAGATCGGATTGCGACAAATGCTGGCCGAAGAGAAGTAAATCAAACGACGTAGCCCTTTTTGAGATCGATCTGCCATGAGCCCAAGCCCCATGACCCCGTTTGACCTCGCCGCGAGCCGCGAGCGCTGCCGGCGCTACCGACTGCGGATCCTCGAATTGTCGCAAAAGGTCACGGCCCTCCACGGTGCCGGCGCCTTCTCGTGCCTTGAGATGGTCGACGTCGTGTACCACGCGCTGATGCGACGCGACAGCGACAACCAATACATCGACTCGTTTATTTTGTCCAAAGGACACGGCTCGCTGGCCCAGTATGTCGTCCTCGAAAAGCTCGGCATTCTGCCCAAGGCAGAGCTCGATCGGTTTTGTCAGGCCGGGGGCATCCTGGGGACGCATCCAGACATTGGCCTGCCGGGCATTGAAGCCTCGACCGGCTCGCTTGGCCACGGCTTGCCGCTCGCGCTGGGGATGGCCTTGCACGATAAGGTGTTCAACGTCGATCGACGGACGTTTGTTGTGCAGAGCGATGGCGAGTTGCAAGAGGGCTCGGTCTGGGAAGCCCTGATGCTCGCTCCCTCTTGGAAGCTCAACAATCTGGTCGCGTTTGTCGATCTGAACGACTTCCAATCGCTGGGTCGGACCAGCGAGGTGCTGCCGAATTTCTATCCGATCGTCGACAAGATCAAGGCCTTCGGCTGGGAGACGGCCGAGATCGATGGCCACGACCCGCAGGCGGTTTATGACGCGGTCAGTCGCCGGAGCGGCGAGCGGCCGATGTTTGTGATCGGTCACACGACCAAGGGCAAGGGGGTGAGCTACATGGAGAACGTGCCCATTTGGCACTATCGTTCGCCCAACCCGGCCGAGTATCAACAGGCGGTCAACGAATTGGGGGGCAACTAATCATGCGCGACACATTCTCTCGCACGTTGTATGACATTGCCAAGGCGCGTCCCAAGGTGTTCATCGTGGTGGCCGACATCTCTCCGGCCGGCAGCATGGCCAAGTTCCGCGAGGAATTTCCCGATCGGTTTTATAACGTAGGCGTGGCCGAGCAATCGATGATCGGCGCATGCGCTGGGCTCGCGATGCGCGGCTGCAAGGCCTTTGCCTACTCGATTGCCACGTTCTCGCTGTACCGTCCGTTCGAGCAAATTCGCGTCGACTTGTGTTATCAGAATCTGCCGGTGACCGTCGTGGGGATTGGCGGCGGGTTGGCCTACTCGACCCTCGGCGGCACGCATCATGCGCAAGAAGACATTGCCATCATGGGCGGATTGCCCAACATGAGCATTCTTGCCCCGTGCGATCCGCTTGAAACGGTCGCCGCCGCCTGGGCGTGTGCCGATCATCCCGGGCCAACGTACTTGCGGTTGGGCAAAGCGGGGGAGCCGACCCTCACGGCCGACGCGGTCGAGCCATTCACGTTCGGCAAGATTCGCTTGATCAAGCCGGGCAGCGACATCGCGTTTCTGTCGTATGGCCCGATCATGAAGATGACCAGCGAGATTGCCGCGCGAGTCGAGAAAGAACTGAAACAGTCGGCCGCGCTCTTTTCGGTGCCGACGATCAAACCGCTCGACTCGTCACGGTTGCGCGAGATTTATCAAAAGTACTCGCGGGTCGTGATCATCGAAGAGCACAGTGAGCGGGCCGGCCTGGCGGCTCAGGCCAAGGCGCTGGCCTACGAGTATCGCGCCACGTGCGACTTGGTCACGTTCTCGCTCAAGGACGAGTTCATCCACGTCTTCGGCACGCCGCAAGACTTGTGGAAGGCGCATGGCATTGACGCCGAAACCGTTTTTCAGACGATTGTGCGGAGGTAATGCCCTGTGGCTGAAATCAACCTGATGGACCAATACCCGCAGTCGAAACGCGTGGTCGAGCAGCGAAGCGAGGCGGTGTCGGATGAGGTGCGGCGGATCTCGCGCCTGTACGGCAAAGACTATTTCGATGGCGACCGCCTGTACGGCTACGGTGGCTACAACTACCATCCGCGCTTTTGGCAAGCGACGGTGAAGCGATTTCGTGACCACTACCAGCTCAAGCCCGACGCTCGGATTCTCGACATTGGCTGTGCCAAAGGGTTCATGCTGCACGACTTCCAGGAGTTAATGCCGGCGGCGACCGTGGCGGGGCTGGATATTTCTGACTACGCCATTGCCAACAGTCTGGAGGACATGCGTCCGTATCTGCGTGTGGGGAGCGCCCATGAATTGCCCTACGAATCGAAATCGTTCGACCTGGTGACGGCCATCAACACGATTCACAATTTGCCGCTCGATGAGTGCAAACAGGCGCTGCGCGAGATCGAGCGTGTGTCGCGCGGCCACTCGTTTGTGATGGTCGACGCGTATCGCACGCCGACCGAAAAAGCCCGGCTGGAGAGCTGGATTGTCACGTGCAAAACGTACATGAGCACCGACGAGTGGCAGCAATTGTTCAACGAGGTGGGCTACACCGGCGACTGCTGGTGGTTTTTAATGCCCGATTAAGGTTTTGAGTTGAGTCGCAATCGATCGAGAACGAGTCACGCATGAAAAAAACAGCATTGGTTATTGGCGGTGGATTTGCCGGCTGCGCGGCCGCCCATCAGTTGGTGTTGCAAGGCGGCTGGGACGTCACGCTGGTCGAGGCTGCCCCGTTCCTGGGCGCGGGAGTGCGCACGCAATGGTACGGCGGGCATCCCCACACGTTCGGCCCGCGACACTTTCTGACGGAAGACGAGCGGCTGTTTCACTTCCTGAACCAGTATGTGCCGCTCAGACCGCTGAAGCATGTGTTTCTCACCTATGTGGAGCGCGACCAAGAGTTTTACAACTTTCCGATGCACGTCGACGACATCGAGCGAATGCCCGACCGCGACCAGATTAAGCGCGAGTTGGCGGCCGCGACGACCGGCGAGGCCTCGGCCAATCTCGAAGATTACTGGTTGGGATCGGTGGGGCCCACGCTCTATGAGAAGTTTGGCAAGTATTACAATAAAAAGATGTGGCTCGTCGACAGCAACAAAGAGCTGGACGATGCCGTCCCGGCCTGGACCAGCAAAGGTGCGCTGCTGCACACGGGTGCCCGGGCCAGCTTTACCGACCGCATCACGGCCTACCCCTACGCGGCCAACGGCTACGACGATTACTTCGGCATCTCAACGGCCGATGTCAAGGTTCATCTGGCCACGAAGATCGAGCAGTACGACATCCCCCAACGTCGCGTCAAGCTCAAAGGAGAATGGCAAACCTACGACGTGGTCATCAACACGATCGCACCGGACATTCTCTTCGAGTATTGCTTCGGTGAACTGAGATTCGTCGGACTCGACTTCCACCCGATCGTGCTGCCGATGGAGCAATGCTTTCCCGACGACGTGTTCTTTTTGTACTACTCGGGCCAGGAAAAATACAAACGGATTGTCGAGTACAAAAAGTTCACTCAGCATAAGTCGCCGACGACGCTCATCGGCATCGAGTTTCCTTCGATGAACGGCAAGCACTATGCCATGCCGATCAAAAGCGAGCGGGCGCTGGCCAAGAAGTATTTCGACCTGATGCCCGAGAGGGTCTTCTCGATTGGTCGGGCCGGCAGCTACCGCTACATCGACATCGACGACTGCATTGCCCAGGCCTTTGACATCGCCGAGAAGCTCAAGTGATTGTTAACGGCCAGCCGCTGGAAGTTTTGCTCCCTCAAATACCAACTGAGGGCCGCGCGGAATTTGCGCGCGCGGTGCTCGAACAGGCTTGTCCGCAGTTGGTTCAGTCGTTTGCTTCGCTCCCCCCCGAGGTGCGAGCCCGATCGGTCTTGTTCTTGTCCATCGTGACCCATAGCCGAGAGATTCGCTTGGCGGAGGCCGCACGTCAGGCGGGCTGGACGCCGATCTTGGTGACCCTGAACCAGCCGAAATTTAATGTTCGCGATCATTTTCATATTGCTCACGTCGTGCAGAATCATCTGCTGTTGCTGCTGGCACAATGGCTGTTTCCTGGTCCGATCGTGCATTTGTTCACGCCGTTTGGCGATCAGGCCGCTTTGTATTTGACGTACAAGACCAAGCCGGTGATTCTGGATATTTATGACCCTTGTAGTGAGTTTAAGAACGAGCCGATACAGCGTCACATGCTGGAACGGTGGTGCATTGCGAATGCCGACGGCTTCGTGTATCGCGACCTGCGCATTCGGTACCTCATTCGACAGCGGGGCTACGAACGACCTCGTCGCAGTATCTTCTTGCATGACCCCCTGTGGCATTTGCCCGAGGGCATTGAACCGCATCGGAAACCGCATACACCGGGCGAGATCCATGTCGTCAGCATCGGCTGGGTTGGCGGCGGCGATTGCAGCATGTTGCGTGTGTTCCAGATTCTCAGCGCACATCAAATCCATGTTCATCTCTACTTCAACTTGCATCAGTTCCAGGGTCACCCTGACGCGACCGATTATTATCGCTTGCAATATATGACGCCGTATTTTCACATTGAAGACCAAGTCTATGATGATGATTACTGGCGGATGCTGACGCGCTATGATTATGGCACGGCGGTCACGGATCGACTCGCAATGGAAGAACCGTTCGACAACATCGCGCCTGAGGCGATTGAGGGCTGTGGTTCGTCGCGCGTGGCTGATTTTATCTCAGCGGGGATCGGCGTGATTCATCACCCTGGGCAACGTTTCCAGCACTCCTTGGCTCGTCGCTATGGCACCGGTGTCGTGAACGCGGATGCGTCGTTCTTTCGTGATCCGCGAAGCGTGCTACAGCGCGCCATGAACAACCAGTTTGAGTACTCGCTCGACCGGTTTTCAGCCGTTGATATCCAGGGCGTATCCCAACGATTGGGTGAATTTTACCAATGCATGGCAAGCCAAGCATGAAGACCACGAGGCTCGCTGTCGCCAACATGCCTTTTGAACACCATTCATTTCCGGAGATCCCATGAACGGCTCACCTAAGTCCGATGCCTTGCCGAACCGCTGGTTTGCGGCCGAAGGGGTCGACTTTGTCAATCTGGGCGATATCAAGGCATTTATGCTCGCCGCCGACAATCTCTATCGCATCTCGGTCCCCGAGGCCTGTAAGCGGTTTCCCATCGACGGATTTTACCGCGAGGTCGCTAGTCGCGGCTATGCGCGCAGTCCCGTGTCGTTCGAGAATCTGGATCGGGTGAACGCAGCGCGGCATGGGCTCTATCTGATACTCTGGCACATGATTCGGCACGGGCTGAGCGTCGACTTCTTGGACGTTGGCGCGTTTGTGGGTGACGTGGGCATGCGTTATGCCAATTTCTTTCGCACGCTCGGGCATGCCGGGCGCGTGTTTTGCTTTGATCCGTCGGTCTCGGGCGAACTCATCCCCTATAACATTCAAGCGAACGGGTTGGAGCGGTGGGTGCAGTGGGTGCCGCAAGCGGTTTCAGACTATGATGGATTTCTGACGTTTTATCAACGACCCGAGCATAGCGACTCGTCGTCGGCCAGCATCGGCGCGCAAGCCAATACGATCGTCCAATCGGGCCGACTGTCGACCTTCATGCGAGAGCAGGAGGTGCGCAGCGCGTTTATCAAGCTCGACACCGAAAATCTGGAACGGCGAATTGTGGCCGATGTGTTGCAGAGCGGCATCAATTATCCGCACGCCTTTGCAATCGAGTTTCACGCGGCCCAGCAAGACATGCAGCAACTCTTTGCCGAGTTACTCAACACGTATGCGCTGTTCGACGTGGGCTATATTCCGCATCCGTTCGTGTTCAACCGAATCACGCCGCAAAATTACGTGCAAACGATCCAGGACGTGGCGCGACGACCGTGGGGTTATACCGATGTCGTGGCGATCTCGTCGCAGATGCCCAATTTGGCTGGATTGTGTGAACAGTTAGGCTCCCTCGCACCCGAGCCGATGGCGTATTCGTTATATTTAGATTGACCGATGGGGGAGTTGATAAACCCTGTATCCATGCAATTGCTTTATGGGTCTCACTTGTCGTCCACCGTGAATATCTCTTGACACCGCTGGCATAATGAATACTCCATCACAGCAGACGACCTTTGTATTGACACCGAATATCCGGCTGTATCGCTGGTTTGCGCGGGCTATCATCGGCGTATTGCGACTGAACGGCCGGAATCGATTCAGCAACGAATTCATTCAGTGCCTCGATCCGCAGATTGAGACCTCTTTTCAAAGTGGTGTCAAGCTGCGCTTTCGCACCGGTCATGGCCGGTTGCTTTGGCGCGCGATGGAAGCCGAGACGCTCGAACCCAGCATCATCCATTGGATTGACGGGTTTAGTGGCGATGACTGCTTTTACGATATCGGCGCGAATATCGGTACGTACAGCCTGTATGCAGCCAAGCGGGGCGTGCGAGCGTTCGGATTCGAGGCGGAAATGAACAACGCCCAACTTTTTTACGACAACGTGCTCCTCAACGGGATTTCAGCGAATTGCACGCCGCTTTGCTTGGCGCTGGGAGATGTTACGACCCTGGACACGCTCTACCTCAAAGGGATCTCGAAGGGCGACGCGCTGCACAGCGTGCATCAGCCCTCCCCGTACATCAACCCGGGAAGCGAAATTGCGGGCAGGATCGACGTGCTGGTCATGACGCTGGACGACGCTATCGAGCAGTTCAAATTGCCTACGCCCACCAAACTCAAGGTTGATGTCGATGGTAACGAGTTGAGTGTCATTCGCGGCGCGGAGCGGTCGCTTCGCACGATCAATGAGATTCATATCGAGTTGGATTTGGCGCTCGACTCACACATCGAGTTATACGCGTTGCTCAAATCTCGCGCATACGTTGAGAAGCTCAAAGAGATCATTCCCACCGGAAGAGGCACAAGCCTGGCCAATTACATTATGGCGCGGCCGTGAGACGGCAGCACATGTCTGGCAACCGTCGCTTGACGCGCCGTTGAATCATACGTGTTCCTTAAATTGCAGATGCTTGGAGATAAGCTTTTATGAACCAGTTCAATGACACCAGCGCGATCCGCCGTCTGCGAGAAGAACCTTGGGTCGAAATTGCCAATGGCGAACAGCTCGCGAATTGGAGCAAAAATGACGAAATCATTTACAATCAAGGCAATCGCATTTCCCAGCGACTTGCCTTCTTTGTCAACGTGTTCGACTTCATCTCGTCGCTCGAAGTTGGTGGCGATTATTTCGAGTTCGGCTGCCATCGCTGCCGCACGTTTCGCATGGCGCTCACCGAAGCGCGACGGCACCAACTCGACGTCATGCGGTTTTACGCGTTCGACAGCTTCGAAGGACTCCCGGAACATGAATTGCCCACGGGCGTGACCAGCTACGTGCCTGGTGCGTTATCCACTTCGGAAGCGAGCTTCATGAAGTTGATCCGCGAGCACGGCCTTTATGTCGATCACGTGCACACGGTCAAAGGCTTTTATCAGGACAGCCTGACGACCGACTTGCAGCAAAAAATGCTCTCCCAAGGGGTCAAGGCGTCGCTGATCAATGTCGACTGCGACTTATACGAGTCGGCGGTACCGGTGTTCAATTTCATCGAGCCGTTCCTGCAAGAAGGAACGATCCTCTATCTGGACGAGTATTTTGTCGGCTACAAAGGCTCGCCGGTCACGGGGCCCGCCAAGGCTTTCCGCGAGTTCGAGAAACGGAGCCGTTTCAAGTTCGAGCCGCACATGCAAGTTGGCTGGTGGGGACGCACGTTCGTGACGTACCTCGACAAGTAGCGCTGCTTACTTCGGCACTGCGAGCTGGGTGAGCTTGATGTTCCGGAGCGCTCCGCTGGTCTGCCAAGTGGCGATCCCCAGCGGCTTGGAGAGTTCGACCTCGCCACGAATCGAGATCTTCTTGTCCTTCGTGTCGACGTCGACCACGGGCTGGTCGTCAATCCAAGCCTGAATTTTGCCTTTCATCACCCGAACTCGAATCTTGTACCATTGCCCGGTCTTGAAACCGTGGATCGATGTGGTTTCGTTCTCCGAGGCGTCCTGGTCGTCGAGGCTCGACAAGCCGACGACGGCACCACCCCAGCCGCCGACAATAAAACTGCACGGATCATCCCCGACTGGGAACGTGACGCCGCAGAAAAAATCTCCGCCGTCGACGCGTCGCGCCTCCAGCGACAACTCGTAATTGATCTTTGGTAGCGCGCCGGTGTAGGTGATGCCGGTGAGCGAGTCTCCCATTGGCAAAACGATCTGGCCATCCTCGACCGCGACCTCGCCGTGTCCGGCAAACTCGGTGACCTTCCAGCCTTTTAAGGTTTTGCCATCGAACAGCGATTGGGCGGGCTCGACGGCTCGCGCCGACGACACGAACAGCAGCAGGCCAATGAGTCCGCAAGCAGTCAGACGAGACATCGATCAGTCCTCATCGAAAGGCGTGTTGGATTCGTCGAGTGAATGAATGGAACGGCTATTGATCCTCAGATAATAAACTTAATAGGCCGAGCAACGCGAGGCCGGTATTTACGGACTCCCGCTGGTCGTCCTGTTAACTTAATTATATGAACCTCAATAATCACCCTACCAGCGCGCCGCGAGCGGATCAAATCTGCCGCAGCTTTCGCCACTGGATGACCGCGGCCGCGATGACCATGCCCATCACGAAACCGCCGCCGTGGGCCCAATTCGCCATGTGTCCGATCATGCCGAAGGCGCCGAGTGCCAGCCAGCCTACGGCGAAAAACATCTCGTTGGGTGATAAGTACAACCAACGCTGGCCGCCGAAGCGCGACTGGATCCAGGCATAGCCGATCACGGCATAGACGACCCCTGACATGCCGCCGAACATGGGTCCCACCGCCAGGTACTGGGCCAGATTGCTCACACCGGCGGTCAGCAGCACGAAGAACGCAAACATCACCGGTCCTATGGTCGCCTCGACACGTCGGCCGAGGTCGTGCATCCACAGCATGTTGAATAGCAAATGGATGCCGCTCCAGTGGATGAGCGCGGGCGTGAAGAGTCGCCAAAGCTCCCCCTGTCGAAATTCATCGGCCAGCGATGGTCTCGGGACCAATGGCGTGGGCGGTGGCACGATGAGCAACTCATACAATAGCGTGCTGTGGGCGAGATCGCCAAAACTCGTCAGCAATGCCACCACGACGCTGGCGGCGATTAGCGTCCAGGTGACTCGCGTCGGGCCTGCGCCAGGGCCGGTCCACAGCGTGCGGCCGTCGATTATCTTGCGACGGGCTTCAGCGTCTCGCTGAGCTTCTTCGCGCCGCAGCAGCGTGGCCGTGGCGATCGCCTCGTCGTAACGCGGATCGCGAGGGTTGCTTTGAAAGTCGGCGCAGATATCCTTGGCCATCGCGAGCTGCGCTTCGTCACGCACCCAGACGCTTGATTGTGGCGTGCCGGCCTCAAGTTTCGTTGAGATGCCTTGCGTCAGCAGATAATCGGCGAGTCGTTGCGCGTCGTGTTGTTGCGAGAAGCTTCCGAGCAAACGCATGGCATCAAAATCCTGGGGACGACGCAATCGGCAACGGCTCAGCGCGCCGCGCTCTCGCGTAGTTCGCGCGACAACTCTTCGATCAGGGGTGGCAAGGTCTCGCGCAAGGCGGTTTGCCACGACGGCGGACGCAGCGCGAACCACTCGTTGAGCCGGCTCAGGTCGAGCCGCGAGTTCAGCGGTCGTCGTGCGGGAGTAGGATACTCGGGCGTGGTGATTTCCGCCACTTCCTCGACCGCCAAGCGGTACCCCAGTGCCTTGGCCTGATTGAAAATCTCGATCGCGAAGCCATGCCAACTGGTCGCCCCGTCGCAGGCCAAGTGGACGACCCCGCCATGACGCCGCAGCAGCGAGGGGAAATCTCCGCCGGCGTGTCGCAGGATTTCGGCCGTGAGCTGAGCGATTACCCGAGCCGATGTCGGCGCGCCGATCTGATCGGCCACGACCCGCAGTTCAGGCTTGGTTGCGCCGACCCGCAGCATTGTCCGCACGAAATTGTTACCATGCGCCGCATACACCCAGGAGGTGCGTACGATGAGATGCTCGCAGCCGGTCGCGGCGATGAGGCGTTCTCCCGCCAGCTTGGTCTCGCCGTACACGTTAATCGGCCCGCACGGATCGGTCTCTTTCCAGGGGCGCGTGCCCGAGCCATTGAACACGTAGTCGGTCGAAAAATGAACCAGGGCAGCGCCGATGTGTCGGGCCGACTCGGCCAGGACCTGAGGCGATAGGGCGTTGACTTTGCGGGCCTGT
The DNA here is from genome assembly GCA_964652155.1 of uncultured Planctomycetaceae bacterium. Classification (GTDB taxonomy): domain Bacteria; phylum Planctomycetota; class Planctomycetia; order Pirellulales; family PNKZ01; genus CAZZBK01. The sequence continues at coordinate 49,428 of CAZZBK010000008.1, read as the reverse complement.
TCCACCTCGTGCTCGGCCCGATCGACGGCCGTGAAGGCGGCGGCGTTGACGATCAACCGGGGCCGGATGTGCTCCACGAGTCCCCGCAGGCTTTCGGGTTGCGTTAAGTCGGCCTGCACGGTCTCGAAATCGCTCACCACCTGTCCGCCGCGCGTCGTGACGACCACCCGACCGAGCGTGCTGAGCGGTGCGAGCAGCTCGCGGCCGACTTGTCCCGTGCCGCCGATGAGCAGGATGGTGGGAGCGGCGGTATCGGCTCTAGCGTTTGTATCAATGGCACTCATGGGCAATTCCCCTCTGCGGTAAGTTGGTCGCTCAACCATACCACATGCGAGCCGCATTGCCCCGAGCGGCTTGTACGCTTGCAGCGGGGTGTCAGCTTGGCCTTGATGAGCCGAGCGGGAGCCAAAGCGTCCGGGGGAGGGTGCTAAACGCCGGCCTTGCTGAGTCGCTTGGAACGCTTGGGTGGGGCAACCTTGTGCAGTTCGTCGATGTCGACGACCCAACCGCGGCACTCCGCGACGCCACATTGGCAGCGGATGGCCGCATCGGCGGGCCAGGCGTAATCGATCGTGAGTTCTTCACCCGGCTTGATCGACCGCAGCGCGTACAGATACACGCGATCGCTGACATCCGCCTTGTTCGACTCCCACGAGCAGAGCTCGCAATTGGGCTCACACGAGTGATTTAAGAAACGAAACGGCGCATGCGGTTCGAGCGATCGCGTGTCGTCGAGTTCGATGCAATACTCGGTGGCGGCTTGCAGGCTACCGGAGATGGTGCCGCAGATCTCGCCAATCCGCTGTCCTTTGCGAAAGACGCGCTCGGCGAATACGCCCCGACCAATTGGACTCGCCGCCACTCGTACCCGATCGTCCTGATATTCGGCCATATTCCTGCATGTCCTCGCCAATGCAACACAACATCGCACGTCAAACCGAACGTTGGCAAGCAGCAGGCCAGCAACAGAAATCGCCTGGCCCGATCGCGTCGCCGATTCGGCACCTTGCTTATAGTGTGCGACAGCCCGGTTAGAGAAGGGGGCGCGGGCGAATTTTCATGTTGTCGAGAAAATCCGACGTGCCCCTTGACGACCGCGCGGCTTATGCAGCGCGGCGCGGCCGCGCTTGCGCCGCGAGCCGGTCGATCTCGGTGCGGTCGACCAGCCGCCAGGCAAATTTCTCTTCGGTCTCGGCGCTCTGCTCCCAGTAGACCTGCGCCGCGGTGCTGAGCATTCGCGGTACATAGAACCAGGCCCGAACAAGCTCCGCAGGGTCCTGATCGGCCGAGATGAGCAGCACGTCGGTTTCGAGCAGGTTGTTGGCCTGGCTCGACAAGGCCGACCAAGGATTGCCCGGCAGCAAACGAACTTTGCTCGCATGCGGCACGAGCCGCTTGTGCGCCTCGCGCAGCGAGACGTGCGGCTCCGCCTGACGCATCTCGAACAGATCAATGCCCGTAAATTCGATGTGGTTCTGAGCCTTCGCGGCCTTGAGCAGCTGAATGATGCGATCACAATCGCCGAGTCCGAGCATCACGACCCGCCGAACGCTGCTGTGCTGCAATGGCCCGAGCAGCACGCGATCACGTGGCGGTTTCCAGAAGTGGCGAACCGTGAGGTCTTTGAGCCAGCGAAAAGCCTTGAACATGGCTGTCGACGTTCCCTGCGATGCGAGCAAAATCCGTCTGTAGATAGGTTTCGACCACGCAAGGGTCGCTTGTGCAATGGAAATGACCGATAGAATTGATAACGTCGGCACACTCGACCGCCGCCGGTTAATATCCGGCCCCGCGAGCGGATTCTGGCGAGACGTTGCGTGTCCGAGCCGATGTAAGAATCAGTCAAGCTGCGTCGACTTTTTCGGAGGAGGTTGCGGTGAGCACGAGCTACTTCAACAAGGGGATCATCCTGGCCGGCGGGGCCGGGTCGCGGCTCTTCCCGGTCACCCAAGCCGTGGTCAAGCAACTGCTCCCCATCTACGACAAGCCGATGATCTACTACCCGCTATCAACGCTGATGCTAGCGGGCATTCGGGAAGTGCTGCTCATCTCAACGCCCAACGATATCGGCGCGTTCGAGCGGTTGCTCGGCGATGGCAGTAAGCTGGGCATTTCGATCCAGTATTGTGTGCAGCCCAAGCCCGAGGGGCTGGCGCAGGCATTTATCCTCGGGCGGCAATTTATCGGCCGCGACCATGTGAGCCTTGTGCTGGGAGACAACCTGTTCTATGGGCAAGGCTTTCAGCAGATGTTGGCCGAGGCGGTCAGCGTCGATACGGGCGCGACGGTGTTCGCCTATGCCGTCAAAGAGCCGCAGCATTATGGCGTGGTCGAGTTCGACGCCGCCGGTCGGGCGTTGTCGCTCGAAGAGAAACCCAAGGAGCCCCGGAGCAAGTTCGCGGTCACCGGTTTGTACTTCTACGACAACCAAGTCGTCGACATCGCGGCCAATTTGCGCCCCTCGCCCCGCGGCGAACTCGAAATCACCGACGTCAACCGTCAGTACTTGCTGCAACAACAATTGCATGTGCAAACCTTCTCGCGCGGCTTTGCCTGGCTCGACACCGGCACGCACGAGTCGCTCTTACAGGCCGCCAACTTCATCGAGACGATCGAGCTGCGTCAGGGGCTCAAGGTCGCGTGTCTCGAAGAAATCGCCTACATCAAAGGGTTCATCGACGCCGAGCAACTTGCTCGCCTGGCGGCGCTCTACAAGAACGAATACGGCCGGTATTTGAGCGAGTTATTGCCGCGCTAGGCAGATTTGTTCGACGGGGGCGATGCTTCTCCCGTTGACCCTCGGCGCAGCATTGTGATAGCATCTGCGCAACGCTCTGGTTTCGTTTCCGCGCTTTGTCGAGAACTCGTGTGACGCACGCACGCATCGGCCCTATCGCCGTTCACTTTCCTGAGCGCGCCGAGACCAACGAGCAACTCCAGGCTGAAAACCCCAAGTGGGATATGCAGCTCATCGGCGAGAAAACGGGCATTCACACCCGCTACATCGCCGCGCCGGGCGAGACCGCCTCGGACCTGGGGGTCGCCGCGTGCGAAAAACTCTTTCGCGACTTTGGCATCGACCGCCACTCGATTGACTTCCTGCTGCTTTGCACGCAAACCCCCGACTACCCGTTGCCGACGACCGCCTGTCTGATGCAGGACCGACTCAAGCTGCGACAGGATATCGGGGCACTCGACTTTAACCTGGGCTGTAGCGGCTTCGTTTATGGGCTGGGGCTGGCCGATGCGTTGATTCGCGCCGGACAGGTCCGCAACGTCTTGCTGGTCACGGCTGAGACGTACTCCAAGTACATCAATCCCGACGACCGCAGCTTGCGAACCATTTTTGGCGACGCGGCGGCGGCAACGTTGATCGAGCGCGGCGATACACCCTCGCTCCGCTGCTTTCGTTACGGCACCGATGGTTCCGGCGCAAACACGCTGATCGTCAATCAAGGGGGCGCGCGACAGACCACAGATGCGATCCGTCCCAGCAAACGGCCCCGCTGGTCGAGTCCGTTGTGCATGGATGGCCCGGCGCTGGTCGACTTCACCTTGGAAAAGGTGCCGCAACTGGTCACGCAACTGCTCGCCGACGGCCACCTGTCACGCGAGCAGATCGACTATTTTCTCGTCCATCAGGCCACGTACAAAATGCTCGACGAGCTGCGGCGTGCGTTGCAGTTGCCCGAGGAACGCTTGCCGCTTGTGCTTGCACAGTACGGCAACACCGTCTCGTCGACGCTCCCGATCGTGATTCGCGACTTGCGAGCCGATGGGCGACTCAAGCCCGCCACGCAATCGATGCTCATCGGCTTCGGCGTCGGACTCTCCTGGGCCGGCTGCCTATGGACCGAGACGGGCTGACGCGATCATTCCGCCTTCGTTAGCTGCGACGCGGAGCGGAGCGCGTAAAGACAGCCCACCGGCTGATTAAACGTTGAGCAGCTTCGCGTTGACGAACCAGCGCAGATCCCCTTCTCCGGCCACGGCGGTCGACTCAAACTCGACGCACGCCACGGCTCCTTTGTTGAACGGCACATGACCACCGCCGATCATATCGCTCACCAGTGTGCTCACGTCGGGAGCGTGACCGACCAGGCACACCGACGCGGTTGGCTCATGGTGCTCGAGCCAAGGCAACACATCCACCAGGCTCGCCCCCGGCGCGAGCGCATCGAGCAACGTCAACGACGGCGCGTTGTCGAGCCGATCGAGCAGGATGTGCGCCGTCTGCCGACAACGCACCAGCGGACTGCTCGCAATGGCCGCGGGAGCAAAGCCCCGTTTGACAAGCTTCTTGGCCAATAGGTCGAAACGCTTTTGCCCCTCGGGCGTGAGTGGACGCTGGCCATCGTCGGGCCAAATCACCTCGTCGGCCTCGGGCGTCCAGGCGTGTCGAACGATATAGACTCGCATGCGGTTCGGTCCTTGATGGGTGCTTTTGAGGAGGTCCCGTTATACCAAGAACCGCCCCGTCCCGATGGTGCGGCGACTCTTTATTCCTTGGGCAGCTTGACGAGTGTGCCCACTCGCCCGACGATAATCGCTTTGCGAACGCGATCACGCCTCACGGATGGATCATGGCTACGGAGTCGACCGAACCTGCTGTGCTGTCGGTGTTCGACCTCACGGCGAACATTAAGGACCTGCTCGAATCGTCATTCCCGGGCGTCTGGGTCAGCGGCGAAATCTCGAACTTCTCGCAACCCCAATCGGGCCACTGCTACCTGACACTCAAGGACGATCGCGCCCAGATTCGAGCCGTGATCTGGCGTAACGTCGCCGAGCGATTGCGATTTGCACTCGAAGACGGACTGGAGGTCGTGTGCCAAGGGGACATCGAGGTCTATGCGCCGCGCGGTAGCTACCAACTCGTGATCCGCCGCATCGAGCCCAAGGGGATCGGCGCTCTTGAGCTGGCCTTGCGCAAGCTGCGAGAAAAGCTCGCCGCCGAAGGGTTGTTCGATCCAGAACGCAAGCGGCCGTTGCCCCGGTTCCCGCGGCGCGTGGCGATCGTGACCAGCCCGACCGGCGCGGCGATCCGTGACTTTTTGCAGGTCATGCAGCGCCGTTGGCAAGGGACCGACGTGCTTGTGATTCCGGCCCGAGTACAGGGAGACGGCGCAGCGCAGGAGATTGCAGCCGGCGTGGCGATCGCGAATCAATTGCCGTTGCCGATCGACGTGCTGGTCGTGGCCCGTGGCGGCGGCAGCCTCGAAGACCTCTGGGCGTTCAACGAGGAGGTGCTGCTGCGTGCCATTTACGCCTCTCGCATTCCGGTCGTGAGCGCGGTGGGCCACGAGATCGATGTCACCCTCGCGGATTTGGTCGCCGATGTCCGCGCTCTGACGCCGAGCGAGGCGGCCGAGCGAATCGTTCCTGATCGAGTCGAGTTGCTCGCGCAATTGGACTCGAAACGGCAACGGCTGATGCAGGCGCTGCGGTCTCGTGCGCAACAAGCCCGACAGCAACTCGACTCGCTCGCCGCGCGACGCATATTCCGCAAGCCCTTTGACCTGATGCATGAACGCTCGCAGCGGCTCGACGAGGTGATCGCACGCGCTCAACGAGCAATCGACCGCCGGTTGAGCGACGCCCGCCGACAGCTTGAAACACGGGCCGCCCAGTTGCATGCCCTCAGCCCGTTGAGCGTGCTTGGGCGCGGTTACAGCGTCACCACCTCTGCCGACGGCAAGCTTGTTCGTTCGGCAAGTGACGTGACCCTCGGACAAGTGATTGAAACTCGACTCGCTCAGGGGCAACTCCGCGCGCAGGTGACTGAAGTTCGGCCGTTGGAGGTCTCGGAAGAGAAAATGGCCGGAAATGAACGGTAATAAACGCCCATGAACCAGACGAAATCGATTTCAAACTCCAATCTCCTCTCCCATTTCCGTGGATTCGCGTTCATTTCCGGTCATTTTTCTGCTCGCCCTAAATAGCGATCGCCTCGACAGAACCCTAGACTATCACTAGAATTAAATTGGTCTGACCATATTCCGCATTGCGAGTTCTTGTCATGAAAGCCTTGCAGTTCGAAGCTCCGAAACAGATCAAGCGGTTGGAGATTCCCGAGCCCGATGCGCCGGGCGCGGGCGAGGTGCTCGTCAAGGTGCATCGGGTCGGTATCTGCGGCACCGATATCAGCGGCTACCTCGGTAAGATGCCGTTCTTCCAGTACCCGCGCATCCCCGGTCACGAGCTGGGAGTCGAGGTCCTCGCGGTCGGCGCGGGGGTTACGAATGTCAAGCCCGGCGATCGCTGTGCCGTCGAACCGTACATGAACTGCGGCCACTGCATTGCCTGCCGCAAGGGAGCGACCAACTGTTGTGCGACCCTGAAGGTGATTGGCGTGATGATCGACGGTGGCCTGCGCGAGCGATTCATCCTGCGGGCCGACAAATTGCACGTCTCGAAAAAGCTGGCGATGGAACAGCTCGCGCTGGTCGAGACGCTTGCGATCGGCTGTCACGCCGTGAACCGTGGCGCACCGGTCAAAGGGGAGAACTGTCTTGTTATCGGAGCGGGTCCCATCGGCTTGGCGACGCTCGAGTTCGTCAAGCTCAGCGGCGCGCGGTCGATCGTGCTCGACATGAACGACCAGCGGTTGCAATTCTGTAAAGAGGTGATGAAGGTCGACGAGACCCTCAAGCTGGGCGAGAACGTCGAGCAGGATTTGCGACGTGTCACGGACGGCAATTTGCCCGACGTGGTTATCGACGCCACCGGCTCGAATGTCTCAATGTCGAACGCCTTTGGCTACGTCGCCCCGACGGGTCGGCTCGTGTATGTCGGCATCACCACGAGCGACGTGACCTTCAAGCACCCGGTGTTTCACAAGCCCGAGGGGACCCTGTTGTGCAGTCGCAACGCGTTGCCGGCCGACTTCACACGAATCATCAAGCTCATTGAAGATGGCCAGATTGATACCGCGCCGTGGGTCACGCATCGCACCTGCCTCGACGAGTTGGCGGATGTTTTCCCCAGCTACACCAAGCCCGAGACGGGAGTGATTAAAGCGGTGGTCGAAGTCGGCAACTGATCCTGATTTACAACATGCTTCTTGAGGCTCCAGACGTACCATGTTAACCCTTGGTAAATACTCGTTCGGGATGGGAGACCGTTTCGCGCATCAGGCGAAGGCGCAACTCCAAGCTTGTATCTTAGCCGCTAAGCAAGGCGCGGACATTGTGCCGGTGTGGAACAAGTCGTATCGCGAACACACGACCGTCGGCTCACAGCCGCCAAGCGTCCGCGCCGCGGCCGAGGTTGCTGTGCGCGAACTGGGTTGGTCGAAGCCGTTCCATATCGATGCCGATCACATCCGTCTGGAAACGGTCGACGGATTTATCTCGACCAGCGACTTTTACACGATCGACGTCGCCGACTCGATTGGCAAGCCGGCCGACCCGGCCGCGGTCAAGGCATTTGCCGACGGCCACGCGCAACTCGTCGGTACCATTACGGTGCCTGGCATCGTTGAACCATTTCAACTCTCGCGCGCCGATGTCGAGCGGATCGCGGCCAAGTATCTGCTCGCCGTGCAAGAGGCGGGTAAAATCTATCGTCACATCGCGTCGACCAAAGGGGCCGACAACTTTATCACCGAAGTCTCGATGGACGAGACCGACAGTCCACAAACGCCCGGCGAGTTGCTCGTGATTCTGGCGCTGCTCGCCGCCGAGAAAATCCCGTTGCAGACGATTGCTCCCAAGTTCACGGGCCGCTTCAACAAAGGGGTCGACTACGTCGGCAACATCGTGCAGTTCGAGAAGGAATTTAACGACGACCTGGCCGTCATCGCCTATGCAATCAAGCAGTTCGGGCTCCCCAAGAATCTTAAGCTGAGCGTACACTCGGGGAGCGACAAGTTCTCGATCTACGCTCCGATTCGTCGGGCGATCGCACGCTTTGACGCGGGCTTGCACATTAAGACTGCTGGCACGACGTGGCTCGAAGAGGTGATCGGGCTCGCCGAGGCCGGTGGCGAAGGGCTCGAACTGGCCAAGAAGATTTATGCCAAAGCCCTGGCCAAGAAAGACGCCCTCTGCGCGCCCTACGCCGCGGTGATCGACATCGACGTGAGCAAGTTGCCCTCGGTCGACGAGGTCGCGCGCTGGTCAGCCGAGCAATACGTCGGCGCGTTGCGGCACGACCAAAGCAATCCGCTGTTCAATATCTCTTTGCGGCAGTTGATCCACGTCGGCTATAAAATCGCGGCTGAGTTGGGCGACCATTACTTGCACATGCTCAAGACGTGCGAGAAAACGATCGCCAAGAACGTGACCGACAACTTGTATGAGCGTCACCTCAAGCCTTTGTTTGTAAAATGATCGACTCCCATAGCCGGTCACTCTGGGACCGGTCGCTTTGCACATGGGCGCTACTCAATTCGACTTTCCATCACACGCAATCTTGTAGGACTCACCTGCGATGAAAAACATTTTCGATTTATCGAACGAGACCGCCGCCGTGATTGGTGGCACCGGTGTCTTGGGGGGCGCGATGGCCGACGCCTTGGCGCAGGCAGGTGCGCGGGTGGTCGTCATCGGCCGCAATGCCGAGCGTGGCCAGGAGCGTGTCCGCGCGATCGAAGCGGCGGGCGGCCAGGCGTTGTTCCAAGCGGCCGACGCGCTCGAGCGCGACTCGCTGGTCGCGGCCCGAGATGCGATCGCGGCCAAGTGGGGCCCGATCAGCGTGTTGGTCAACGCCACCGGCGGTAATCGCCCGGACGCGACGCTCCCGCCGGGAGCCGACTTCTGCAAGTTACCGCTCGCCGCTTGGCAGGGGGTCTTCGAGTTGAATCTCGTTGGCGGGGTGTTGCTCCCCAGTCAGGTGTTTGGCGAGTCGATGCTGGCAGCCGGCAAGGGCAGCATCATCAACATTGCGTCCATGTCGGGCATGATTCCGTTGTCGCGCGTGGTTGCGTACTCGGCGGCCAAGGCGGCCGTCATCAACTTGACGTTGTTCCTCGCGCGTGAGTGGGCCACCAAGGGGATTCGAGTCAACGCGATCAGCCCGGGCTTTTTCCCGGCCGAGCAAAATCGCGCACTGCTCTTCAAGCCCGACGGCAGCTACACCGAGCGCGGTGGTCAGATTATCGGTCACACGCCGATGGGTCGCTTTGGCAAGCCGGAGGAGTTGGCTGGCGCGATCGTCTGGCTGGCGTCACAGCAGGCCTCGTCGTTCGTGACAGGGCAGAACATCGTCGTCGATGGCGGTTTCGCGTCGGTCACGATATGACCTCCCCAAGCCGGCAACTTGTCGCCGTCAGAATAGGTCGGGCACGTGCAACGTGCCGGTTTGCTTGATCACACGTGAAGATGGCACGTTGCACGTGCCCTACCGAGAGAGTCACCCTATGCAATCGGCCGTCACGATTAGTCTGGTCAACGAAGCCCGCGGGGGACCGTTCGTATTTTGGGACGACCTGGCCGCGGGTTGCCGTAGCGCCAAGGAACTGGGCTTCGACGCGGTCGAGGTGTTCCCGCCGGGACCCGAGGCGGTCGACACCATGCTCTTGCGGAAGCTGCTCGACGATCATGGGCTCAAGCTGGCGGCCGTGGGGACCGGTGCCGGTTGGGTCAAGCATCAACTGCACCTCTGCTTGCCCGACGCGAATGCACGTCAGCGAGCGCGTGCGTTCATCCGATCGATCATCGACCTGGCGGGGCCCTTCGGCGCGCCGGCAATCATCGGCTCGATGCAGGGTCGCAGCGGCAATGGGGTCGATCACCCCACGGCTCTCGCTTGGCTGACCGAAGCGCTGAACGACCTCGGTTCACATGCCCTGCAATACGGCGTGCCACTGATCTACGAGCCGCTCAATCGGTATGAGACGAACATGTGCAACACGGTGGCCACGGGGGTGAAGATTCTCCAGGGGCTCTCGAACGACAACGTCCGGCTGTTGGCCGATTTGTTCCACATGAACATCGAAGAGGTCGACATTGCGGCGGCCTTGCGCAGCGGTGGCCGGTACATTGGCCACGTGCATTTTGTCGACTCGAACCGGCGCGCGGCCGGGATGGGACATCTCGATTTCAAGCCGATGATCGAAGCGCTGCGCTCGATCGGTTATGAGCGGTTTCTCTCGGCCGAGGCGCTGCCGCTGCCCGATTCGCTCGCCGCGGCCAAGCAAACGATCCAAGCTTATCGTCAATTCGTGGGGAAGTAAGCATGTTACGACATCGATTGATTCATCCGCAGCTCAATGAGATTCTGGGCCGCGCGGGGCATCACGCGAAAATTCTGATCGCCGATGGCCATTACCCCGCCTCGACCAAGAAGGGGCCGAACGCCGAGTTGGTGTGCCTCAATCTCGCGCCAGGGTTGGTGACCTGCACGCAAGTGCTCGAAGTGCTGCTATCGGCCGTGCCGATCGACGAGGTGAACACGATGATGTACGAGGCGAGCGATCCGTACTCGACGGGCCAAGACCCTCCGGTGTGGGCCGAGTACCGCGCGGTGCTCCAGAAGTCCCAGCTCGATCTGGAGTTGAAGCCGATCAAGAAGTGGGATTTTTATGAGGCGGTGATGACCGTCGATCACGTCGTCACGGTGCAGACCGGCGACATGCAGCGGTTTGCGAATTTGTTGCTCTCGATCGGGGTGCGGGCTGAGTGAGCTTGTTCAACCGTTCATTTTCCGCTGTGGGACTGTCCCCCTCTCTGCTGCCATTTTGTTAGACGCTCTTATTTTCCGCTGAGCCACTGGGCCACGTCTTTGGCCCAATAGGTGAGGATGATCGAGGCACCGGAGCGGCGAATGGCGGTGAGTGACTCGATCACCACGTTGCGCTCGTCGATCCAGCCGCGCTGGGCGGCGGCTTTCACCATGCTGTACTCACCTGACACGTTGTACGCCGCCAGCGGCACGCCCGGAAACCGATCGTGGACCTGGCGAATGATGTCGAGGTACGCCAGGGCGGGTTTGACCATCAGCATGTCGGCCCCTTCGGCCAAATCGAGTTCGGCCTCGCGCAAGGCCTGACCGCTGCCGCTCGCGGGGTCCATCTGATAAGTGCGGCGGTCGCCGAATTGGGGCGTGCTCTCGGCCGCGTCGCGAAACGGTCCATAGAACGAACTGGCGTACTTGACGGCGTAGCTGAGGATCGGCACGTGCGTGAACTGCGCGGCGTCGAGTGAGCGGCGTATCGCGCCGACCATGCCGTCCATCATCCCGCTGGGGGCCACCAAGTCGGCACCAGCCTGAGCGTGCGCGACAGCCTGTCGGCCCAGCAGTTCGAGCGTCGGGTCGTTGTCCACGTCGGCTCGGCCCGCGCGAGAGTGGATGACGCCGCAGTGACCGTGATCGGTGTACTCGCAGCAGCAAACGTCGGTGACGAGCAGCGTGTCGGGAGCGGCCTGGCGCGCCACGCGCAGCGCCTGGGCAATGATGCCGTCGGCGCTCAAGGCGTCGCTGCCCATCGCGTCTTTGCGATCGGGGATGCCGAACAGAATTACGCCCCCGAGGCCGAGTGTCGCGATCTGAGCCATCTCCTCGGCCAGCACGTCGAGCGACATCTGATACACGCCCGGCATCGACCGGATCTCTTGCCGGATGCCTGAGCCGCCGCGGACAAACAGCGGCAGGATTAGCTGCGCGGGGCTTAAGTGTACGTCGCGCGCCAGCGAGCGCACCTGGGGCGAGTAGCGCAAGCGACGCAGTCGCGTGGTGGGAAATCGTGAATCGGCATAGTCAGACATGAAACACTTTCTCGTCGCAGCTTGAGGGCCGGTCGTAGGAACCTTATCCCTTGGGGAGTGGGATGCTTAACATCGTCATTTGCTATCCGCTAGTTTAACCAACATGGACTTGGCCCGCTCGACAAGCGGCTCGGCGCCCGGTTTTCCCTCGTAAAGCAGCACAAAGGCGCGGAGTCGCTGGGCCGCGTCCTGCGGCGTATTCGCGGAGATTTGCTCGATTTGGTCGAGTGCGCGGGTCAATTCGTCTCGGGCAACAATCGAGCGCAGGCGGCTTTCGATGTCGGCCACCTTTTGTCGAGCCAGGTCGAGGCACAAGCGATCGTCTCCGGGCAGTTCTTCGTCCGCTTGATACAGATCGATCAAGGCTTGCAGCAGCGTCCGGCAGCGTTGCGAGTCGCTGTTTTCCAGGCGAATGAATTCGACGAACGAGGCCTGGATCGGCGACAGCTTGTCGCCTGCCGCCAAGCGTCGCGCGAGTCGCTCCATTTTTTGCCGAAACTTGAGCCGGTCGATCTGTTGCTGATAACGCTCGACCTCGTCGGTGCGTGTGTCGCGCGGGTAGAAACTGATGAACGACTCGACGTCGCGCTCCGCGAGCAGCAGCCGATCGGGCGATTCGTCGGCCGCCTGCTTGACGCGCTGGTACAACGTGTTCGCCGACGGCGGTTGGAGCTGGTACCACAACACGGCCCCGACGCTCAACAGTGCCGCCACCAACGCCCAGGTCTGCGGCGAGATCCAACCCGCGGCCCGCTCGCCATGGGGTTCGACGCGGACACTTTCGTCGATCTCGCCGATGGGCGTGAAGCTGCGCTGACCCAAGGGACGAAGCCGACCGCTGTTGCCATTCACTCCGGCCAGCGAAGGGAGTGCCGTCGTCTCAAGCTGGCCGCTGTTAGGGTCGCGTGGCAAGGCGGTCCGGGCCTGGGGATTGACCGACGGGGCAGGGGACCTCGTGGCGTCGACGGCCGTCGACGCCACGTTGGCTGCGGGGCGCTGGCTGACTCCGGTTCCTTCGTGGGTGATGTCCGACTCAACGCTCGAACCGTGCGACGGGCTCGGGTTTGCAGGCGTTACCGGGCTGGGCAAATCTCGGATCAACTCGAGTCGACGCGCCAGTGCAAGTGCCGTCGGCACACGCCGTTCAGGCTCTTTCTGCAAAAGCAGATCGAGGAGTTGCTCGAACTCGTCGGGCACGCCCCGCACGAGTCGATGAATGGGCTCGGGTTCCGCATAGCGTTGGAGCTGCAACATCTCGACGACCGATTTGGCCAGGAATGGCGGACGACCCGCGAGCAGTGCGTACATGACGCTTCCCAGGCTGTACAGGTCACAGCGATGCGTGACCGGTCGGCCGTCGGCCTGCTCGGGAGACATATAGTCGGCGGTCCCCAACACGCCATCGCCCGTCAGACCCGAGCTGCCAAACAACTTGGCGATGCCAAAGTCGGAGAGCTTGACCGTGCCGTCGGGGCTGAGGAGCAGATTGGCCGGTTTGACGTCACGATGAATAACGCCCCGATCGTGCGCGTGGCGCAGAGCGCGGCACACCTGCGCGCCGATATCGGCCGTTTGCCGCCAACTGTAGCGCGCCCCGGCACGCAACTCGTCTTCGAGACTATGTCCGGCGACGAGTTCCATTGCGTAGTAATGCACGCCGTCTTCCTCGCCAAAGCCGAGCAGGCGGACAATGTTTGGATGGCGAAGTTTGCGAAGGCTTTCGATCTCGGCGCTGAACCGGTCCAAAAAGCCCTCCTCGCGCCCCAGGGCGGCCGAGAGCACCTTGACCGCCGCTCGCTCGCCGGTATGCACCTCGACGGCGGCATAGACCGTCCCCATGCCCCCTTTGCCCAGGGGTGAATCGAGACGATAGGGGCCAAGCTGCTGCGGAACCATGCGATGCCTGAGCTGCGAGGGACGCGCGACTCACCAGCATCCATGATGCTCCTTGGCGACCGAAATCACAAGTCGGCCGTCGTCGATTACCAGCGCCACGACAGCCCGCTGCCGCCAAACATGTCGATCGCCGAGCGGTTGAGCCCCACCGCCGCGTGAACGTCCAACTGCAAATTCGGAAGGATGAAATAATGCACGCCCGGGTGCGTGTACCACTCGACATGATTGGTGTGCGAGCCGACGGGCGAAAACAGCACGAACTCGTTGAACACCATGAACTTCTCGTTCAGGTCGAGCTCAAAATTGACCGTCTGCAAGACCTCGGTATAGATATGAGCGTCATCATCCAGACGCTTGTTGACCTGCGTGTTGCACTCGAGTTCAAAGGTGTCGGTGACATGCCAAGCGTAAACAAAATTCACGCCCGGGAGCACCTGCCCCGCAGTGAACGCCGAGCCGCCGCTGGGAACTTTCATCTGCGGAAAAATGGTCAGCTCGGGCAGAAAGCCCGACTGCTTGGCCAACGCCACCTTGGCACCCAGGTACAGGTCGTCACTGCCGCCGACAAACGTGCGTCCGGTCGCTGAATCGGTCTGCTGGCTGAGATAATTGTAGGCGATGCGAAACTCGAACCACTCCTGGAACATGCCGATCCGAAACAAGGCCTCTGGATACGAGTGGGTTTGAAGCCGCGTGCCCGCCTCGCCGTCGAGATAGTACGTGTACCCGGTCTCGATCTGCACGTGCCCCAAGCCGACGGTCGTCGCGGCCTCGGCAATGTGCGGTCGATCGGTGATGATCCGCTCGTGCACCTCGAACTCTTCCTCGCCAGCATCCCACCATCGAAGCAGCGTTTGCGGGCCGCGCTCTTTCAAGCCCCACGGGTCCAGCAACCCCTGCGCCGAACAGGGAGTCGTAGGCAGCAATCCCACGACGAGCGAGGCGACCAAAAATGCCTTATAGATTTGTGATAACATCGCCGCCGTCCTGTACCCCATGGGGGTCTCGTAAACCGGTCCCAAGGGGGTGAGTGTGCCGAATGAGCACAGCACTCCTTTGGAGGGATAATCTAGGTATCGGCAGAGAAATGGTTTTGGTTAATCAAAACCTTGACTTTGCCTGAGCAAAATGGCCGCTGGGCGTCCGCCGCAGTCGTCAGGCCAGAATGGCTAGCGAGCCGGGAAGTCGATGAGCACCTTCAAGGCACCCTCGCGTCGCTCGAAGAACACATCGAACGCGGCCTGTATGTCCCGCAACGGAAAACGATGCGTGACGATCGGCGAGACATCGACGCGACGCTCGTTGATCCAGCGCATGGCGAGCGGAAAATCCACGGCGAAATCGGGATTGATGCTGGTCTGGATCGAGAGGTTGCGGACCATCGCTTCGCGCCAGTGGACATCGTCGAGCCGGGCGGTCGGCACGCCAAAGTAGAGCAACGTGCCGCCGCGACGCGCCAAACGGATGCACAGATTGAGCGCCTGGTCACGGTGCCCCACCGCCTCGATGACCAAGTCGGCCATGCGTCCGTCGGTCAGGCGACGGATTTCCTCGATGGGGTCCGTCTGGTCAACGTTGACCGTCGCGGTCGCGCCGCAAAGCGGACTCTTTTGCAGCCGCGAGTCGAGCTTGTCGAGACCGATGACCTGCCGAGCGCCCAAATTACTGAGCGCCATGTTGAACAGTTGACCGATCGGTCCCTGCCCGACGACCACCACATTGAGATCAATGAGGTTGGGCAACTTGCGCAGCGCGTAAATGACCGTTCCCAGCGGCTGAGCCATGAGTGCCTCGGCCTCGTTCGGGAGCGCCACCAGTGGAATGGCCCGTTGTTCGCTTACGGCGAACCGCTCCATGAGTCCGACCTGATTGACCGGCACGCAGAGCACGCGGTCTCCCGGCTTGAAGCGCGACCCGTTCGTGTCGAGCACCGTGCCGATGAGTTCGTGCAGCGAGTGGCCAAGCTCGACCGGATATTCGGGGTAATCGGCCTCGAAGTACAGCAGGTCCGACCCGCACAGGCAGCCGAGTTCGGGTTGAAAAATGATCTGCCCGGGGGTGCTTGGGTTCAGTCGTGGTTCGGGGGCGTCGACGAGCTTGATGCGGCAGCGTTCGTAGATTTGTCCAGCCAACACGATTGCGATCTCCCAGGTGTAGGTCGACTTGAGCACGCTACCATAAAGCGGCCTGCGGCGTGGAGCAAGGGGATTGAACCCGCGCGAGAAACGGGGATACTAAGGGCCCTGTGCGGTCACGATCACCCTGTGCCGCGCAGACTTTCGCTCGAAGCCGCCTATCCAAGGAGTTTTCATATGTCTCGCGCCGGCGCGGTTACGTTCAAGGGCAACCCGATGACGTTGGCGGGCAATGCCGTCGAGGTGGGCAAGAGTGCTCCGGCCTTCCGGCTGCACAAGTTCGAAGGGGGGCTCAAGGAAATCACCCTCGACACGATCAAGGGGAAGGCCACCGTCATCAGCGTGGTCCCCTCGCTCGATACGCCGGTGTGTCAGATTCAGACCCGCAAGTTCAACGAGGCGCTTGGCGCGCAGGGCGACAAAGTCAACGCGCTGACCGTGAGCCTCGACCTGCCGTTTGCCATGAACCGTTTTTGCGGTGCCGAGAATATCAAGAACCTCGTCTCGGCCAGCGATTACTTTGACAAGAATTTCGGTAAGAGCTGGGGCTTGCTCATCGAGGAACTGCAACTGTTGGCCCGGGCGATCTATGTGCTCGACAAGAGCGGCACCGTGGTGTATGGCGAACTGGTCAAGGAAGTGGCTCAGGAACCGAACTACGACGCCGCGCTGGCGGCTTTGAACAAGGTGCTGTAACCCGCGGCACTCACGGAACAACGTTCTCTCAACCTCGCGCGGAGACTGTGGCGATCATGCGTAAATATCTGGCGGAATTCATTGGCACGTTCACGTTAGTGTTCGTGGGGACCGCGGTCGCCACGCTGCAAGGGGGCCCGTTCAGCGAGGCCTACGGCAACAACGGTTGGCTCGGCATCTCGATGGCGTTTGGCTTTACACTCATGACGCTGGTCTGGACGATCGGGCCGGTCTCGGGCTGTCACCTGAATCCGGCCGTCACGATCCCGATGGGCTTGAGCGGTCGGTTGCCCAAGAGTGACATTGTTCCGTATATCGTGGCGCAATGCTTGGGCGCGGTAGCCGCGAGTGCCGTGCTGCTGATGTTGCTCAACGGCATACCGGGTTACAGCCTGAAAGAGCATGGCCTTGGCGCTAACGGTAACCCGCGCGAAATGGAGACCTACGCGCTGTTCGGTTGGGAACTCATCATGACGGCCCTGTTCTTGTTGACGATTTTTACCGTCACGCGCAAAGGGGCACCGGCCGGTTTCGAGGGTTACGCGATCGGCGGTTTTTTGTTCATCGCGCACTTGGTCGGCGCGCCGCTCGGCGACTCGTCGCTCAACCCGGCCCGTAGCTTGGGACCCGCCCTGATGCAGGGGGGCGCGTCGCTGCAAATCGTCTGGTTGTTCATCGTCTCACCGATATTGGGTGGCATCGTCGGCTGGCAGTTGTTCAACTTTCTGCACGACGAGTAACCGCAGGGCGTGTTTTTTTCGGCGAAGGATGGATCGATTCGGTTTCACGAGTTAGCAAAGGGATCATTCATGCGTATCGGGCGTATTTACGGAATCGGCTTGTGTCTGTTGGCTGTCAGTTGGACGGGCTGCTTGCAGCCAAGCACCCCTCCCAAAGCCAAGAGCGAGCCCAAGGTTGAAACGAAAGTTGAAACCAAGCCGGTCGACGCCTCCCCCAAGCCAGCGGCTCCGCCGCCGAAAGCTGAGCCCAAGGCCGACGCGACTCCTGCCGCCGTTCCCGCCCCCGCCGCGCCAGCCGCCCCCGCCCAGTCCAGCAAGACCCTGCTCGGCTCCCCCGAGTTGACCGCCGGCATCCCCGGCTCGGGTCCGGTCACGGTCGAGCAAGTCCAGGCGTGGCTCGCTGACCCCAAGAACCACGAGCCACTCGATATCGAGTTGCCGCTCGGCCTGAGCACCGGGGCGGGGCAGGTGAAAGGGGTTAAGGAGAATCCACTGACCCGCGCCAAGATCGAACTCGGGCGACAACTGTATTTCGACGGTCGACTGTCGAAGGACGGCACGATTAGCTGCGCAAGCTGTCACAGTCCTGACGAGGGTTACGCTGCCCACACGCAGTTCGGCATTGGCGTGGCTGGCCAGCAAGGGGGGCGTAACTCACCGGTCGCTTACAATCGCATTCTGAGCGACAAGCAATTCTGGGATGGCCGCGCCGCGTCGCTCGAAGCCCAGGCCGTGGGCCCGATCGCCAATCCGATCGAAATGGCCAACACGCACGAGAACGCCGTGAAGACCCTTGAGGGAATCGAAGGTTACAAGCGGCAATTTGAGAAGATCTTTGGCAAGTTGACCATCGACGAGGTCGGCAAGGCGATCGCCACGTTCGAGCGGGCTATAGTCACCTCGGCGTCGCCGTTCGATTACAACGAGCAGTTCCGCGGCTTTGCGGGCATGGACCCCGAGGAGCTCAAGAAGGACGATCCCGACCTGTACAAGGTCTACCTTGCGGCCAAGGACGGTGTCGACAAGCATCCGATGTCGGAATCGGCCAAGCGCGGCCGCGAGATTTTCTTCAGCAACAAGGGGAACTGCACGGCCTGCCACGTCGGGCCCAACTTGGCCGACGAGCTGTATCACAATATCGGCGTCGGCATGCAAGCCGAGAAGCCCGACCTCGGCCGCTTCGAGGTGACCAAGGTCGAAAAGGAAAAGGGCGCGTTCAAGACCCCCACGATCCGCAACGTCGCCCTGTCGGCCCCCTACATGCACGACGGCTCGCAGAAGACGCTCGAAGAGGTCGTCGAGTTCTACGCCAAGGGAGGGCATCCGAACCCGACCCTCGACGAAAAGCTCAAGAAGCTCGAACTCAACGATCAAGACAAAAAAGACCTGGTCGAGTTCATGAAGGCCTGCACCGGCGAGTTCCCCAAGGTCGAGAAGGGGCGCTTGCCCCAGTAAGACTTGACCGATTCATGGGTTCGCACGGCTGACCAGGATGGTGATCCGATGTCGGAACAAGTGATCCTCTCCGCCGACTCGAACCAAGCGCGCTCTTTGGCCCAGTACGCGCTCGACTTTTTGAGCGACACGACGCTCTCGCCTGGCGAACGCGTGTTCGCGCAGGTTGAGCGATTCCATGTAGACAGCGTGGCCTGCGGGGTCTCGGCTTTGGCCTGCGACACCAACGCGCCGCGCGTCCTGCGCCGCGAGGCGCTCGACTACCGCGTGCATGGCGCGCAGCGCGGCGTCCCCTGCTTTGGTTCGCGGGTCAATGTGCCGAGCGAGAAGGCGGTCGCCGCCAACTCGTCGGCCGTTCGCGAGTGGGATGCCAATGGCACGAACTTTGGCTACAACCCCTCCAGGGGCCACACCCGGGGCGAATTCGGTCACAACGATTTTTATCCCGTCGCCATCGCGGCGGCGCAGCTCGCCGGCCTCGATGGTCGACAAACCCTCCGCGGCATGATCCTGCTTGACGAAATTCGCGGCCGGCTCGCCGAGGTGTTTGCGCTCAAAGATTACAAGATCGACCATGTCGTGCATGGAGCCATCGCCTCGGCCGTCACGTATGGGGCCATGCTCGGCGCGACTGTCGATCAGATCGAGTCAGCCGTGGGCCTTGTCGTCGCGCACTACATTCCCTTCCGCGCCATTCGTCACGGCCATCAGCTCAGCGACTCGAAAGGGGCGTCGGCCGCTCTGAGCGCCGAGGTTGCCGTACTGAGCATGAAACGGGCCATGCGCGGGTTCGTGGGACCGGCCGACATCTTTCGCAACCCCGAGGCGATCTTCTGCCTGTTCGGCAAACCCGAGCGCCGCGGACAAAGCCCCTTCGAGTTGGTGCTGTCGCGCTCCGGCGACGACTTCACTGTGATGGGCATGCACTTCAAGATCGGCCTGTACGAGCATCAGTCGGCCGGGGCCATTCAAGGGCTGATCGACCTGCTCGCGCAATACCCGGACGTGCTCCAGAACGAGTCGGCGATTCGCTGTGTTCGCATCGCCATCTACGAGCCCGCCTTTCATATCATTGGCGACCCACACAAACGCGACCCACGCACGCGGCAGAGCGCCGACCACTCGATGGTCTACATCATCGCCACGCTATTGCGCAAAGCGCTCGAACAGCGGCACTCCAACTGGCGCGACCTGATGCTGCTCCCCGCCGACTACGATGACGCGGCGCTCATGCACCCCGTGACGCGCCGGCTGATGGAACGGATCGAGTTTCGCCACGGCGGCCACGACTACGACCTGAAATATCCCGACGGCATCCCCACCTCGATCGAGATCGAGCACGAACGGCTCGGCTTTCTCGAGAGCGGCTTGGTGATGTACCCCGAGGGGCACGCCCGCAACACGAGCGGCCACCTCGACGACCTGCTCGCGTTCAAGTTCCGGCAGCTTGCCGCGCTCGGCGTCGACGATCCCGACACGCTGTACCGCCGCTTTACGAACTTGGGCCACAAATCGGCCGCCGAGATCGCCTCGCTCTACGACTTTGCCATCCGTGGCCTGAACGACGAACCGTAGCAATCGAGAGCGTTGATGGCACTCCACGGCTTGTTCAACATCGCGAAGCCCTCGGGCGTATCGTCGCGGGGGGTCGTCGATCAGGTCGTGACCGCCTTGGGACAAACTCGCGTCGGCCACGCGGGCACTCTCGACCCACTCGCCAGCGGCGTGCTTGTCATCGCCGTCGGCCTCGCCACGCGCGCGATCGACTACGTGCAGCGGCTCCCTAAGCGTTATCGCGGCACGTTCCTGCTCGGCCGGACCAGCCCCAGCGAAGACCTGGAGACAGAAGTCACGCTGCTCGAGCACGCGGCCATTCCATCGCGGGCCGAGTTGGTCGCTGCCGCGGCACGCTTCACCGGCGAGCTCATGCAGCGGCCGTCTGCTTTTTCAGCCGTCAAGCTCAACGGCAAGCGGGCCTATAAACTCGCCCGCCGCGGGCGCACGGTCGAGATCACCGAGCGGCCCGTGAGCATCTACCGCCTCGACATCGTCGAGTACGACTACCCGAGCATGACGCTCGATGTCGCGTGCAGCGGCGGGACCTACATTCGGGCGTTGGGCCGCGACTTGGCCGAATCCGTGGGGAGCGGCGCGGTGATGTCGGCGCTCGAGCGGACCGCCGTGGGCTCGTTCACGCTCGACTCGGCCTGTCCTTGGGAGCAAGTCACCCCCGACTTGCTCCCCACGTGGATACTGCCTCTCGCGCGGGCCGTCGAGGCGTTGCCGTGCTTCACGCTCACGCCCGACGAGCGCGAACGGGTCTCGCATGGCCGGCCGATCCCGTGCCGCAGTGACCTCGACGCCGACGAGGTCGCCTGTCTGGAACCGACCGGCGCGTTGGCCGCAGTGCTGCGCCGCGACGGCAGCGTGTATCGCCTGGCGAATAATTTCATTCCCTCGGGTCTCGTCAACCGCGACCGTCATGAATCGCTCAGAACCACCGACGCTCCCCCCTGAGTCGATCGCGATTCGCTGGACAGCCCTAACATCACGTGCCAATATATGCATCCTCGATTGGTTACTTGGCCAATTATCATGTCACTCATGAGATGATCTGTGATGAGCGAAACCGCCATTCAATCGATTGCCGTGCTCGGGTTGGGCACGATGGGACACGGCATCGCGCAGGCCTTTGCGGCGGGCGGGATCGAGTGCCACTTGTACGACGATGTTGCGGCGGCTCGCGCCTCGGTCGTCGATCGAGTGCGAAACAACCTCGACGACTTCGTGCGGTTCGATCTGCTCAAGGCACACGAGGTCGAACCGCTGTTGTCGCGGTTGCATGTGCATGACACGCTCGCCGCGGCCTGCCAGGGAGTGCAACTCGTCGTCGAGGCGGTGCGTGAAGACCTCTCAGCCAAGCAGGCGTTGTTTGCGGAAATCGAATCATGCGCCGCAGCGGATACCATCCTGGCCAGCAACTCGTCCAGTTTCCCGATCTCGCAAAGCGGCGCGCGGTTGCGTCATCCTGAGCGAGCGCTCGTCACGCACTGGTTCAACCCGCCGCACATTGTGCCAACGGTCGAAATTGTCCCTTCCCCCGCGACCAGCGAGGCGGTCACTCAGGCGACGCTCGCTGTGCATCGTCGCATTGGCAAGTTGGCGATCGTGATTCGCCGCGAGTTGCCCGGCTTTCTTGTCAATCGGGTGCAGGTGGCCGTGATGCGCGAGGTGTGGAGCCTGCTCGATCAAGGAGTGGCGTCGGTCGAAGATATCGACGCGGCCATTCGGGGCAGCATGGGTTTTCGCCTCGCGGCGCTTGGCCCTCTGCGGATTCATGACTTTGGCGGGCTCGACATTCAGGCGGCCGTCTATCGCAATTTGTGCCCTGAGATTCGCAGCGACACGGAGATCCCCACGGTCGTTGAGCAGATCGTGTCGCAAGGGCATTACGGCTTCAAGACCGGCCACGGTTTTTACGACTACCCGGCCGAGCAGGCCAACGCCGCACTCACCGAGCGCGATCAGCGTTACTTGGCGCTGCTCAAACTGTTTCACGCTCGACCATCGACCTCGCCCGCCTAACGCCTCGTCCAGCAAGGAGCTTTGTGTGGCCACCACTCGCAATGTGATTATTACCTGCGCCGTGACGGGTGCCATTCACACGCCCACGATGTCGCCGCACTTGCCGATCACGCCCGAGCAGATTGCGAAGAGTGCGGTCGAGGCGGCCCAGGCCGGCGCGTCGATTCTGCACCTGCACGCCCGGGACGAAGCGACCGGCTGCCCGACTCCCAACCCCGACGTGTTCTTCAAATTTCTCGGCCAGATCAAGAGCCAGACCGATGCCGTGATCAACATCACGACCGGCGGCGGGCACAATATGACGGTCGACGAACGACTTGCGGCACCCCTGCGGGCCCAGCCCGAGATGTGCTCGCTCAACATGGGCTCGATGAACTTTGGGCTCTTCCAACTCCTCGATCGTTACCCCAAGTGGCAGCACGATTGGGAGCCGCGCTACTTGGAGAACACGCGCAATTACATCTTCCGCAACACGTTTGCCGACATCGAGCAGATCATCCAGCGCCTCGGTCACGGCTGCGGCACGCGCTTCGAGTTCGAGTGCTACGACGTCGGGCACCTCTACACGCTGCATCACTTCCTGGAGCGCAAAGTGCTCCAGCCGCCGCTGTTTGTGCAGACGATCTTTGGCATTTTCGGCGGCATCGGTGCCGACATGGAAAACCTGTTGCACATGCGGCGGATTGCCGACAAGCTCTTTGGCAACGATTACGTCTGGTCGATCTTGGCGGCCGGACGACATCAGACGAATTTCGTCACGTCCGGCGCGATCATGGGGGGCAACGTCCGCGTCGGCCTTGAAGACAATTTGTACATCGGCAAGGGCGAGCTTGCCACGAGCAACGCCCAGCAGGTGCAAAAGATTCGCCGTCTGCTCGACGAGTTGTCGCTCGGCGTCGCCACGCCCGAGGAAACGCGTCGTCTGCTCGCGCTCAAAGGCCGCACGAACGTCAAGTTCTGAGCGCCGATGATCCCGGCGCGCTCGCACACGGCAGTATCGTTCTCGATTCGCTGCCGACAGAGCGAGGCTACCTTATCGGCCCGGCTGTCGTGCTTGTGGGGCTGCCGTGACGTACGGCAGGGTTTTTCTCGAAGACAATGCTACCTTGAGTTCAGGAGCCCTCCACTTTCGTTCGAGTCAGCACATGATGCGCTGCGACCCTATAGGGCTGCGCGGAGGATGTTCGCCTGCTTGACAACCAGCGAGCGCTCCCGGTAGATACGTACCCATGAGCCGGAAAATGCCTCTAGGAGCCAATCCTAAAACCGAAATGCGAGGGGGACAGCCCCAATTTGCATCGCAGCCTTTGCAAATTCGGACAGTTCCCTCGGTTATAGGATAGTCTCCGAGGGAAAGGGCTGGCCGCGAAATCATTGCACTCAGGACGATCATGCCCCGACGGATCGATGCCCATCAGCACTTCTGGCGACGAAGCGAGCCGTTTGACTACCGCTGGCTCGACGCGCCGCAGCATGCACCCATCGCGGGGGATTATCTGCCCGAGGATTTGTTGCCCCATCTCCACAACACGCAGATCCAACAGAGCGTGTTAGTGCAGACGCAACATAACTTGGACGAGAATCGCTGGGCGCTGTCGCTCTCTGAGCGGCATGAGTTCATCGCAGGCGTCGTCGGCTGGGTCGACTTGGCGAGTCCCGATTGCGAGCGGCAAGTGCTCGAGTTCAAGCAGCATCGCAAGTTCGTTGGCGTGCGGCATATTACGCAAGACGAGCCGGACGACGATTTTATCGTCCGAGGCGACGTGCTCGCGGGGCTCAAGGTGCTCGAAAAGCATCGCGTGCCGTTCGACCTGCTGTTCTATGTGAAGCATTTGCGTCATGCGGCATTCTTGGCCCAGCATTTTCCTGAGCTGCCGTTGGTGATCGATCACCTGGCCAAGCCGCGGATCAAATCGCGCGCGTTGAACAACTGGCTGCCCCATCTGCGTGCGGCGGCCAAGTTTCCCAACGTCCATGTCAAGCTGTCGGGGCTCATCACCGAGGCAGAATGGCAGCACTGGAAGGCGAGTGATCTAACGCCGTATGTGAAGCATGCGCTCGATTTGTTCGGGCCGCGACGCTGCATGTTTGGATCGGACTGGCCGGTGTGTGAGTTGGCTGGCAGCTACGAGCAAGTGTATCAGGCGTTGCTCGAGGCGTTGGGGCCGATCAGCGCGTCGGAACAAGCGGCCATCTTTGGCGAGACGGCGGTGGCGTTTTATGGGTTGTAGGCGCTGCCCTGAAAATGTCGGACAACCGCGGGCCAAGCCCGCTCTGTGGGCTCAGGGGCGTGCGGCGGTCCCCCTGAGAAATGTCGTTGACGATCCGTAGCCGTGCTGGTTACGATCACCGTTGCCACGCCCCATTTGACGCGGCATTTTGCCAACCAACATTGTCCTGTCTAGTCGAAAGGGGAACCAGTCATGCCACTGTTCGAAATCGAGACGGAAGCACATATCATCATCACCTGGGCAAGCGATCAGGACGCTGCCGCGGCGGTCGTGCAAAGCGCTTATCCGGGTGAGCGGATCAACCGGCTCACCAAGCGGCCGCGCGATACCTGGGTGATATCGAAAAGCGCGCTCGGCATCCATCCGTCGACCGAGGTCTGTCACACGGCCCGCGATTGCCTGAGCAAAGCCCGTGGCGACAAGGTCCACGCCATCCGGCTATATATGCACGAGACCGGAGACGACCTGGAGCGAGCGCGCAAAGTCATCGAGTCCAACATGGTCATGGGTTGGTAACGCCCTGCGACGGCGCATTATTCATTAACGACCGCGAACCAAGCCGCTTTTGGGCTTGATTCGCGGTCGTTGCTTTTTTTCGAGCGACTACGGCTTGGGCTTGGCCGCCAGATGACGATCGAACCAATCGAGAATCGTCTGGAGATCGTCGACGATATTGGGCCAGCCATGCGCCAGGCCGGGCTTCCGCACCAGTTGCGTGGCTACGCCCACCTTATCGAGCCCGTTGATGAATAGCTCGGCTTGCTGGATTGGGACGAGCTTGTCGGCATCGCCATGAACGATCAGCGTCGGGGCGTCGTCGGCCGAGACATGCGTGACGGGAGAAATTTGCCGGCCCAGCTCCAGGATGCGCGGCTCATCGGTGATGGGCACAAACATCCGCCGCTTGGGGTCCAACTCCAAAAACGCAAACGGTGCCTTGAAGTTTTCCAGCGTGCCGCGACCGATGGCAATGTGGTTCGGCTCGCCGTAGTTCAGAAAGTCGGTCGGAGGATAAAAGCAACCCACCGCCTGCACGCGACTGCTCTCGCGCAGCACCGGGTCCTTGGCGTCCTTGTCACCATCGTCCCCCGTGCTTCCCAACATGCACGATAAATGTCCGCCGGCCGAGCCTCCGGTCACGCCGATCCGCCGAGGGTCGATCTTGAACCGCTCCGCATTCAGGCGAATGAACCGAACCGCCCGCTGCACGTCGGCCACGCACTCCGGTATCTGGAACCGTGGCTGGCTTCCGTGCACCACGGCAAACACCGTGTAGCCACGCTGGAGCATGGGATAGGTCCAGGCGGGGCGAATGCCTTCGTGCGAAGAAAACCAGCCGCCGCTAATGACCCAGACGATCGCGGCGCCGTTGGCATTCTTTTCCGGCGTGAACACATCGAGCGTGAGCGCGGTGCCAAACTTGCGGCCATAGACGAGGTCTTCTTGACGCACATGCGCGGGGGCCTCTTGTGCCAGGGTGCCGCCGACCCACGAAACTAAAATAGCCAAGGCGAACAGCAAACGGCGCATGAAGCGTGCTCCTCAACAAGATGATGTGACGCGGTGAACTCAGGTCTCGAACGGAAACAGCGGCCGGCGACGGTGATGGAACTCCAGCTTGGTCATGTCGGCGCGCGTCACGCCCGGGGTGTCGACGCGCAGCAGATGTTTGCAGATCGGTGCATAAGCGGCGACGGGGGCATGAACCCCTTTGATGATGACAACCTGAAACGACTCCCCCTGGATGCCGCACGACGTGATCTGTGCAAGGCTGAAGGGCGCGGTGCGAAGCGAGTTCAAGAGGACGATTTGTCCACCGCTGAGTTGCACAACGACCGAGGGTCCTTGGTTGTAGTGCGTCTGCCCACCGTGGCGCGGTTGCAATTCGCTAAAGCGACCGTCGTGCAGGCTCAACACGCGCACCGTGTCATGCAGCGTGGGCCCGTGGAGCGCGTCGGTCTTGCCCCCCAACCCGAGTTGGAGCGTCGCGCCGACGCCAGCCTTGACGCACTCTTGCACGGCCCTCTGATCGTAAAGACATGCGAAGGTTGAAGCGATGCCAGCTTCAATGGCCTGGGCGAGCAACAACGTGCCGTCCCCCGGCGAGCCCCCGCCGACATTGTCTCCCATGTCGAGCAGCCCGACGGGACCCGCGAGTTGCGCGGCCTGTCGCACCGCGTCGTCGACACTCACCAGTTGCCCCACGAACTCGCCGCGATGTTCCCAGACGTAGTCGCTCAGTTCGCGGGCACACTCATCGGCGAGTGTTTTGTTCCCGTCGGTCACGGCGAGCACGCTGGTTCCCATCTCGTTGACGTCGGAGTATGGAAACCCGAGCACCACGCTGTTGCTCAACACCCCGGGCCGCTGCCATTGTTGATCGGCGAGCGCGTACAACTCGCGACAAGGGCTCGCCGAGGTCAACTGGCGTTCGATATTCATGGCCACACGAGGAAATCCCGCCGACATGACGGGCCGTACCTC
Source organism: uncultured Planctomycetaceae bacterium (assembly GCA_964652155.1). Taxonomy (GTDB): domain Bacteria; phylum Planctomycetota; class Planctomycetia; order Pirellulales; family PNKZ01; genus CAZZBK01. Next base: position 22,498 of record CAZZBK010000008.1, on the reverse strand, counting down.
GCCACGCAGCGTGCGGGCCATGAGCCGCCCGGCGTCGAGGCCTCGCTGGCGCTGATCCAAGTGTGGGTTGCTGCGGTAGGCGATGAGCGCGTTGCAGGCGTCGACCATGCGCTGCGAAACGTTGGCGTGCAAGTCGAGCGTGCCGATGATGGGCACGTCGGGGCCCACGTGCTGGCGCACCGCGCTAAGCCAGTGGCCGTCGAAGTCGCGCCACTGCTCGCCGACCGCCGCGCCATGTGGTGCCACGAGCAGGCCGTCGAGATGGCCCGCGGCCTTTATGGCTGACAACACCCTATCGACGAGTTGTTCGCAGGTTTCGTGCGTGATGGTGCCGCCGGGCATTGCCCAGCCGCCGAAGAGACTCACAGCGTCGAGGTGCGCTTCGGCCAAGGCGGCATAAAAGCCGCCGATCTCGTGATAGGCCGACTCATAAGCCTGGCGGACCGCGTCGCCGCTCAGCAGATGGAACGACCGAAACGACTCGAGAGTCGTCGGCGTCGGCAAGAACGTGTTCGACTCGTGCATCAGACCGATAATGCCCACGCGCATGACTAGAGCACTCCATACTTTTTATACGCGGCGGTGGCTTTCATGCCCGCTTTGATGGCGTCTCGAGTCACGTTCTCGGCGTGCAACTTGGCCCAGGCGTTCTGCAGCGCTTGCCGCTCGACGGTCTGCGGCACGACCACGATCCCGTCGCGATCGGCGAGCACCAAGTCGCCTGGATTGAAGCGGACGCCGCCGACGTTCACGCTCACGTCGACGTCGATGACACGCTGCCGGTTCTGGCTATCGCGGCAGTTCGTGGTACGCGCGAACACGGTAAAGCCCATGGCGTGCATTTTGTCGGTGTCGCGCACCGCGCCGTCGACCAGAGCGCCGACGCATCCGCTGTTTTGCGCGGCGGTCGAGAGCAACTCGCCCCAAATGCCCGAGCGAAGCGACCCACCGGCCGCGCAGATGATCACGTCATCCGGCCGACACGAGTCGACGGCCTGTAACTCGAGTTCGTAGGGTTGGGGGTCGACGTGGTCCATGTCGGCCCAGAGGGTCGTTTTGCAGCGCCCGACCAGCTTGGTGCCGCCCGACATCGGGAGCAGTGAGATGTCGGTGACCTGGTCACGGTAGCCCAGTGCGTCGAGTGCGTCGGCCAGCACGGCGCTATAAAAATGCTCGCGAATGAGAGCCAGGGTAATTTCCACGTCGGGCGTCATGCGGCGATTCTCGTCGAGAAGGAAATGAATTTGCAGCGGTAGCGATTCTCGCACGTTCAAATCACGCTGCAAGTCGGCTACCATAGTCGGCAGCGATTTTGTTTCTTGAGCAGCTCGAATCTCAGCGAGGCACACGATGCACGGCGCAATGACCGTAGTGACCCGTTTTCTTTTACTCGGCGCGGTTTTTAGCGGAGTATGCAGCATGACCGAACGTGTAATTCCTGGCACGGGGGCCTTGTTCGCGGCAGGCTACGAACGCGCGGGGGCCGACCCGCAGCAGAGCCGCTCGATGATCGTCGCCGAGCATGGGATCGTTGCCACCAGCCAGCCGCTGGCGGCTCAAGTCGGGCTCGACATTTTGCAGCGCGGCGGCAACGCGATCGACGCGGCCATTGCCACCAACGCGGCCATCGGGGTCGTCGAGCCCATGAGCTGCGGCATTGGCGGCGATCTGTTCGCGATCTACTGGGACGCCAAGACCAAAAAGCTCTACGGCCTCAACGCCAGCGGCCGCAGCCCCTACGAATTGAATCGCCAGGTGTTCGCGTCCCAAGGACTGCGCGAGATACCCGACTCGGGCCCACTCTCGTGGTCGGTGCCGGGTTGCGTGGCCGGTTGGGACGATTTGCAAAAACGCTTTGGCACGCTGCCGCTGAGCGCGTTGCTCGCGCCCGCCATCGAGTTGGCCGAGAAAGGCTTCCCGGTGAGCGAAATCATTGCCGGCGATTGGCAGGGGAGCGCGACACGGTTGCGCCAATGGCCTGACTCGGCAAAGACGTACCTGCCCCAGGGACGCGCCCCCAAGTTGGGCGAAATGTTTCGCAACCCAAATCTCGCGGCCAGCTACCAGGCCATTGCCCAAGACGGTGCCCGCGCGTTCTATCAGGGGAGCATTGCCGAGCGGATCGTGGCGTACAGCAAGGCCCACGGCGGCTTCTTTAGCCTACGCGACTTTGCCGACCATCGCAGCGATTGGGTCGAGCCGGTCTCGACAAACTATCGCGGCTACGATGTCTGGGAGTTGCCCCCCAACGGACAGGGGATCGCCGCGTTGCAAATGCTCAACGTGCTCGAAGGCTACGACCTCCAAGCGCTCGGCCCCAACAGCGGCGAGTATCTGCATCGGTTCGTCGAGGCCAAGAAGCTCGCGTTTGCCGATCGGGCCGTGTTCTATGCCGATCCGGCCTTCAAGCCGCTACCGACGGCCGAATTGATCTCAAAGCCCTACGCTGCCGAGCGCCGCAAACTCATCGATCTGCAAAAGGCCTTGCCGCATGTGCCAGCGGGGCACCCGCGGCTCACCAAGGCCGACACGATTTACCTCACGGTGATCGACAAGGATCGCAACTGCTGCTCGCTGATTCAGAGCGTGTACTACGGCTTCGGCTCGCAGGTCGTGCCCGGCGACGTTGGCTTCGCATTGCAAAATCGAGGCGCACTGTTCGCGCTCGACCCACAGCACCTCAACACGCTCGAACCCCACAAGCGGCCATTTCAGACTATTATTCCCGCGATGGTCACCAAGGACGGTCGGCCGTGGTTGTCGTTCGGTGTGATGGGGGGCGACATGCAAGCCCAGGGGCATGTACAAATCCTCGTGAACCTCATCGACTTCGGCATGAACTTGCAGCAAGCCGGCGACGCAGCCCGGGTGCGGCACGGTGGCAGCCCGACGCCAACCGGCACCCCGGGCGAGAGCAACGGCGGCACGGTATTTGTCGAAGGGGGGATTCGCGACGAGGCGGTCGCGACCCTGCGCGCCAAAGGACATCTCGTCGTTCGTGCTCGTGGCGGCTACGGTGGTTATCAGGCGATTCAAATTGATTGGGAGCACGGTACCTTGCGCGGAGCCAGTGAGGTGCGCAAGGACGGTGCCGCCGTGGGGTATTAGTATTGCCTTGCTCGCTTGTCTTGAGACTCCCGGCGACTCGCCAGGGGCTATTGATGGTCAGATAACCAGCTTAACAGGCCGAGCTACGCGAGGCCGGTATTATCGGACTCCCGCTGGTCGTCCTACCTAACTTAATTACCTGAGCCTCAATAACGATTGATTTCGAACCTTAACGCTTTTGAACTCACCATGCCCACCGCATTTGCCATTGCCGCGCACCCGGACGACATCGAGTTTGTCATGGCCGGCACGCTCTTGTTGTTGCAGGAGGCTGGTTTCGATATCCACTACATGAACGTCGCCGACGGCTGCTGCGGCTCGACGGTTTATGGCCGAGATGAACTGATTGCGATGCGCCGCGCCGAGGCGCAAGCGGCCTGCAAGTTGGCGGGCTTCACGTTCCACGACAGCTTGTGTCACGACATGGAGGTGCTGTACGATCGGCCCACGCTGTATCGGCTCGCCTCGATCGTGCGCGAGGTGCGTCCCTCGATCGTGCTCACGCATTCACCGGTCGATTACATGGAAGACCACACGAACACGTGCCGGTTGGCGGTCACGTCGAGCTTTGCGCGGTGCATGCCGAATTTTCCCTGCGATCCGCCGACGTCGGCCTATTACGATGACGTGACGGTCTACCATGCCCAACCGCACGGCAACTGCGACCCGCTCTATGGGGCGATTGTCCCCAAGCTGTTCGTCGACGTGGGCTCGAAGATGGCGAGCAAGACCGCGATGCTCGCCGCGCACCAGAGTCAAAAGCTGTGGTTGGATCAGAGCCAAGGGCTCGATTCGTACTTGCACACGATGCAGGATTTGATGCGCAGCGTCGGGCGGCTCAGCGAGCGTTTCGAGTTTGCCGAGGGGTGGCGGCGACACTTGCACCTGGGCTTTAGCGGCACGGCTCGCGACCCGTTGGCCGAGGCGTTGGTGGGGCGAGTTTTGGTTCGCGATTAGGTCTCACTTTTTACGAGGTGAGTTGGACCAGCGGTCGAGCATTATTTTCAATCCGGCCGTATAGCGACCATGCAACCAGATGGTTTGAATGCTCTTGAGGGTCCATGAAAACACGAGCGGATCGCAATCATCAACGACGACGGGCAAAATATGGCCATCGTATCGAGGGTCGCTCAATGCATACACCAACTCGCGTTTAATCCAGCGATTATTTTCCGGCTTGATGGCCTGCTGCGACAGTAAAATCAGCATCCAATCGCACCGTTCAAGCGCACTGCCGATTTCATCATGCCATTGATCGGCACCGCGCAATTCGGCCGGCGCATACCACACCTCAATGCCATGCTGTCGCAAATCGCCCGCAAGACGCTGGGCAAGTGCCTCATCCAGATGCGAATGTGACAAAAACAGCTTGATCGAAAGGTCCGCTTTGGATTTCGGACGTTTCTTAGCCATGAATCGAAGCCTGTAATCGTTGCACGATGAGTTCGCCGACGTTTTTTTTCCAGGGCAAATACTGGAAGTTGCGCAGAATCCAAGGAGCGTCTTTAGCTTCCTTGATGAGCACGGGGAGCACCCGGTCGGCAAAATTCGGCGCAGTCAGGGCAAATTCGATTTCGCGCTTCACGTCATCGGATTTCATCGCCTCCGGAGAAATCAGTACCACCATGGCGTTACAGTTTTCTAGCGCATTGCCGATAGAACGCGCCCAATTCTCGCCCGGGGTGACCGACTCAGCCGCGTCCCAAACATCGATTCCAGCGGCTTTCAAAGTGTCAGACACCGTTCGCGCCTGATTGCGATCGTGGCGAGCGTAGCTCAAGAACACGCGAATGTCCTGTTGTTTCCGCGCCGGAGGTTCATGGCGAACTGCGTTTTTCATGTGATTACTCGATTTCGTCAGCAACGAGGGGCGGTTGGCTAACGATGGTCAGGTGATTACAATCTCAATTCTTGCACACGTAGGGAATTTAGGAAAGATCATGCAATCGAAACTCGTGGTTTTGGGCGGTGGGCCGGGTGGCTATGCCGCGGCGTTTCTCGCGGCCGACTTGGGTATTGAAACCACGATTGTCGAGTCCGATCCGCGACTTGGCGGCACTTGTCTGTTGCGCGGCTGCATCCCCAGCAAGGCTCTGCTCCACGTGGCCAAAGTGGTGAGCGAAGCCCGCGAGCTGACGCACGATTGGGGCGTACAACTGGACCGAGCCGGCGTGAACGTCGACGCGCTCCGGGCCCGCAAGGACAAAGTGATCGGCAACCTGACTGGCGGACTCAAGCAACTGGCCAAGCAGCGCAAGGTCAAGGTCATCCAGGCCAAGGGAACGTTCGAGAACTCGACCACGCTCCGCTTGGAAGGGGGCGATCCCTCGACCTACACCGACAATAAACTCACGTTCGAGCATTGCGTGCTTGCCACCGGCAGCGTGCCAACCAAAATCCCCGCGTTCGACTTGCCGACCGATCGGGTGATGGACTCGACCGGAGCACTCGAACTGCGCGACATTCCTGAGTCACTGCTGGTCGTCGGTGGCGGGTACATCGGCCTCGAAATGGGGAGTGTCTATGCCGAACTCGGCACCAAGGTCAGCGTCGTCGAGTTGACCGATGGTTTATTGCCCGGTGCCGACCGCGACCTGGTCAAGCCGTTGCACAATCATCTCGCCAAACGCTTCACGAACATTTATCTCAATACCAAGGTGGCGGGCCTCAAGGACCAAGGCAAATCGATCGAGGTGACCTTCGAGGACGCCAGTGGCAAGCGGACCGAGTCGTTCAGTCGCGTACTGGTGAGTGTCGGCCGCAAGCCGGTCAGTCAGGGCTTGGGACTTGAGAAGACGAAGGTGAAGATCAACGCCAAGGGGTTCGTCGAAGTCGACAAGCAGCAGAAGACCGCCGACCCGCACATCTTCGCCATCGGCGACGTGGCCGGCGAGCCGATGCTGGCCCACAAGGCGGCCCACGAAGGCCGCGTCGCGGTCGAGGTGATTCACGGTGAGAATGTGCAGTTCGACGCCCAGTGCATTCCGGCCGTGGTGTTTACCGATCCGGAACTGGCCTGGACCGGGCTCACCGAGGCGCAGGCGAAAGCGCAGGGGATCGAGGTCGAGATCTCGAAGTATCCGTGGGTCGCGAGCGGCAAAGCCCAGGCGCTCGGCCGCACCGAGGGGCTCACCAAGCTGATCATCGACCCGCTGAGCGAGCGGATATTAGGGGTCGGCATCGTTGGTCCCAGCGCCGGCGACATGATCGCCGAGGCGGTGCTGGCGATCGAGATGGGTTGCGACGTGCATGACTTGAGCCAGTCGATCCACGCCCATCCGACGTTGAGCGAGACGCTCGCGTTTGCCGCCGAGGCTTATCTCGGCACGGCGACTGAAATTTACAAACCGCGCCGCGACCGTTAAGCGACGGTCCCTCGTCGCGGTTGCTGGGGAGGAGGGGGACCGTCCCAATTTGCTCCACAGACTTCGCAAATTTGAGACAGTCCCCAACTACGCATCCCAACGGAAGCCGAGTTGCCGCTGAGCTTCGTACAGCGCGACGGTCACGCAGTTCGACAGATTCAAGCTGCGCACCTGCTGGCGGAGCGGCATCCGCACGAGTCGCTCGCGGTGCTCTTCGAGCAGCGAGGGCGGGAGGCCCGACGACTCGCGGCCAAACACGAACACATCGCCGCTCTGGTAGGTGATGTCGGTGTACAGTCGCTCGGCGGTCTTGGTGAACAGATACGGCGGGTTGGAGGGGAGCCGATCGATGAGCGCGTTCCAGTCGTCGACCACTTCCCAGTTGAGATGTTCCCAGTAGTCGAGCCCCGCGCGGCGGAGGTAGTAGTCGTCGACCCTGAAGCCGAGCGGCCGCACGAGCCAGAGTTTGGCCCCCACGGCGACACACGTTCGCCCCACGCTCCCCGTGTTGTGCGGGATCTCGGGTGCGAACAGCACGACATGCAGGCTGGGAGAGTACATGGGGTGGAGCAGGCAGAGGGCAGCAGACGGTAGGCAGAGAAGAGAAAAACCGAAAACGGAGAACGGAGAACCGAAAACCTCTAGGGGTTGTCACCCCACGCATAACTCGCGAAGATATCAGAGCGGCTTCCATCACGGGAGGAGATTTCCCTTGCAATTGCAGCGTAAAGCGACTCGGGCGGTCAAAATTGGTTCGGTCACGATCGGGGCTGGCCACCCGATCAGCGTGCAGAGCATGACCGCGACGCACACCCAAAACATCGACGCGACGGTCGAGCAGGCTGAGGCCTTGCGCGCTGCCGGATGCGATCTGGTGCGGATCGCAGTCGACAGCCCGAAAGATGCCGCCGCGTTGGGCGAGATTCGCCAGCGAACCAAGGCCAATCTAGGGGTCGACCTGCAAGAGAACTACCGGCTGGCCGAGGTCGTCGCGCCCCATGTCGACGAGGTGCGCTACAACCCAGGGCATCTGTATCATCACGAGCGCGAGAAACCGTGGCAGGATAAGGTCCGGTTTCTAGCCGACGTTGCGATGCGCCACGATTGCGCCATGCGCGTGGGCGTCAACTGCGGCTCGGTCGACCCGGCCAAGCTCGAACAGTTTGCCGGTGACGACTCGCTCGCGCCCATGCTGGCCAGCGCTTGGGAGCATTGCGCGCTGCTCGATCAGCTCGGCTTCACACGCTACAACGTGTCGCTCAAGGACTCGGACCCGCGCAAGGTGATCGAGGTCAATAAACGCTTCGCGGAGCAGCGACCGGACGTGCCGTTGCACCTCGGTGTGACCGAAGCGGGCATGCCGCCCGACGGCGTGATTAAGACACGCATCGCGTTTGAGCAGTTGATTGGCCGCGGCATTGGCGACACGATCCGTGTTTCGCTCACGGTGCCCAATGCGCGCAAAAGCGAGGAAATTGTCGCGGGCAAGCAGATCTTGGCCGACATTGCGGCCGGCCGGGTGCGGAGCGTCGTCGACTTTGGTCTCAACACGCTCAATATCATCAGCTGCCCAAGCTGTTCGCGGGTCGAGAACGAAGCGTTCATTGAGTTGGCCGAGGATGTCAAGCGGATGACGGCTTACGCGCGCGAGTACGCGCTCACGATCGCCGTGATGGGCTGCCGCGTGAATGGACCGGGTGAGACGGACGACGCCGACTTGGGGCTGTGGTGCGGCCCGAACTTTGTGAACCTCAAGAAGGGGAGCGTCGAACTTGGGCAGTTTCCCTACGATCAGATTCTCGCCCGGCTCAAGCAGGAACTCGACGCGCTCATTGCTCAGCGGTCGTGACGCAAGAGCCGCATCAATGTTGGGCGATGTTGTGATGCGCGGCGATGCCGATGGCCACGAGGTAAACGAGCAGCAGCGTCCACCAGAGCGATTCCATGTGCGGCGAGTCAAAGCGATTGAGTGCCGCCGTCAGCAGTGGGAATACGATCGTGAGTATCCCGCACAGCCCGGCGAATTGGCCAGGATCGAATAGTCGACCCAGCGACAACAGCACGCAGCCAACCGTCATCAGCACAAAAAGCCAGCGCAGTGAAAATTGTGCAGGTGGCTCACTCGCCACGGGGACCGAGCGAAACGACTCTACGATCGTTGGCGATTCGGGGAGCCGATCCGATGGCGGAGCCAACTGCAATTCGTGGAGCGAATCGGGCTTGTTGGCCATGCCGAACAACCTCTGCGGCACGTAGAAGTACGAAAACTACTGCCGACGCAGACGTTCAAACTTACGGTACAGCTTGTTGAGCACAAACGTGGTGTCGAGCTGACCATATCGGTTGTCCCATTTCGCCTGCAATTCATCCGTCTTGTTAGGATCGTTGTAACGAATCCACGACGGCGGCTTGACGGGTTCACCGAGGATGGCAACGACCTCTTCGTAAGTCATGCCCTCTTTGATGCGCGTGAAGCGGTGGTTCTCCTTCCGATCGGCGGTGTTTTTCTCCATCGCCTCGCCAATGTTCCGTCCGCCACAGCCGCTGACGATCAGGGTGACCAGCACGAACAGGAGTTGAGCGAACATTTTCATGGGGCAACTCATCGACGGGGGTGGCATTCAGGATGGGATCAAGTTTCAGACAGTTTAACAGACTTGTGCGCGCTTGGGGACTGCCCGAAAACAGGTTAATTTAGGGGGTGCGACCCTGCGGCCAAGTCGAGTCATAAGAATTTGTTGATTTATTTTGTTGATTTCTGTACACTCACAGTCGAGTTGAGGAAAAGCATGAAACCTTTTTCATGTTTGCCACAATCACTCATGTAGCTGTTGAAACCGTGCTGATCGAAGGATCGCGAATTCCCCAAGGGAAGCCATTGCGGACTCGACAGCCATCCCGCCCCATGAATTAGCCTGCCTTAAGACAAAGCCAACCGCCAGGAGACTTGCCATGTTGTCCATCGAAGGTCGTTCGGCCAACCGTTTTTGCGATCAAGTGAGCCGCCGCGACGTGTTGCGGATCGGTGCGATGGGCCTGGGTGGCCTGACGCTCGCCGATGTCCTGCGCAGCGACGCCCTGGCGGGCCCGAGTGGCAAACGCCGCTCGATCATCAATATCTGCTTGCCGGGCGGTCCGACGCACATGGATACGTTCGACCTCAAGCCGATGGCACCGGTCGAGTTCCGCGGCAACTTCCGCCCGATCGACACGAACGTGCCGGGGATGCAAATTTGCGAACTCATGCCGAAGCTCGCCCAGCATGGCGACAAGCTGGTGATTGTCCGTTCGATCTCTGATTTCTCGAACGAACACACGACCAAGCAAGCCGACTCGGGCTGGCCCGAGGCTTCGCTCCGCATGATGGGTGGTCGCCCCGGCCTGGGTGCCGTTGTGACGAAGGTGCATGGCCCCGCGGCCGGTTGCCCGCTCGCCTCGGTGGCGCTGTCGCAGTTCACCTCGCCAGGCTACCTGGGACCGACGTTCAAGGATTATCAGCCCGATGGCGAAGCCCGGGCCAATTTGCGTCTGCGGCTTGAGGAAGCTCGGCTGTATCAACGCAAGGAATTGCTCAGCAGCCTCGATAACTTCCGTCGCGACACGGATCGCTCGGGCACGATGGCCGCGGCCGATGCCTTTACTCAAAAGGCGATGGACGTGGTGCTCAGCGGCGCGATCGCTGACGCACTTGATGCGGACAAAGAGCCGACCAAGACGCGCGAGGCTTATGGCAGCAATCGGAACTTCCTCGTCGCTCGTCGACTGGTTGAAGCCGGTGTGCGCGTCGTCAGCTTCACTTTTGGCGGCTGGGACACGCACAGCCAGAACTTCGACACCATGAAGCGGCAGTTGCCGCAATTGGACGTCGGTCTTAGCGCCTTGCTGGGGGATCTCAAGGAACGCGGCTTGCTCGACGACACGCTGATCCTGATCTCGGGTGAATTTGGTCGCACGCCGCGCGTCAATATGAACGCCGGTCGCGATCACTGGCCCGCCGCGGGGTTTGCCGTGTTGGCAGGTGGTGGCTTGCGAACCGGCCAAGTGATTGGCTCGACCAATCACCTGGGCGAACGTCCGCAAGACCGTCCGGTCCGATTGCAACAGGTGTTCGCGACCGTCTATCGCCAATTGGGGATCGACGTTGACGCGACGCAGTTGATCGACTCGGCCGGTCGCCCGCAGTACTTGGTCGAACACCGAGAAACGATCCACGAGATGGTCTAAGCTTCTAATCGCCGCGGCTGGGTGACGAGCCAATTTCGTTGCCCAGCCGCAGCTTATTACGTTGGCATGGGTAGGTTTGAGCGCCCGGCCGATCTGGTTCCATGCTCGAAAAAAAGCTTGCAACGATGGACTTGATTAGAGATAATTATTCTCAAGTCCGTTAATGTGACTTCCCGCCTTGCATACCCTGCCTGAATCACCTTCGCTTTGCTTTGCTCAAGGGAGGACCCCATGAGTCGTTGTTCTTGGTTAGCTTCGCTTCTACTCATACTGCCCATTGGCGCATCGGCTGCGGATACACCCGCAGCGGTGAAATCCGATGTCGTGGCTAAGCCCACGGCCGCGATTGCCAGTATCCAAGTCGATGGCGGCTTAGGGGACAAACATCCGGCCGTGTTGCGTGGTCAAGACGCTCGTCAGCAGTTGGTCGTGACGGCCAAGCTTGCCAATGGCGAGTTGTTTGACGTCACGGATCAAGTCAAGTACGAGTCGACCCCGGCCAATATCGTCACCATCGACGAAACCGGCTTGGTTCGTCCGCTTGGCAATGGCAAGGCGGTCGTCAAGGCGACGAGCGGCAACAATCAGACCGCACAGGTTGAAGTTGTCGTCGAGCACTTTGTCGACGATCGCACCATCAATTTTGCGAATCAAATTGTGCCGGTCTTTACCAAGTTTGGCTGCAATAGCGGTGGCTGCCACGGTAAGGCTAGCGGCCAGAATGGCTTTAAGTTGTCGCTTCTAGGCTTCGAGCCGGGTGAAGATTTCGAGCATTTGGTGAAGGAAGGCCGAGGTCGCCGCTTGTTCCCGGCGTCGGCCGACCGCAGCTTGCTCCTGCAGAAGGCGGTTAACAGCGTGCCCCACGGTGGTGGGCAGCGAATGGATGTAGACTCGCACGAGTATCGCTTGGTGCGCCGCTGGATTTCCAACGGCATGCCGTTTGGCTCCGAGAGCGATCCGAAGGTGGATTATATTTCGGCCTTCCCCCCGGCCCGAACGATGCAGCGCAACGGTCGCCAGCAGTTGATCGTGCTCGCGCACTATACGGACGGCTCGGTCGAAGACGTGACTCGTTTGGCTCAATTCGAGCCGAACAACACGGAGATGGCCGAAGTTTCGACGACCGGTTTGGTACGAACCTTGGATCTGACCGGTGACGTGGCCATCATGGCTCGTTATCAGGGTTCGGTGGCTGTGTTCCGTGCTTCGTTGCCGCTGGGCATCGTGGTCAAGGATTTGCCCAAGGCCAAGAACGTTGTCGACGAGGCGGTCTTTGCCAAGCTCAAGACGCTGGGCGTGCCGCCGTCCCCCGTTTGCGACGACTCGACGTTCATCCGTCGCGTGACGATCGACGTTGCCGGTCGGTTGCCGACCTTGGAAGAGTCCGAGCAGTATTTGGCCGACAAGAGCGCCACCAAGCGCGATCAGTTGGTCGATCGCCTGCTGGCCAGCGGTGACTATGCGGACTACTTTGCGAACAAGTGGAGCTCGGTGCTTCGCAATCGCCGCCGCACGCCGGCCCACGTGAAGGGCACCTACGCCTTTCATTCGTGGATTCGCGAAAGCCTCTATCAAAATAAGCCATACGACGAGTTTGTTCGTGACATCGTGGCCGCCTCGGGCGATCTGGTCGAGAACCCGCCGGTCACTTGGTATCGCGAAGTGAATACTGTCGAGCAGCAGGTCGAAGACACGGCCCAACTGTTCTTGGGTCTGCGTATTCAATGCGCTCGCTGCCACCATCATCCGTTCGAGAAGTGGAGCCAACGCGACTACTACGGCTTTTCCGCTTTCTTCTCGCAAGTGAGCAAGAAGCCCGGCTCCGATCAGGTCGAACTGAAGCTGGTGCATAAGCGTGGCGAAGCGGGAGCGACGAACCCCAAGACGGGTGAACGACTCAAGCCGACCGGTTTGGGCGAGGAGCCGCTGGCGCTCGCTCCGCAGAATGACCCCCGTCAGGCCTTGGCCGACTGGATGGCCAACGAAAAGAACCCGTTCTTCGCCAAATCGTTGGTCAACCGCTATTGGAAGCATTTCTTCGGTCGCGGGATCGTGGATCCGGAAGACGACATGCGGGTCACGAACCCGGCGTCGAATCAGGAGTTGATCGATGGTCTGTCGCAGCAGTTCATCAAGAGCAAGTTTGATCTCAAGGCGCTCGTCCGCACGATTGTGCAGTCGAATGTTTATCAGTTCAGTTCAGAGCCGAATGAGTACAATCTGAACGACAAGCAGAACTTCTCGCGCTACTATCCGAAGCGATTGACCGCTGAAGTGCTGCTGGATTCGGTTGACGTGGCCACGTTGGCCCCGACGGCGTTCGGTGGCTTGCCCACGGGTACCCGTGCCGTGCAATTGCCGGACACGAGCGTCAATTCGTACTTCCTCACGGTGTTCGGTCGTCCCGAGTCGGCGAGCGCTTGCGAATGCGAACGCTCAGGCGAGGCCAATCTGGCGCAAAGCCTGCACTTGCTCAATTCGAGCGAAATCCAGGGCAAGCTGTCCGCCGGTGGCGGTCGCGCGGCTCAGTTCATTCGCGACAAGGACAAGAAGCCCGAGGAAAACATTCGTGCCCTGTACCTGCAAGTGTTCTCTCGTCTGCCGACGGCTGAGGAAGGCAAGATCGCCGCAGCCCACGTTGAGAAGCACGAGAACAAGCAACAGGCCTACGAAGACATTATTTGGGCCTTGATCAACACGAAGGAATTTTTGTTCAATCACTAAACATCCTCTTCCCGGCGGTCCATGCCGCCGCGGGGATGTTCGTCTCGATCGTGAGTTGGGGCAGGCCTTGTGCCTGCCCCAACGCATTTTGAGTTCTTTGTAAAATGGCGGCGGAGAAGGGGGTGACCGTTTCATTTTGATCGGTGCCCCTGGAAACGCAGGGTTAGTCCCGAGCCATTTTTTAGCCACTCGTGAGTGTGCGGTTTGGCACGTCTGTTTCGTTTGATTCATGTAAAAACTTGCTTTACATTCTTCGCCAGATGACTACGCTATTTAGTTACGGCTCTATCGATCCTGACGGTGGCGCGGTTTAAGCGATCGCCGTCGAGTATCGAGTCGAGACGTAACAGCAGCTTGACCTGCCCCAATAACGTGCGAACGACGATCCTTGGGTTCGTCCCCTCCTCGCACTGCTCGCCACCATCAGTCCATAAGGCATATGATTATGGCAACGAATTGCACGGTTGCATGGCAATCAGCTTCACGACTCTCTCGACGCGTTGCCGCCTGTGCGGCGGTTCTTCCGTTGCTGCTCGCAATGCTCGGCACGCTGGAGCGTGCGGCACATGCACAGCCCAAGGTCGACTCGGCCGCGCTGCCGGCCATTCAACTCTGGGCGATTGCGCCGCTGGGCGCTAAATCGGGCGTTGAGTTGGAAGTGAAAGTCACGGCCGGTGTCGACTTGGACAACACCGCAAAGTTGCTCTTCTCGCATCCGGGCATTACCTCCAAGCCGAAGATGGAAGTGCCTGCCTACGGTGGTGCGCCGCAGCCCGTTCCCAGTATGTTCCTGGTCACGGTGGCGAAGGAGGTTCCTCCCGGAACCTACGATGTGCGTGCGGTCGGCCAATATGGCATCTCGAATCCGCGCTCGTTTATTGTCGGCCAACTCGATGAAGTTACCGAGACTGCGGACAACACCGCGTTCAACAAAGCGCTCTCGATCAATTTGGAGTCGACTGTCAACGGCACGGCCAACGCGGCGAATCCCGATTTTTATAAGTTCGCCGCCAAGAAAGGTCAGCGAGTGATTGTCGACGTCTGGGCGCAGCGTTTGGACTCGCGCATGGACGCCTCGTTGATTCTGTTCGATAGTCGGGGCGTTGAACTGGCCCGCAATCGCAATGCGAATCGTCGCGATCCGCTGCTCGATTTGACGGTTCCCGCCGATGGCGAGTATGTGGTCGCCGTGTATGACTTTTTGTATGAGGGTGGTGCTGAGCACTTTTATCGATTGAATGTGCACACCGGCCCGTACGTTGATTTTGTTTGGCCTCCGGTGGCGTTGCCGGGTAGCAAGCAGGTGTTCAAAGTGTACGGTCGCAACTTGCCTGGCGGCGTGAGTGCCAAGGGGGTCGAGGTCGCCGGCCGCACGCTCGAGCAGATCAGCGTGACGCTTGATATTCCCAAACAAACGGACACGCTGGCGCTGCCTTCGTTTGTTGCATCGAGCGAAGTGATGCTCGATAATTTCGAGTATCGTGTGCAAAGTTCACAGAAATCGTCGAATCCGGTGTTGATCGGCCTTGCCGCCGCACCGGTGGTCCTTGAGCAAGAACCGAACAACGATCCGGCGCATGCCCAAAAGGTCACCGTCCCGTGCGATTACGTCGGACAATTTGCCGTCCGCGCGGACGAGGATTGGATTCAATTCGATGCCAAGAAGGGTGCGGTCTACTATATCGAGATGGTCTCTCAGCGGTTCGGATTACCGACCGATCCGAGCGTGGTGATTCAACGCGTGACCCAAGACGCGATGGGCGTGGAAAAGACCACCGACGTCACCGAACTGGACGACGACACGAAAGATCTTGTCGGCACCTCATTTCCGACGGTCAATGGCGACGCCAGCTATCGTCTGCAAGTGGGCGAGGACTCGACGTATCGCGTGCTGGTGCGTGACTTGTACGGCTCGGTGGGGGATCCACGGCGTGTGTATCGCCTGAGCATTCGCGAGCCTAAGCCTGATTTCCGTCTGGCGGCTGTGCCGGCTTACCCCACGCTGGGCAAAGACGCTCGCCCTTGGAACGTCGAGTTGCGTCGTGGAGCGAGCGAGACGATCGATGTCGCTGCCTTCCGCCGCGACGGCTTTAACGAGCCCATCGAGGTATCGGTCGAAGGTCTGCCGGCGGGGGTCACCTGCAAGCCGACCTTGTTGGGGCCCGATCAAGACGCGCTGCCGCTGGTGGTCACGGCGACCGAGAATGCCGTGGCCTGGAGTGGGGCGATTAAAATTGTCGGCAAGGCGAAAATTGGCGATCAAACCGTGACCCGCGCAGCGCGTGGCGGGACGACCATTTGGCCTGCCGTGGTCGTGCAGAATCAACCGGGTAAGCCTTCCGAGGCACGTGCGGCCCGCGAGTTGACGATGGCCGTGGTGGCCAGCGAGAGTGTGCCGGTCGCGATCACGCTCGGTGAAGGAAAAGCCTGGGACATGTCTCGCGCCGGCAAGGTCGAGATTCCGGTCAAAATCACACGACGCGAAGGATTCAAGGAAGCGCTCACGCTGACACCGCTGGGATTGCCGGCCATCTTCAAGCCGCAACCCGTGGCGATCGCCGCTGGCGCGTCGGACGGCAAAGTGACGTTTGACGTGCCGGGCAATGCGCCGCTCGGAACGTTCTCGTTCTACCTGCGAGCACCAGCCAAGGTATCGTACAAACGCGATGCAGAAGGGGCCGACAAGGCCGCGAACTTCAAGAAGGAAATGGAAAAATTGAGCACCGATTTGGCGGCGGCGGTGAAGACGGCTGAGAAGGCCGTGCAAGATGCCGACAAGGCCGCGAAAGACGCACAAGCCGAACTTAAAAAGGCCACCGACGCCAATCGCGCGGCGCTCGATGCCAAGGCCAAGGAAACGGCAGCCAAGAAGACCGCGGCGGACGAGGCGCTTAAGGTGGCTCAGGCCAAGGCCAAGGCCGCTGGCGATGCCAAGACCGTCGCTGATAAGAAGGCGACCGACATGGCGAACGCCGCCAAGCCCAAAGACCTGAATATCATCATCCCCTCGAACGTCGCGCAGTTGTCGATCACGGCGGCACCGATCAAGTTGTCGCTGAAGAATGACAAGCCTTCGGTCAAGGTGGGCGAGCAGATTGATATCGCTGTCGCGGCCGAGCGGCTGTACGGATTTGCCGACGCGATCGAACTCGAAGTGGCTTTGCCGCCCGAGTTGAAGAATGTGAAAGTCACTCCGAAACCCATCGCCAAAGGTCAAAACGAAGCACCGATCACGCTGGCCACGGCCAAAGACTCGGCCGCCGGGACCTACACGATCACGTTGCGTGGCAAGCCGAAGTTCAATAATCAGAATCTGACCGTCGAGCAAACCTTTACGCTCAAGGTCAACCCGTAAGCCCTGCTCTGAGCGACTGCCACAACGGTCGCGGCCTCCATCCTTCATCATTCCCTTGCTCTGACATAGGTGCGTCGATGTCACTCTTCGAACTCTCCCGTCTCCGTTGGGCTCTGTGTGCGTTGCTTAGCTTGCATGCCGGAGCGTTGTTCGCTGCCGATGGGAAGAAGGTCATCCAGATCGCTGAGGTCAAGCGCGACAAGCCCGTCGATTTTGAAAAGGACGTGCTGCCGATCCTGCGCAAGAATTGCGTCGCCTGTCACAATACGACCCAGGCCGAGGGCAAGCTGGTGCTCGAAAGCCCGCAGTCAATTCTCAAGGGGGGCGACAGCGGTCCCTCGGCGATCGCCAAAGACGGCCTGAAGAGCTTGCTGCTGCAACGCGCCACGGGCGAAGTCGACGACATCATGCCGCCGAAAGACAACAAAGTCGCCGCCAAGCCACTCACGCCCCAAGAACTCGGGTTGATCAAGCTGTGGATCGATCAGGGCGCAACCGGCACGGTGACCCGCACGGCTGAGGCGATTCAATGGCAACCGCTGCCGCCGGGCGTGAATCCGATCTACGCCGTGGCCCTGTCGAGCGACGGTCAATACGCCGCCGCCGCCCGAGCCAACCAAGTGTTTCTCTATCAAGCCCTCACCGGCCGCGTGATTGGCCGGCTCACCGACCCCGACTTGGTCAAGCAAGGCATCTACAAGCAACCCGGCGTCGCCGACTTGGACTTAATCCAATCGCTGGCGTTCAGCCCCGATGGCGCTACGCTCGCCACGGGCGGATATCGAAACGTCAAGTTGTGGCAACGTCCGCGTAATCTGCAAGAGAGCAAAATTGCCAACGTGGGAGACACGGGACGTGCGATGGCGGTGAGCGCGGATGGCAAGTGGGTGGCTGTCGGCTCGGCCGATGGTGCCGTGAAGGTGTTTGAGCGCGCCGGCGGAAAATTGCACAAAACGCTGACCGGACATACTGGTGCTGTGGCCAGCGTGAAGTTCACGGCCGATGGCAAGCTGTACTCGGCCTCGGCCGACAAGACGGTTCGCGGTTGGCAATTGCCCGGCGGTGAAGCGGCGGGCCAAATCGAAGCTCCGTTTCCGATCGAGACGTTTGCCGTGATCGATGGGGGCAAGCAAGTGGTCGTGGCTGGGGCTGAGCCCAAGGCGCTCGTGTTGAACATGGCCGAGCCGATGAAGCCGGCGATCGAGTTGCCCGCCCTGGGCAAGAAGGCCGTGGCAATGGAACCGATCGCGAGCAATCCCACGCAGGTCATCATCGGCGTCGAGGATGGCACGGTCACGATTTTTGACGCGCCCGCCAAACGTCAGGTGCGTCAGATCAAGCACGATGGTCCTTTAGCGTCGTTGGCCGTGCGGGCCGACGGCACACGGCTTGTGACCGCGGGCAAAGACAAGCGGGCTCGCCTCTTTAACTTGGCCGATGGCAAGGCGCTCTCTGAGTTGCGCGGCGATCTACGTCGCACGACGGTCGTGGCGCAGAAGGATCGCCTGGTTGTGTTGGCCAAGGCCGACGTGGCCTATGAAAAGACGGTGGTGACCGAAGCCGAAAAGGCCGTGACCACCGAGGCCGAGGGAGTGAAAAAGGCGACCGACTCGCTTGAAGCGGCCAAGAAGACGGCCAAAGAAAAGACCGACGCGGTCAAGAAGCCCGCCGATGATAAAGCGGCTGCTGAAAAGGCGGTCAAAGATGCCGAGCCGGCCGTGAAGACCGCCGATGCCGCCAAAGAGAAGGCCGCCAAAGCGCTGACCGATGCCGAGGCCGCAGCCAAGGCCGCGACCGACAAGTTCCAAGCGGCCAAGGCCGCCGCCGATAAGGAGAAGGACAAGAAGGAACTGGCCGATGCTCGTGACAAGGCCGACAAAGAAGCCAAGGATGCTGCCGAGAAACTCAAGACCGCGCAGCAAGACAAGGCCAAGGCCGACACGGCGGCGACGCAAGCGGCCGATCAGCTCAAGAAGGCGCAAGGCGAACTGCCCGCCAAGGAAAAAGCGTTTGCCGACGCGGATAAGATTCGGACCGATGCCGAGACGGCCCGCATGTCGGCCGAGCGGGCGTTGACAGCCTCGCAAGCGGCGTCGAAGAAGGCCACCGAGCGTGTCCCGCAAACCAAGGCCTCCGCCGCTGCCGCCGAAGAACGTCAGAAGAAAGCCGAAGCCGATTTGGATGTTGCCAAGAAGGCATCAGCCGACGCGGAATCGCCGTTGACCGCCGTGGCGTTCTCGCCCGATGGTCTCGAAGTGGCGTTTGCCAGCGAAGATAAACTGATCCACCTGTTCAGCGCTGAAACCGGCGCGGCGTTCGAGGTGCTCGAAGGTCAAGCGGCCGCGGTCACCGCGATCGCCTTTGCCGACGATAAGACGCTTGTGGCCGCGGGCGCTGACAAGAACTTGACCCTCTGGAGTACGCTGCCCGAGTGGAAGCTTGCCCGCACGCTGGGCCCCAGCAACGGTCAGGAATTTGCCGACCGAGTTACGGCCTTGGCGTTCAGCAATGACGGCAAGATGCTCGCGGCCGGCGGCGGCGCTCCGTCGCGCGGCGGCGAACTCAAGATATTCAATGTGGCCGACGGCAAATTGGTTCGCGACCTGGCCGAGGCCCATAGCGACACCGTCTTCGGCATCGAATTCTCGTTCGATGGCAAGTACCTGGCCTCGGGCGCAGCAGATAAGTTCGTCAAGGTCTTCGAGGTTGCCACGGGCAAATTCGTCAAGTCGTTTGAAGGGCACACGCACCACGTGCTGGGCGTGAGCTGGATGAGCGACAGCCGAACGCTGGCTAGCTGCGGCGCCGATAACGTGATCAAAGTCTGGGACTTTGTCTCGGGGGACCAAAAGCGAACCATCCAAGGTTTCACCAAAGAGGTCACCTCAATTCACTTTGCTGGCGACAGCGTGAATGCGATCGCCTCGGCGGGAGACAAGTCGGTGAAGCTGCAACGCGTTGACAACGGCGGCGCGGTGCGCAGCTATGCCGGCGGCACCGACTTCATGTACGGCAGCGCGATTACGCCCGACGGCAAGGTGGTGATCGCCGGCGGACAAGACAGCGTGCTGCGTGTGTGGAACGGCGAGACCGGCACGGCCATTCGCCAGTTCGACCCGCCCGCCTCAGCCCCCGCGCAGTCGAGCGCCGAGTCGGCCAAGCGGTAAGCCCGGCATATTAGTTTTGCAGTCGTCAAACGAAACAACGGCGTCGATCCAAGATCAGATCGACGCCGTTGTTCTTTTGGAACACGATCCCCATCCAGACACCTCCATGTGTCTCACGCAGATGGGGCGGTTGCGGTCCGGCGCGTCCTACTCGACGCGCGAACCACGGTTCGCAACCGCCGCGCGTCATGCGCTAACGATCCGTGTCGCAGACTCGATGACGTGGAATCGAGCCCCAGGGTTTGGGTAACACAAAGACCATCCGTGGCCGGTGACGGTCTCGGTTCTGCAACACGCGAGGCGAATTTCTGCACAATCTCTGGCAATAACGGACAACGGCTCAGCCGACCGATGGTGGACCGCTGGGGCGCCCCATCGCACGCTCGGCAATCTGATCGTAGCGGGGTGCCGTGGCCGACAGGTATTGCTCCCATCGCGAGCGGTCCCACAGTTCAATATGATCCTGAATGCCCAACATCACCGCCTCTTTGTCGAGCTGCGCTAGTTGGGCCAACTCGACCGGTACGCGGATTCGTCCTTGGGCGTCGATCTCGACACGCTCCGTCTGGGCGTAAAACAGACGGTTAAAGGCCCGCACGTCCTCCTGTGCCGGCGGGGCCGACTCCATTCGCTGCGCCAACTTGGCAAACGCTTCGGGCGAGTAAATCGCCAACGATCCATCCGTGCCCGGCGCGATATAGACGTCGCTCGTGGGTGTCGAACTCATCGCGTCGCGGAGACGCTTGGGGATGGCGATTCTCAGCTTGTCGTCCACCGATCGAACGAATTTTCCGGTGAGCAACATCATTCACCACTAATCCCCACTAGTCCCCAACAGTCGCCAAAGATACCCTGGCTCCCCCCAGCGTCAAGCGATTTTTTTGCTCCATCCCGCTCAGAACTCGCTTCGATCGCCGTAGGTATCCACAGGGCAGGAACTTTCGTCGCGGCAGATTTTCAAATAATCCTGGCTCGACTTGCCGTAAGTCCTGATCGGAGCGTCACACGGGCCTGAAAGCCGCTTCCCCACTCCCACCCACGTCTTGAGTGGCACCTGTCTGGCCGGTAGATTTAAGTTGCTTGTTATGAATAACTTATGTCATTGTGGCGACGCGGCCCCGACGAGGTCGAGTCGAGGTGAGACATCATGAGTCTAAAAGCGTGTTTACGCGGCCAACTGGAAAAGGCGCGCGGATTCACCGAGCGGATGCTGGCCGACTTCCATACTCCCGAGCAATGGACGCATCAGGTCCATGAGCAGGCCAACCATGCCTTGTGGTTCGTGGGGCACATGGCCTTTGCCGACAATTTTTTCATCTCGGCCTTGGCACCCGAGCGGGCCTTGAAGCTCACGTCGATCGAGGACCGGTTTGGCATGGGCTCGCATCCCGTGGCCAACGCGGCGGAGTATCCGAATGTCGACGAGGTGTTGGCCCTGATGCGAGAGCGGCGGCAGGTGTTGCTCTCGATTCTCGACGGCATGTCCGAGGCGGACTTGGAACAGCCGATGCCTAAGGAACTGACCGACCTGTTTCAAAATCGAGCCGGCGTGCTTGAAATGGCGGTCTGGCACGAAGGGCTGCATAGTGGCCAGGTGAGCGTTGCCCGGCGCAGCTTGGGTCATTCACCTTTTGCGTAAGCTTAGTCCTCGCTTGGCGAAAGCTCCTGCTTGGCGCGGTGCTTGGCGAGCAGCCGCTGGCAGGTGCGATGGGCCAACGCGGCGGGCGTTTCCAGGTGTTCGTCGTCGTGCTCCAGCAGTTCCAGGGCGCGACGAAACACCTCCAACTCGGCGCGTAGCCGCGCGTCGTGTTGCAAGCACGCTTCGAGCAACGCGCGCTCCTCGGCTTCGAGCAAATCGAGCAAATAGCTGATCAAATGGTCGCGCATCGCCCAGTGTTCCTTTCAGGCCGCATCGAGTCGGTGCCCTCGTTTCCAGTCGGCGTTGAGCAGCAGCAGGGCCTTGTGCAGCCGCGATTTTACGGTCCCCAGCGGTTGGTGCAGCGTCTCGGCCACTTCGCTGAGTGTCATGCCGTCGTAATACGCCATCAGCACGACGCTGCGTAAATTCTCGGGCAATCGGCTCACGGCCAGACGCACCCAATCGCGGCGCTCGGCCGTTTCGAGCTGTGCCAGTGGGCTGGGCTCGTCGTCGCTGAGCAGGTTGAACAACTTGCCCGTGTCGGTGTCATGGTCGTCGCTCGCGGCATCGAACTCGAGCGGCTTGTGTCGCCCGGCATGGCGCAGGGCATCAATGGCCTGATGCGTGGCAATGCTGTAGACCCAGGGGCGGAAGCGTCGTCCTGGCTCAAATTGCTGGCGATGCTCGAAGACCCGCTCGAAGGTCGCCTGGAACAGTTCCTCGGCCTGGTTGGGGTCGCCCGTGTAGCGTGCCAGATAGTTGAACAGCGGCCGCTCATAGCGGTGCACGAGCGTGGCAAACGCCGTCTCGTCTCCCTGTTCACGGAAGGCCTGCCAGAGCGTTTCATCGCTCGGCTCGTCCATCGACGGGGGAGAGGTTTCGACCGACATGCGAGGCACTCCGAGGGCACAGCGCT
>CAZZBK010000007.1:0-85565 GCA_964652155.1 uncultured Planctomycetaceae bacterium | reverse complement strand
TGCGACTCACGGCCAATCGCCGCATTTAACGGCGAATGGGCTTCAAGTGGCGGGGACAGGATTCGAACCTGTGACCTCGAGGTTATGAGCCTCGCGAGCTACCGGGCTGCTCCACCCCGCGTCAGGGGTCGCAAACGGCCATCTCTCATGTCGTTGCGACCGAGGTATTCTACCTATCGGCGTCTCCAGGTCTAGGGGCCAAATGGGGCTCCGCGCCCCGTGCGACACGTGCAACACGCATAACCGGTCCGAGCGGTGTCGTCTCGGGCGCTAAATTGCTTGGCGCAGATGCCGTACAAGAATAGACTTAGGTCAAGTGAACGCTTCGATCTTGTGAGCCGCGAGCGATTCCGCTCAAAATGGCACTCGCTTGAGTTGTTTTCATCGGTCTAGCATGGTGACGCATCTTATCTCGTCTGCTTTTAGGGTCTAGCTCGACCGATGTCGACACCGCAACGCCCCCAACGCCCCGACGACGCGCTCCCACCGGCAGCGCTGCCCCCGGCGAGTCCTCCGCAGTCGAGCAAGCGGCGAGGCGTGGCGATGCCCCAGGTGTTGCCCGATGCCGATTTGCCCCCGGCTGCCGCGTTGCCCCCGAGTCCTGTCAAGCCGACGGGCCTTCCACCGCAGCCGGCGAAGCCCGCCCCCCCTGCCCCGCAGCGTGCGGCGCGTCCGGTGCTAATGCCCGACACGCCCGCAGCCCCAACACCCTCGTCGCCGACGCCTACGAATCAACCCGCGTCTGTCCCGCAGCCGTCCAGCGCCCAGCCGAAGCCCGCGCGTCGCGCCGGGGTCGACCTGCCCCCGGACGCCATGCCCTCTTCGCGACCGACACTGAACCCGGCAGCCCCCATCCCAAGCTCGCCGGGCCCCGCCCGCGTCATGTCGTTTCGGCCGGTGCTTGTGGGCGACGTTCAGTCGGCGATGGTCCGCGAACAGCACGAGGAAGAGCTGTCGGCCGAAGAGCAAATTAAAGAGAGTTTGCGCAAGAACGCCACGCCGATGCTCGTCAGCTTGGTCGCCCACATGATTCTGATCATCGTGGCTGGCCTATGGGCCATCTCGACGCATGAGTACAACAGTATCATGATCGTGGCCACCGCGACTGAGGAAGGGGAGCAACTCATCAGCGATTCGGTGACCATCTCGAATGCGCTCCCCACGCCCGATGCATCGTTCACGAATACCGCTTTGCCGCAGGTCAGCAATCCGTTTGCCGCCATGCCCAAGGTGGACGTGGCGATGGCCACCAGCGGTGTGCCCGAGGTGTTCATCAAGGCGCCGACGATGGGCATCGCGCTGCAAGGGCGCGACGAAGGCATGCGGAGCATGCTCGGCAAGAAATACGGAGCGACGCTCAATAGCGACAACGCCGTGCTGCAAGGCCTGCAATGGCTGGCGAGCAAGCAAGATAAAAAGACCGGCCGCTGGCAACTCCGCGGCCACGATCGGCTCGACAACGAGGACTTGGTCGTCAACGAGAACTACGTGGCCGCCACGGCCATGGCACTGATCGCCTTTCAGGGCTTCGGCCACACGCATGCCACCGGCCGTTTCGCGCCGAACGTCAACTTGGGTATCAACTACCTGCTGTCGCAGCAAGATCGCGAGGGGTGCTTTTGCCCGTCGATCCCGCCGTCGGAGAAGAACTACGCCCACGCACAAGCGACGATGGCGATCTGTGAGCTGTACGGCATGACAGGCGATAACCGCTTCAAAGACGGCGCGCAGCGGGCGCTCAATTACCTCGTCGCGGTGCAGGACGTCGACCTCGGCGGCTGGCGCTATCAGGCCAAGTTCGACGCCGACACGTCCGTCACTGGTTGGGCCTTCATGGCTCTGCAGAGCGGCAAGATGGCCAACCTCGAAGTGCCGAACGAAACCTTTGAGCGGGTCGCCAAGTATCTCGATCTGGCGACCGCGCCTGGGGCTTTCAATCTGACGATGGCCAACAAAAAAGTCTCGTTCGACAAGGGGGTCGTGTATTCGTATCTGCCGGATCAAAATCCGAATATCGTAATGACCTCGGTGGCCATGCTGCTGCGACAGTACCTCGGCACGCCGCGCGACGATACCCGGCTGGTGCAGGCCGCCAAGCTGCTGATCGAAGCCGACTTCTTGCCCCGCTGGGAAGAACGGGACGTGTACTATTGGTATTACGCCACGCAGTTCTTACATCACATGGAAGGCGAGTACTGGGAAAAGTGGAACAACATGCAGCGCGACATGCTCGTCACGCGGCAAGACACCGACGGCGTCAATAAGGGGAGTTGGAATCCGCTCGGGGCGGGCTCAACGCGGTCCAATGGGGCCGACGTTTGGGCCATGAACCGTGCCGGCGGGCGGCTCTATGTGACCTGCCACTCAATCTTCATTCTCGAAGTCTACTATCGTCATCTGCCCATCTACAGTGACTTCAAGAAGCGGCTCGAAGCCGCCGCCAAAGCCGCCAGCAATAAGTAGCCCAGCGGCCTACCCAACGCGCATGCTTGGGAATCTCGCGCATCAGGCGCCATTCGACTGTGGAACACGTTAGCCGCGGCTAACGAATTGGGGGGGTAATTGCGATCCAGCTCAAATACACCTTCAAACAACTATTGTCTTGACGGGTTTCTGCCGATGAGTTAATTTAACACGCATGAGCACCCCCGCGGCCCCGCGCCGACGATCACGCCGCTTCGACTCCGCCGAGCAAGAAGCGTATCTTAACCTGTGGCGCACCTATGACCGCCTCAAGGAAATCGAAGACCGACTGTTCGAGCAGCACGGACTCACCGCGCAGCAGTACAACGCCTTGCGGGTGTTGCGGGCCGCGCATCCGCGACCGATGCCCACGCTGGCCTTGGGCGAACGGCTCGTCTCGCGCTCTCCCGACATGACCCGGCTGGTCGACAAGCTCTCCGACGCCGGCTGGGTCGAGCGCGAGCGACGCAGCGACAACCGTCGCGTGGTCGAGGTCTCCATCACCGCCGCTGGCATGGAACTGCTCGACCAGTTACGCACCGCGGTGCGTGACGCCCATCGCAAGCAACTGGGGCACCTGACCGCCGCGCAGCGCGAGCAACTCATCTCGCTGCTGCAACTTGCCCGAGCACCGCACGAAGACCCCGACGCCCCGTGGCCCCGCGACCACTAGATTCCCCTTGCCTCCGTTTCAACCGAAAACCGAGAACTGAAAACCGAGAACTCCCATGCCTATCCCCGAACAAACCGACGTGATTGTGATTGGCGGCGGGCCGAGCGGCGCGACCGTCTCGACCTTGATCGCCCAAAAAGGCTATCAGGTGCAGTTGTTCGAGCGCGATCATTTTCCGCGTTTTCACATTGGCGAGTCGCTCATTCCTGAGACCTTTTGGGTGCTCGAACGGCTCAACATGCTCCCCAAGCTGCGGCAGAGTCACTTCGTCAAGAAGTACAGCGTGCAGTTCGTGACCGACAAGGGGAAGCTCTCCGAGCCGTTCTACTTCATGGACAACAAGCCGCACGAGAGTTCGCAAACGTGGCAAGTGCTGCGCAGCGAATTCGATCTGATGATGCTCCGCAACGCGGCCGAGCATGGCGTCAGTGTGCATGAGGGTGTGCGCGTGCTCGAAGTGCTCTTCGAGGGAGATCGCGCCGTCGGCGTCGAGCTCGTCGACGAAGCGGGCCAGCAGCGTCGCGTCTATGCCAAGGTGGTCGTCGACGCCAGTGGGCAAGCCTCGATGATCATGAGCCGGTTGGGGCTGCGCGAATGGGACCCCGTGCTCAAGAAGGCCGCGCTCTGGACCTACTGGCAAGGCGCGTATCGCGACCAGGGACGCGACGAAGGGGCCACGATCGTCATGCAAATCGAGGGGAAAAAGGGCTGGTTCTGGTACATACCCTTGCATGACGACATCATGAGCGTTGGCGTGGTCGCCTCGTACGAGTACCTGTTCAAGGATCGCCCCACGAAGGATCACGAGGCGGTGTACTTTGAGGAAGTGGCCCGTTGCCCGGGCTTGCAACCGCGCATCAAGGACGCGCGGCGCGTGGCTCCGTTCCGCGCCGCGAAAGAGTATTCGTACCGCTCACGCGAGGTGGCCGGCAACGGCTGGGTGCTCGTCGGCGATGCCTTCGGATTCCTCGATCCGCTGTACTCGTCGGGCGTGTTGCTGGCGCTCAAGTCGGGCCAACTCGCGGCCGACGCCGTGGTCAATGCCTTGGAGCAAGGGGACACCTCGGCCGGGTGCCTGGGTCTGTGGGGGCCCGATTTCATCAAGGGCATGGATCGCATGCGCCGCTTGGTGTGCGAGTTCTACGACGGTTTCAGCTTCGGCCGGTTTGTCAAACGCAACCCGCATCTCAAGGGGCACATCACCGATCTGCTCATTGGCGATTTGTTCGAGGATAAAGTCGACGATGTGATTGCGCCGATGGATGCGTTGCGCGCCGAAATGGCTCGAATGGCCGCGCCTGAGTAAATCCAGACGGTGAAATGCCCTAAATCGGCCAGAAACCACGGTGCAGTGCGGTTGCTCCGTCGGGCGAAAGTCCGTACATTCTCTGCACAAGCTCAACCCTCGCCCGCCCCGGGGCGAGGGTATGCACTCCAGCGAGACCTTTGCCGTGAAATTCAACGAAGAGTTCGGCGCAATCTTCGACGCGGTGGTGACCTTGGCCAAGGGGACCGGCGCCGATGCCGTGCTGCTCTTGGCCGACGAAACACTCGACTGGAACCAACTTGCCGAGCTTGCCGGTGAACTCAAGGTCGTCACGGCGGTCGAACGCTCCGAGGACGCGGTGGCCGCCGTCGAGGCCGGACTCTCAAGCGTGCTGCTCGACTCGGCCGAGGCCCCCGTCTACGACAAGCTCTCGCAAGCCCTGCTCAAGTCAATCGCCGACGAGTTGCTCAGCCCCGCGGCTCGGGTCGTGGCCATCTACAGCGGCTTCGAGGCCGGCTCGCTCGACTCGATTAGCGTCGTCGACCTGGCCGACCACCTCGGCCGCCTCACCGTGCGCGACCTGCGGCAACTCGAGACTCGCGTGCCGCTCGACACGCTCCAAACGGTGGTCAACCTGGCTTTGGAGATTGGCCGCGAGGGGCGCGAAGGGAAGCCGGTGGGCACGATGTTCGTCGTCGGCGACGCGCTCAAGGTGCGCCGCTTTTGCCGCTCGGTCGGTTTCGATCCGGTCAAAGGTTACAGCCGCAAGGAGCGTAACTTGAAGAGCGCGCGGGTCCGCGAAGGGATCAAGGAGATCGCGCAGATGGACGGCGCGATTGTCGTTGCCCCCGACGGCACCGTCGAGGCTGCCGCTCAGTATATCGACGCGCCGGCCACCGACGTCTCGCTCTCCAAAGGGCTCGGCGCGCGTCACTGGTCGGCCGCGGCGATCACCCGGGCGACCAAAGCCGTCGCGGTCGCGGTGAGCGAATCGAGTGGCACCGTCCGGATCTTCCAGAATGGCGAGGTCGTGTTGCGTATCGAGCCTTTCCGACGGCCGATGAAATGGAAGGAATACGAATATGAGCCACCCAACGAATAAGAGTAGGCAGTAGGCAGTAGGCAGAGGGCAGTAGGCAGTAGGCAGTAGGCAGAGGGCAGAGGGCAGAGGGCAGTGAGGAGAGTTTTGGGCAATTCTCTCCCAAGCCGGCGGCTCTGTCGCCGTGTCTTTAACGTGGCCACCGTCATTTATCGCACGATGATCACATGCCAGCGGCCCGGCCCATGCACGCCGGTGACCAATCGCAGCTCCAGGTCGCCGGTCTTGCTGGGGCCGGTAATCAGCGTCAGGTTGCTGGGCAAGTTCTGCACGCCGGCCGCGACCAGGGCGTCGAACAGATCAAACAAATCGCCCAAAATCTGCTCGCGCCTCACGATCGCCACATGCACTCTCGGCAACAGACTCGCCAGCCGTTCGCGACCCGGTTGCGACTGCATGACCAGCGTGCCGGTTTCGGCCACGGCCTGCGTGGCGCTCGTGATGCCGATATCTGCCGCCACCATGTGTGCGCGCTGCTCGCTGGCTGGAAGCGTGGCGAGCGCGGCATGATCGAGTCGCGCGATCCGCCGCGCGTCGAGCAACTCGTCGAGCCCCAGCTGGTCGAGCACCTCGTGCTGCCAGCACAACGCCGAGCGGACTTGATACGCGCTCAATAAGCCGCCGAGCGTCTGTCGGGCCGCGCTGAGGTCGTCGACCACGTGTGCCACTCCGCCGACGGCCGTGATCTCGCCCGCCATTTTGGCGATCGGATCAGCGCCCGCGCCTTGATACGCGACCCGCTCGGGGATTCCCTCGGGCACCTGCACACGATGGGCGCGGCCATGTTCGACGGCTTGCCGGACTTGACGCAGGAACGTGTCGCGGCTCATGGGCGGTTCTCCGTGAGCCACCAATCGCGAAAACGCTCGCGGGCCGGGGCGGGAAAATCGCGCGACGCCGTCCAGCCATGCAGCGCTCCAGGGAGCCGCCGCAGCCAGCCGCTCGGCGCGAGTCTCCCAAGTGTCCGGCTCACGAGCCACGTGGCGGCCCGATACAGACGCGGCGACCGCAGCACGCGCGCCCAGACACGGTATGCCAACCCTTCGAGCCGTCCCGTCATGCCGCGCTCGTGATGCAATTGCTCGCGCAGCTGCACGAGCATTTCCGGAATCGCAATCTTGACCGGGCACGCGGCCTGACACGCCCCGCACAGGCTCGAAGCCTGAGGCAAGTGCTGATTGGCGGCCAGCCCGTCGTACAAGGGGGTGAGCACCGCGCCGATCGGCCCGGAATACACGCCGCCGTAGGCATGGCCCCCCACGTTGCGATAGATCGGGCAAGCATTCAAACACGCGCCGCAACGAATGCAAAACAAACTCTCGCGCAGCGGCGAGCCCAAAATGCGCGACCGGCCATTGTCGAGCAGCACAAGATGGAATTCGTCGGGTCCATCGAGTTCGCCCGGCTGACGCGCGCCGGTGACGAGTGACGTGTAGATCGACAGTTTTTGGCCCGTCGCGGCGCGGGCCAGCAGCTTCAAAAACACCGGCAGATCGGCGAGCCGTGGAATGACTTTTTCTATGCCGACGATCGCGATATGGATGCGCGGCATGCTTACGGTCAGTCGAGCGTTTCCTTCGTTCGAGACGAGCACGACGGTCCCCGTCTCGGCCACGACAAAATTACCCCCCGTGATGCCCGCGTCGGCCTCGACGAACGCCGTGCGTAACCGTCGCTGCGCGTAGGCGGCCAGATCCTCGGCCGTGCCGGGCAACTCTTCTCCCGCGTCGCGGCTGAGGATCTGCTGCGCGTCGGCCACGTTCAGGTGCAATGCCGGCGCGACCAAATGCGAGGGGCGATGCCCGGCCTGTTGGATGATGTATTCACCGAAATCGGTTTCGAGCACCTCGACGTCGGCTTTCTCCAGCGCCGCGTTGAGATGAATTTCCTCGGTGGTCATCGACTTCGATTTGACCACCTTGCGCGCGCCGCTTTGGCGGAGGATGTCGGTCACGATCCGACAGGCTTCGGCACCGTCGACGGCCCAATGGACTTTACCGCCGCGCCGCTCGACGCTCGCTTCGAGCGTCTCCAAGTGTTGATCCAACTCGGCGAGCGCTGCGTCCTTGATCGCCCGGGCCTTGAGCCGCAGCAACTCGCTCTCGCTGAGGTTGGCGAAGGCCGACTTGTTGCGAGCCCCGAGCGTGTCGCCGAGGTTCATGAGCGCAAGCTGCAAGTTGGCATTCTGGAGCGCCTCGTGAGAGGCCTGCCAGAACGCATGGTGCTCGTGTTCGTGCCAAGTGCTCGCCGTCATGCCGCGCCTCGCCAAACGTTCCATAGCGCGATGCCCCACGGGAGCCCGCCGACGAGCAACGCAAACACGAGCACTCCCAGCGGAGGTTTGTCCTTGCGCAGCCAGTACGTCAAGCCGGCCAACATGAGCGAGGTTGTGCCGAGCACGAGCGACGAGAACATCACGAGCGACACAAACGCGCCGAGCATGACGTTGGGCTCCTCGACTTGGTTCAAATACAGGCGCGCCGAAAACAGCATGATCTCGCAGGCCAGGGTCGTCACGACCGAGAGCATCCAGAGCATGGTCAGCAGCTCGACGCCGCGGAGCGGAGCAGGGTCGGACGGTCGCGGTGGGCGTGCTGGGGGGGGCATAGGAGGCTCGTTATAACGGGGCACGCCGCTGGTTCGCAACCGAGATTCGCCCTCGCTTTGCGACCGCTCTCCGAGCCGGGGGCGTGAGCCCCTGGATAACGTTGCGTATGATAGGGCCAGCTTATCCGGGGACTCACGTCGAGCGGCTCGGATCATAGGTTGAGGTGGGCTCGGAGGTGCCGCAAAACTCGACCTGGCCGCGAACCCAGCATAAGATATACTTGTCTGGGTGAATGCGTGTGTGTTTCGCTTCCCAATCCGTGAGGAGTTCCCACTCAACGTGAAAGATCAGGAACGTGTCGGCGGGGTGATCTCCGAGGCTGCCGTGCTTGTCGGCGTGCTGCTCAACGATCGCTTTTACGGTGATGACCCCCTGGATGAATTGTCCGGTTTGGCTGAGACGGCGGGGGCTCGCATCGCCGCTCGCCTCGTGCAAAAGCGCGAATCGCCCGACGTGACCACCTACCTCGGCAAAGGCAAGGTCGAGGAACTCCGCGAGCTGTGCGACCGTTTCTCGGCCGACGTCATCTTGTTCGACAACGATCTTTCGCCCGCCCAGACCCGCAATCTGGAAAAGGCCACCGGCCGCAAAGTGCTCGACCGGACCGAGCTGATCCTCGACATCTTTGCCCACCGCGCGCAGACTCACGAGGCCCGACTGGCCGTCGAACTCGCGCAGCTTCAGTACTCGCTGCCGCGACTCAAGCGGATGTGGACGCACTTGGAACGGATCAAGGCGGGCATTGGCATGCGCGGCCCGGGCGAAAAGCAGCTCGAAGTCGACCGCCGCTTGGTCGAGCGTCGCATCTTCGACTTGCAAGACGAGCTCAAGGCGATCGAACGCCGCAAGGAGCGCGAGGTCGCCAGCCGCCGCGAGCACATGACTGTTTCGCTCATCGGCTACACGAACGCCGGCAAGAGCACGCTGCTCAACCGGCTGACCGGCTCGAGCGTGCTGGCCAAGGACGCGCTCTTCGCCACGCTCGACACGCGCACCCGCCGCTGGCAACTGCCGCTGTGGGGGCCGGTGCTGCTCAGCGATACGGTCGGGTTCATCCGCGATTTGCCCCACCATCTGATTGCGAGCTTTAAGGCGACGCTTGAAGAGACGCGGCAGGCCGACTTGCTGCTGCACGTGGCCGACGCGAGCAGCCCGATGGCCCGCGAGCAAATCTCGTCGGTGTACAAGGTGATCGAGGAGCTTGGCATTCGTGAGAAAGACACGCTGCTCGTGCTCAACAAGGTCGATGCAGTGAGCGACCGGGCCAAGGTCGACGCGCTGCTCGATCGGTACCCGCACGCCGTGGCCATTAGTGCCCGCAGCGGATTGGGTCTCGAACGTTTCACCCAGGCGGTGAGTGCCGCCCTGAGCCGGAATTTCCTCGATCTGGATATCGAGGCGGCGGTGACCAACGGCAAGCTGCTCGCGTATCTGGCCGCGCATGGCGAGGTGCTCTCGCGACAGTTCAGCGAGGACCGGGTGCTGGTGCATTGCCGCTTGCCCGAGCGATACGTGAAAGGGGCCAGCGTCTTGGAAGCCCTCATCCAGCCGCACCGCAACGGCCACGCCCAGCCCATCAAGATCGAAGACGTCGCGTAGCGCCGTCGAGCAGAAAAAACTCGTATCCTCTCCTCACGGCAGGCACTATAATCCAGCCGGTTCGTGGCCCCCTGCCCTGCTACCGTGACCTGCCCTCCGCGACGACCTCGCGGCGTTTTATGAGGAGAGTCTTCCGATGCTGATCCGTTCACTTTGCGCATCATTGTGCGCCATCGCACTCGCGCTGCTGTTGCCTGTGGTGACATGCGCTCAAACGGCGACGGCCTGGCCGACGCCCCAGTGGCAAACCGCGACCCCCGAAAGCCAAGGCCTGTCGACCGCCAAGCTCGAAGAGGCCAAGCTGTGGTTGGAACAAAACGGCAGCAAGACCGGGCTGGTCATTCGTCACGGCCGGATTGTTGGCGAGTGGTACTTTGGCGATGCCAAGGTCGACAGCCGCTTTCTGGTCTACTCGACGAGCAAGTCGTTTGCCAGCACTGCGGCCGGAGTCGCCATCGCCGAAGGGAAGCTCAAGCTCGACAGCACCGTCGGGCAGTTCGTCCCGCAGGCCAGTCCCGCTCTGAAGCATGCGATCACGGTCAAGCAGCTCATCAGCATGACCTCGGGCGTGCACAACAACAAAGGCTTTGGCACGATCGAGAATCAGTTCACCTACTCGATGCAGGAAGCGCCGATGGATCATCCGCCGGGCACGAAGTGGGATTACAACAACACGGGCCTCGCGCTGTTGAGCCCTGTGCTCAAGAAGGCGACGGGTCAGCCGATCGACGAGTACTTGCGTGACAAGGTGTTTCGCCGCATCGGCATTGCCGACGGTGACTGGACCTGGGACGCGCGCGAAAACTACCCGCTGAGCTACAGCGGCTTGCACATCACCGGCCGCTCGTTGGCTCGGTTTGGTTTGTTGTTCTTGAACCGAGGACAATGGGACAAAGAGCAAGTGCTCAGCGCCGCCTGGGTTCGCGAAGCGACGGCTCCCTCGCAGGACTTGAATAAGTCGTATGGC
Source organism: uncultured Planctomycetaceae bacterium (assembly GCA_964652155.1). Lineage (GTDB taxonomy): Bacteria > Planctomycetota > Planctomycetia > Pirellulales > PNKZ01 > CAZZBK01. The sequence goes on along the minus strand of CAZZBK010000007.1, from coordinate 74,889 downwards.
TATTTGTGGTGGAACAACACGACCGACAAATGGCCCGGCGTGCCCAGCGACGCCTACGCCGCGCTCGGGGCATTCGACAACGACATGCTCATCGTGCCGAGCCTTGACTTGATCGTGATCCGGCAGGTTGGCGACGACCGGGCCTCGGGCCGCAAGGTGAAGATCGCCGACTATTTCAAGCTGGCCTGTGACGCGGTCGAGAAGAAGTAACGGTTGCTTTGTCCAAAGGTGCTTGTGGAGGATTGGCTGATGTGTCTGCGAAGTCTGATGTGTCTGGTCGTGCTGTTGGGTGCGGCGGTTGTCGAGGCGGGAAAGATCGAGACCGTCGCGGGAAACGGCAAGCCGGGGAACAACGGCTCGAGCGGCTTGGCGACCACGATGTCGGTCGACCAGCCATTCGGGGTCGAGATCGGCCCGGACACTGCGCTGTACATCACCGAGGTCGGCACACATCGCGTGCGGCGGCTCGATCTGAAATCAGGCGAGCTGACGACCGTCGCTGGTAGCGGCAAGAGAGGGTATCGCGGCGACGGTGGCCTGGCGACGGCCGCCGATCTGAATGAGCCTTACGAGGTCCGTTTCGATCGTGCCGGCAACATGCTGTTTGTCGAAATGCAGAATCACATCGTTCGCAAGGTCGACAAGCTCACGAGGGTCATCTCGACCATCGCCGGTACAGGTCAGGCCGGTGACGCAGGGGACGACGGTCCGGCGATCAAGGCGCAGTTCAAAGTGCCGCACAGCATCGCGCTCGACGCCGATGATAACATTTACATCGCCGATATCGGCAACCATCGCATTCGCCGCGTCGACAGCAAGACCGGCGTGGTCACTACGATCGTCGGCAACGGCGATCGCAAATTGCCTACGGATGGCGCTCGGGCCACGGGAGGGCCCATTTTTGGTCCCCGAGCGCTCTTTGTGCAGGATCGCACGTTGTGGATCGCCCTGCGCGAAGGGAACAGTGTGTGGCAGATGAACCTCGACACGGCGATCATTCGGCATGTGGCGGGGACCGGCAAGAAGGGGTTCACCGGCGACAACGCTCCGGCGCGAGATTGCACCTTTGACGGGCCCAAGGGAATTGCCGTCGGGCCGCGCGGCGAGGTGGTCGTGGTCGACACCGAGAATCAAACGCTCCGCGAGATCGATGTCAAGACGGGCCTCATTCGCACGGTGGCCGGGGTTGGCCCCAAAGCGCGGGGCTACGCCGGCGACGGTGGGCCGGCCGTGCAGGCTCACATGGATCGCCCCCACGGCTGCTGCGTCGGTCCCGACGGCGCGATCTATATCGGCGACACGAACAATCACCGCGTGCGGCGCGTGATCCAACCGTGACGCTCGCTCACAAAGCGGCTTGCCACTGCTGCAACTCGATGATCCACCGCGGTGTTTGTTGGCGATATTCGATGAGGTGCCGCCGGCGCGATAAGTAGAACGCAGCCGTCGCCCCTTGAAAGATCGCGGTCCCGACGATCAGCACCGTGTAGATCACGATCGACGCGAGTCTGTACGTGCCGACGACCATGTCGCGCATGTCCGGATAGGCGGCCAACTCGGCTTCGTACGGGTTGGGTGCAAAGACCGCCCGATACATCGACCACGTGCTGTACACGGTGATAATGATCAACAGTCCCAGTTGATTGAGCGCGAGCAGCGTGGTCACGTTTGCGTCGAGTTGCCGCAATCGCTTGCGACCGCGGAACTCGTTGGTCGCAACGGCCAACAGCCCCACGGCGATGAACAGCGTCTTCAGGTCAAATAGCCCGAACGGCAACGCGAGCACGCCAAAAATGCCCACGCTCCAGGCGTTGAACGTTGCGGCGTTGATCGCGCTCTGAATCGGTCGAAATCGCTGCTGGGCCACCCGCAGTTGTTGCAGGTGGATTTCGAGCAACGGGCCGGGGCTGTCGTCGTATGACGGCGCAATGCTCATAAACGTTTACTGCTTCGGTGGGAACTTCCGGAGGTTGCCACGGTGGTGTGGTACGGTCGCCACACTCCTGGTAGGGCACGTGCAACGTGCCGTATATTCTTTAGCGGGGCTCATCTGACGGCACGTTGCACGTGCCCTACCTGCGGACATGTTTGGCGACACTCAGGCGGGTACTTCCGGATGCTTCCACGGTGCGCGGTACGGTCGACGCAACAGCTTGTTGGCCTCGTCGTCGCCGACGACCCGCTCAAGTTTAGCATCCCATTTCAGACTCCGTCCCAATTGGGCCGAGAGGTTCGCCAGAATGCAGGCAGTCGTCGAGAGGTGTCCCTGCTCGATGTCGGCCACCGGCTTGCTACGCGAGTCGACGCACTGGAGCCAATCGCGCATGTGGCCCCGAATGGCCGGGGCGACGTGCTTCTCCAAATCCTTTTCGGTTTTGTCTTCTGGATACTGTTCGAGCTCCATCACCACGTCGCGATGGATCGGTGTACCGCTCCCCAGCGGAATAAAGTCATAGCTGTTCACGCTCACCTTGAGCGTCCCCTTGTCGCCGTAGAGCGTTGCGCCCCAGGGATACTGCGGGTCGGGGGGCGTGCCCCAGGTGCGATGGTCCCAGCTGACAACCACGTCGCCATAATCGAACGTCGCCGCTTGCGTGTCGCTGATGTTCGCCTTGCTCTGCTTGTCGACGAGAATGCCGGCGGTCGAGCTCACCGATCGCGGCGCGCCCAACTCGAGCAGCCAGCGAACCGTGTCGAGCATGTGAATGCACATGTCGCCGACAATGCCGTTGCCATACTCGGTAAAGGCCCGCCAGCGACGCGGATGCACGAGCGGATTGTACGGCCGCATGGGAGCTGGGCCAGTCCACATCTCGTAGTCGAGATAGTCAGGGGGCGTCGCGTCAGGCGGGTTCTCGCGCGTCCGCATGTGATAGTAGCAGTACGTCTCGACTCGACCGACTTTGCCGAGCTTGCCCGTGCGGACGATCTCGTTGCGGGCTTCGATCAGATGCGGCGTGCTGCGGCGCTGGGTGCCGACCTGCACGACTCGTTTGTGGCGTCGCGCGGCGGCGAGCATGGCTTGACCTTCGACGATATCGACGCTGATCGGCTTTTGCACATACACGTCGGCCCCGGCTTCGACCGCCGCGATCATGCTCAGCGCGTGCCAGTGGTCGGGCGTGGCCACCAAGACCAGATCGAGGTCCTTTTCGGCGAGCAACTGGCGATAATCGCCGTAGGTGCGTGGTTTTTTCTTCGAGACCTGCCGCGAGGCGACAATCTCGGCCGCCTCGCCGAGCATCCGCGCGTCGACATCGCACAGCGACACAACTTCGACCGGCTCGACCTGAACGAGTCGTAGCAGATCGCACTTGCCATACCAGCCGCAGCCAATGAGCCCAACACGACGTGGCTTCCGGTCGGCTACGTTGGCATGCGCAAGGGTCGAGAGCGTGGCGAACGTGGCACTCGATTGCAGAAACCGGCGGCGATCCATGATGGTGACCTCGGTGATGCGAGCGGGAACGAACGGGCAACGCTCGGTAGCATACTCAAGGTGTCAGCGCATGTCGACGAAGTTATTAGCCCCCGGCGATCGTCGCGGCACGCGACGTACGCCGGGGGTGAACACGGTTTGCGCGATCGAAAATGCTCGATTGCCGTTGTTCGCAGCGCATGAGATGCGATGGTTTCGTCACAGCGCCACGCGAACCCTCGGCGTACGGCCCTGCGGTCCCATCGCCGGGGGCTATTGTTGGGGAGGCGAACTCGCGAAACGGCTCGGGCTTAAAACACGCCGATGCCGACGCGCACGCCGCCGTGATGCCCACTGGAGAAACCGACGCCGCCGAAGATCAAGTTCGGCCCGGGAGCCGGGTAGACCGGCGCGTAATACGGATAAGGGCGCGGATAAACATAGTAGCCCGGCGGTGGCACGGCGTAGACCTGCGCCGGTGCGTAAGGCTGATAGACTTGAGCCGGCGCAGCAGCGGGAACGCTCGTAACCACCGGCGCACTCGGCGCGGCGGTCAGCTCGACCCAACGCCCCTCTTTCCAGTACAGCCAGCGTTTCTCGGGCGTGTAATACCACCACGTGCCATCCTTCTGCACGTAGCGCCATTTGTCGGAGTTCGGAGAAATTTCCGGGCCCGGATCGACCGCGCCGGTGTCGGAGAGGGACCGTTCGACGCGGAGCGTCGGCTGACCGAGTGGCGCCGGCTGCACGAGTTCGCCTGGAGCGAGTTGCGGCGGTGCGAGGACTTGAGCGTGCGCCATATGGGCTGCGGCAAGTAACCCCAGGGCGACTCCAGAGATCAGCAAGCGGCGCATCGTCGAGCGTCCTCGGTGGGTTACGGTTGAATCGGTGGCGGCGGCGGCACAAGTCCCGGCACGGTGGGATACACGTTCGGGTTGACCGGGACCGGGGGTGGTGTCGGAGCCGAGAATGTCTGCGGCACGGTCACCGTCGGTTGCGGTGCCAGGTAATACGGTTGCGGCTGCGGGACCAGGTACACCGGCGGAGGCGGCGGCAGATAAACCGGCTGCGGAGGATAATAGTACGAGTAAGGGTTCCCCAGCGGGTAGAATCCCAGATAGAAACTGCTCCGCGAGCCGCCACCATGATGATGATGATGGTGGCGGTGATGATGGTGCGGGTTCGCCAGCGCCGTACTGCCGAGCGCCAGGAGCAAGCTCATCGACCACCGGAGCACACGTGCGTTCATCCGTGAATTCCTCTGCCAGAGTTGCGAGCCCAGCGCAGGCAGTGCCAGGATCGCGGGCCGATACGTTACGCCATTTGCATCGCGTCGGGGAGTCCAATATGTTTCAATCGTCGTGCTAGCGGCTGGGGCATCAGTGGTTCGATCCAAATTCAGTGTGAGTGACGGGGCGTCTTGCCGTGTGTGCCCCCAAATGGGAGGTGATGATGCTGGGTCGCGTTTTTGCCGGTGTGCTTGTGCTAGCGGGCTTGGTGAGCGGACCGACGATGGCGAGCGAACGGGTTGCGATCGTCGTCGATCGTCCCATCGCGTCGGCGGCTCGCTCGGCGGTCTCGGCCTTGGAAGCGGCACTTAAGCAACAGCAGTTCGACTTTGCGCCCTCCCCTGCCCTTCCCTCGACCGACGACGACGTGATGGTGTTGGGCGTGGCTGGCGAGTCGCCGCTGGTCGACGCGGCGTTGCGAGCAGCCGAGATCAAACTCTCCGACAAACCCGAGTCGTTGTGCGTGGCCGATGTCATGGTGCAGGGGCGGCCGGTGTTGCTGCTGGCGGGACGCGACGCGCGCGGGCTGGCCTATGCCGTGAGCGACGCGGCCCGAGCGGTCGAGTTGACCGCGAAAGACGAGAAGCCGTTGACGAAGATCATTCGCTCCAACGAGTCGCCGCAGCTCAACGTGCGCAGCCTGTCGCTGCACTTGTTCAACGAGGACCTTGAACGAGGCTGGTACTTTGACGAGGCGTACTGGCACAGTTATTTCTCGCTCCTGTCACGCTGTCGGTACAACCGTTTTCTGTTGACGTTCTCGGACCAGACGAACTATTTGTGTCCGCTCTATCCGTATCTCGTCGACATGCCCGAGTACCCGCGGGTGCGCGTGTCGGGGCTGACGGTCGAGCAGCGGCAGAAAAATCTGTCGATGCTCGCTCGGATTGCCGAGCTGGCTTCGCTCTACGGGGTCGAGTTTCATCTGGCGGTGTGGATGCAGGCACCTGTGCCACGCTACGCGGCCAAGGTGTTGGTGGAAGGGTTGCCGCAGGGGCTCGCGTCGGCCGAGTATTGTGCCCTGGGGATGAAAAAAATTCTGGCCGCGTGTCCCGAGATTCGGGGCGTCCAGTTGCGGATGAACGACGAGGCCGGGGTGCATCCCGACGAGCAAACCGAATTTTATCGGCCGCTGTTCAAGGCGATCGCGCAATGCGGTCGGCCGATGCAACTCGATCTGCGGTTCAAAGGCTTGAGGTCGACCACGCTGGCCGTGGCCAACGAACTGAAGCTCGACGTGAGCGTGAGCACGAAATTTTCGGCCGAGCACTTCGGCCTGCCGTATCACCCGACGGTGGTTGACCCCCTGTGGCGCAAGGATCGCTATAGTTACGGCAACTTGCTGGAGCATCCGCGCTCGTATCGCGTGCTGTGGCAATTGTGGACCGTGGGCTCGTCGCGCGTGCTGCTATGGGGCTCGCCCAGCTATGTGAAGCAATTTGTCGAGCAATGCCACTTGGGCGACGGTGACGGTTTCGAGGTGTTTGCTCCGCTTACCAATAAAGGCTACGGCAACGCGAGCGGCGATTGGCCGGTGATTAAAAACGAACACTATCGCGTCGGGCGCTGGGAGTTCGAGCGGTACTGGTCCTTTTACGTGCTCTTCGGTCGGCTGGGATACTCGCAACAAACGAGCAGCGAGGTGTGGCAGCGAGAGTTTCGCGCGCGGTTCGACGAGGGTGCCAAGGCCATTGAACAAGCCTATGAGGCGGCGAGCCAGGTATTACCGCTGATCACGAGCACACGGTTGCCCTCGGCCAGCGAATGGGCCTGGTGGCCCGAGATGGACACCGGCGGTCGGCTGATCGACTATCAGCACATCCCACCGCACGACACGGCCCAGATCTACTCGATTCGCAGTTTCAAGGCGACCAACAAATGGCGCTGGGACCCGTGGACCGAGAAGATCAACGGCTACGTTGACGACGTCGTGGCGGGACGAACTCGGGGTAAGCTCACGCCCCAGCAGTTTGCAAAGCAGTTACACGAAATCGCCGATCGGGTCGAGCAGTCATTACTTGATGCTCCGATTGCATCAAAGCAACAGGACGCGACGCAGTGGCATCGTACGCTCGTCGATCTGCGCGTGCTCGCTCGGCTCGCCCGTTATCATGCACAGAAGACCCTGGCGGCAATGGAGGTTGCGTTCTTCGAGTTGACCGGCGACGCGGGGCGACTGCCGACGGCGCTCGATCACCAATACAAGGCGGTCGAGCAGTGGCGCACGATCGTGCAACTCACCGCTGGGGTGTATGGCGACAACCTCGTGTTTGGCCTGACGAGCGACAGTGTCCGCAGTCGGCATGGCAACCATCACAGCGGCCACTGGCGCGATCGACTCTCTGAACTCGAAGCCGACACAGCGTGGCTTGAATCGCTGATTGAAAAGCATGCCGCCGAGACAACCGTGTCTCGACCGTTGCCCGCCGAGCAGCAGCGTACCTGGCAACTTGTCGTGACACACCATCCCCCGCCGACAGCCGATGGCGCGTTGCCGCTCGAATTGCGGTTGTCACTCGTGGGGCCGGACGCACCCAAGGTTGAGCGAGTCGTTGTGCATTTTCGTAGCGTCGACCAGACGCGCGATTGGCAGCAGGCGGTGCTGCATAAGGGGGGCGATGGCTACCACGTCACGCTCGACTCGCGGAAGATCGAGTCACGGTTCGATTTTCAGTACTATTTCGAGGTGTTTGCCGAGCGGACGAGCCTGCTATCGCCCGGCCTGGGGGCCGGGGTGCCTTATTATGTCGTGCGGACTTTCAAGGCCCGAGAGAACTGCGATTGACGGTTTTTATCCTGCGCTGGGACAATCGAGGGGTTGGGTGAAAGGACTCGCCCGACACGATGGTGTTGACCGTGAGAATGGAGTCGAATGTGATGCGCATATTGGTCACGAAACGGTGCTCGGCGATGGTCGTGCTGCTGTCGGTCGTCGTGCTGGGGTGCGGGCTGAGCGCCGAGCAGACGGCCTTGAAGCAGGGGCTCGAGGCGGCGAAGAACAAGGACTCGGCCGAGGCCATTCGCTGCTACAGCGAGGCGCTGAGGATCAATCCACGCTGCGCCGAGGCGCTCAATAATCGCGGCAGCTTGCATGCCGAGCAGGGGCACATCGAGCAGGCGCTTGCCGACTTCGACGCGGCCATCGCCGCCAAGAGCGATTACGCCAAAGCGTATTACAATCGAGGGAGCATTCATGCCGACCGGCGCGAGCATGCCGCGGCCATCGACGACTTCAGCGCGGCTATTCGTTGCAAACGCGATTATGCCCTGGCTTACTATAATCGCGCCGCGGTGCAGGCTGAGATGGGCGAGCATGCGTTGGCGCTGGCCGACTACTCAGCGGCCATCGAGCTGAAGCCGGATTACGCCGATGCGTACATCAATCGCGGCACGATCTACGGACGATACCCGCATCTCGACCCCAGCAATGCCGATCGGGCGATCGCCGACTTTACGATGGCCATTAAGCTCCGCCCGCACGACGCTGACGCGTATTACAATCGGGGCGTGTCGTATGTGCGGAAGAACAATCCCGAGCGGGCCGAGGCCGATTTCGCCCGCGCCCAAGCGATCGCCAACGAGTCGCAGCAGCGGTAGGAAATCCTGCCACGGCGAATGAAGCACGCGTACTTAGCTCGTGGGTCGCCAGAGTCCGACGAGGCTAAGCACGTAATCGATCGACTGGCGTTGAATGCGGTCGGTGCCCACGGTGCGGAGGGCGATTGCGCGGGCAAATCCGATGACTTGGATGTACTGTGTTTGGGTTGCGCCGCCGACGGGGTATTGCAGCCGCGCGAGATTGCCGCTGATGCTCAAGAAATCATCGTTGGGCGTGTCGAAGAGGTATGCGGCGTCGCTGCCGAGCGTCGAGTAGACGTTGATATAGTCAAAGCCTTGCGCTTGGTTCAAATAGCCGGTACCGATGAGCAAGCTCAGGTTCACGTTGCCGAAGAAGCGGTCGTCGCCATCCGAGTCGTAGAACGTGGCGGTGTCGGCGCCGCCGTTGACGGCGCTGGCCAGCACGCGCGTGAATCCGCCGACCAGGTAGTAATAGTTGTTGCCATACAGCGCCGTGTAGAGGGGCTGGCTCGCAAACGTGTCGTCGCCGAGCGAGTCGATGAGTTCGGCCGTGTCGAACCCACCGCTGAACGCATAGGCGAATACCTGCGGATAGCCGATCACCTGCCGCGTGATGCCGCTGCTCGTCAGCTGCGAATAGGCCGGAAAGCCAACAAAACGATCATCGCCGGACGTGTCGTAGAAGATGGCCTTGTCGATGCCGCCGCTGCTCTGCTCGGCGACGATGCTGGCTGGGCCAAGAATGCGATTCGCGTAGCCGCTCCCCGCGAGGGTTGTGTCGTTAGCGTAGCTGGTGAGCGTGTCGTTGCCGATCGAGTCATAGAAGTGGGCCGCGTCGTTGCCGCCGAAGGCAAACACGCCGACGATGTTCCGGCCGTTGATGATCTGAGTAAAGAAACCAGAGCCTTGCATGACGCTGTAGGTTGGCAGGGCGTTGAAGGTGTCGTCGCTGCCGGAGTCGTACATCCGCGTCAGGGTGTTGGCCCCCGCGAAGACATAGGTCTGGCCAAAGCCGGTGCTCTGCGCGAATAGCGTTGTCGAGGTGACCGCGCAATAGCCGGTTAGGGTGCTGATCGATGCGTCGCCGGCGGTGTCGTAGATCAGCACGCGGTCTTCGCCCTGTCCGAAGGCGAAGAGGTTGTGTGTGTTCTTGACGGTCACGTGCATGAGCGCGTTATCGTATTGCAGCGTACTCCCCAGGAGGCTCGCTTGATCGACAATCGCCGGCGCGCTGAAGACGTCGGCTTGGGCAAGAAAGTTCAGTCCATCGACGATCAGATTGGTCGCGCCGCCAAACAGGGTCTTGTCGAGCGGTTGGTTGTTGAGGTACGCCTGAAAGCCCCCTTGTGGGTTGAGGATGATTTGCAGATGATCGCCCGGGTTGCTGTCGGTGAGCGTGGCGGTTGGGCCGACGATCGAGATTTGCACGCCGCTTGGGAGCAGCGCATCGGCGCTCCACAGTTCTCGGCCGTTGAGAGGATCGAACGCGGAGAAGAAGAGTTGATTCTGAAACGCGGTAAGCCCGCGCGGCGCGAAGTTGGGGTTTTGCAGACTGAGCGGCTTGGTGGACGCCGGCGTGCCGTTGGTCAGCCAGAGTTGTCGGCCCGTACTGCCGTCGTTGGCCGCGAACAAAAGCATGCCGTCGAGGTTGGCCAGCGCGTCGAACTGGGCATTGCCCCTGCCGGCCGCGATGTCGGCCACGAGGGTTGTGCCGCCACTTGTGCCATCGCTGCGCCAGAGCGTCGCGTTCAAATTGGGCGATCGCGCGTCGAAATACAGCGTGCCGTTGACATTCGTCAGGTGGCTGGGATAGGAGCTGGTCGCGCCTCCAAAGATATCGCCGACCAGCACGGTGCCATCGCTCGTGCCATCGCTTTTCCACAATTCGTAGCCGGCGCTATCAAAGGCCTGAAAGAACAGCGTACCGTTCACGTTGGTGAGTTGACCGGGGTAAGCGCCGTAGCCGCCGGGGTTGATGTCGCGGACGAGCATGGTGCCGCCGCTGGTGCCGTTGCTCTTCCAGAGTTCGGCGCCGCGCTGAACTGTAAAGGCCTGAAAGAACAGTGTGCCGTTGACGTTGATGAACTGGCTGGGGCTAACCGAGGAGCCGCCGGTGAGCATCGTCACGAGCACCGTGCCGCTGCTGGTGCCGTCGCTGCGCCACAGCGTGTTGTTGTTTGCGCCATCGTTGGCGGTGAAGTACAACACACCGCCGACGTTTGTCAACTCGCGCGGGCTCGAGTCGTAGCCGCCGGGGTTGATGTCGCGGACAAGCACGGTGCCGCCGCTGGTGCCGTCGCTTTTCCACAGTTCGTAGCCCGTGATGCCGTCGTTGGCGACGAAAAAGAGCGTGTCATTGACGTTCGTCAGTCGCGTTGGGGCCGAGCCGGGGAGCCCCGGGACCGTGTCGCGGACGAGCACGGTTCCGCTGCTGGTGCCGTCGCTCTTCCACAGTTCGTAGCCCAGCGGGGCATCGAAGGCGCTGAAGAACAGCGTGCCGTTGACGTTTGTCAGCTCCTTGGGAAGCGAGTGGCCGCTGCCCGGTCGAATGTCGCGCACCAGCACGGTGCCGTTGCTGGTGCCGTCGCTGCGCCAGAGTTCGTAGCCATTGACGCCATCGGTGGCGCTGAAAAACATGAACCCATTGGCCACGACGAGCGTATTGGGATAAGAGCTTTGGTTGCTCGTGTTGAAGCCGAGTAACGGCACGACACCCGTCGTCGAGTTGGGCGAACCTTTCCAGAGCGTGGGAACGCCCGAGATCGTGTTCGCCGTGAAGAACACGGCCCCGTCGACGCTTACGAGCGAGGCGGGATTGGAACCCACGCTGCCGGGCACAATGTCGCTCAGTAGCGACGTGCCGCTGCTGCTGCCATCGCTTTTCCAGAGTTCGTTGCCGGTGCTGCCGTTGTCGGCTGCGAAGACAAGGATGCCGCCGACATTGACGAGGCTGTGCGGATACGAGCCCGCGGGGCCAAGGTTAATATCAGCGACCAGGGTGGCATTTCCCGATGTGCCGCTGATCTGCCACAACTCGGCACCGTTGAGGGTTTGGGTCGCCTGGAAGTACAGTGTCCCGCCGACGTTGGCGAGTTCGGAGATGGACGAGCCGGGAAAGCCGGGGTTGATGTCGGCCACGAGCGACGTGCCGCTCGATGTGCCATTGGTGCGCCAGAGTTCATTGCCCACCGCGCCATTGTCGGCCGTGAAGAACAGTTCGTTGCCGACGCTTGTCAGTGAGCCAGGGACATTGGTGCTCGATGCGAGCTGAATCGGCGCGACGAGCACGGTGCCGTTGCTCGTGCCGTCGCTTTTCCAGATCTGATAGCCCGATGTGCCGTCGTTGGCCGTGAAGAACAATGTGCCGTTGACGTTTGTGAGTTGCATGGGGGTCGAGCCGCCCGTGCCAGGAGCGATGTCGCGGACCATCACCGTGCCGTTGCTGGTGCCATCGCTGCGCCACAGCTCAATGCCAGAGAGCGAATCACCCGCCGTGAAGTACACCAGTCCGTTCACGTTGGTGAGCCACGCGGGGTACGACGATACGTTGGGGCTATTGAAGTCGCGCACGACAACCGTGCCGCTCATCGTGCCGTCGGATTTCCAGAGTGCGGCATTCGCGTCATGCTGGGCCTCGAAGAACAACGTGTTGCCGACGCTGGTGAGCGGCCGGTTGATCGCGTGACCGCCGCCGGGGTCGACCACCGCGACCAGCATGGTGCCGGTGTTCGAGCCGTCCGACTTCCACAAGTCGTAGCCGCGGGCACCGTCGAGCGCGCGAAAAAAAACCGTGCCGCCGACATTCGTGAGCAGCGAGGGATACGAGCCCACCGGCCCTGGGTTGATATCGCCCACCGGCACCACGCCGGTCGTGCCGCTGGCCTTCCACAGTTCATGGCCATGAGAGGCATCGGCCGCCTGAAAAAAGAGTTGGCCGTTGACTTCGGTCAGTTGCGAGGGTGCCGAGACGTTCGACGTGAGCTGGTTGATGTCTTTGACCAGCTGGGGCGTAATCGCGAGTAGTTGCCGTGTTTCGAGCGGCTCAATGAGCCCGCGCCAACGCGTGATCGTGCGGCGTGTGCGCAACTTGGCGCGCTGGCGCCACCCGCAGGCTTCGAGGAATTGAATCAGACGCAGGATCACGAGATCTCCGAGCCGGGGACGAGAGTCTCCGGATAACTTGGTGTTTGGGAGGGTTATTGATGCTCAGATAACCAGCTTAACAGGCCGAGCAACGCGAGGCCGGTATGATCGGACTCCCGCTGGTCGTCCTACTTAACTTAATTACCTGAACCTCAATAACTTATCCGAGGACTGACGTCCCCGGCTCGGAAAAAAGAACACCACGGGGGCACGAGACCTATGACCCCCCCACATGCTCATGTTCCGCGGCGGCGTCCCACGGCGGCAGCATGCCGCTGGCGTCAAACGGCAGATCACGCAGCGGTGACAGAACCTCCAAGTCCTCGCGGCGATTGGCTTCGTCCAAGTATGGGGCTGACACCTCAACCTCGGCCAGGTCGAGCGTGTTGCGAATCCAAACGATCTTGGCGTCGTGCGGCTCGATCAGGCCAATGACGCTCACGGCCGCTTCGAGGCATTCGCGATCAGTGTCGAAGTGGATGGGAATGTGGGCACCCTCGGGATGTCCGCCGGTCAGGCTGTTGATCACCGTGATCTTGCGATCGACCTGCTGCACGACGCGCGACAGGCAGAACTCGGCCATTCCCAGTCCGCAGGCGTTGCCGTGGGTCGACTCGGTCAAGCCGCGGACAATGATCCGCTTGACGTTCGGCTTCTCCTGGTCGCACAGCGGCGTGTTGCGAAATTTGCGACCAATCACGTTTGTGTCCATGCCCGTGCCGCTGATGTTCTTGCCGTGCTCTTCGACAAACAGAATATCGATCTCGTCGAAAGGGAGCCGCGGCAGCCACTTCTTGGCTTGCACGAGCAGTTCCTTCTCGCGGGCTTCAAACTCCTCGGGGGCCACTGCCTTGATCAGCGCGGTCTCGTCGTAGCTGTTCTCGACGATCCCCACGCCGGCGACGATCCGGCAACGCTCGAGCACCACGCGGGCAACGCTGCGGACGATTTGACCAAAGCTGTAGTTTTGAATGGCGCGGTGATAGATCTTCGCGCCGTTGTGCTTGCCCAGGCCGATGAGCATCATCTTCATCAGCCCGCTCTCGATGTCGCCATAAAAATTGGTGTGCGGCTTCACGCGACCAGCGACAATGACGTGATCGGCCTCGCTGGCATGACGGTCGAAATGGACCGGGAACCCCTCGGCGGCCTGCGTGACGACAATCGTTTCCATCGAGGCTTTGATCGGACAGCCGCAAAACGCTTCGGTGACCCCGTAGCCTTCAAGGATGCCGCGCTGCCCCTCGGCCGTGCCGCCACCGTGACTGCCCATCGCGGGCACAATGTACGGCTGGGCTCCCAGACGCTTCACATGTTCGACGATTGCCTTGGTGATGTGCTTGATGTTGGCAATGCCGCGGCTGCCGCAGGTGATGGCGACCGATTGACCCGGCTTGATTTTGCTCCCTAAGTTCAGTCGACGCAGTTCCGCCTCGACCGTGGTCGGAATCGAGTCGACCCGAGGGCGTTCAAAGGTCTGACGCAGGCGAAACATTTGCGGAAAGCTGGGGGTCATGCGCGACGCTCCACACTCAGGCGGGGGGAAATTGGCTGGTGATCATGTCGTTCTATCTTAATGCAAATCCAGGGAGTTCAAAAGACGAACGGTTCCAAGGATGTTTCAACGAAGGACACTCGCCAGTAATTCGATTCAGACTGCCGTGGGGGTGAGAACAACGAGACCCTGATATCGCCGAAAATCGCGATCATTGAGGGTGATGATCGTCGAAATATCCTGAGCCTGCATCACGACAGCGAGCCGGGCGTCGTGGACCGCGACACCCGATATTGAGTAGGCGCGGAGTAAATCCTTCCACACTCGAAAGGCTCGTTGATCTTCGGTGATGACCTGGCAGATACGTTCAATCGCCGCCAATCGTCTCGCCACTTGCTCAATCAGCAGGCCATATCCGTTCTTGTCGACCGGCCGTGTGGAGGCATTCCAGAATTCGGCCAAGTTTTGGGCCGCGACCACGAAACGTTCTTGTCGCGCCCTCAAGGTGCGAATTGCCTGACGTATTGCCGGATACTCGGCCGACGATCGGTCGAATGCTCGCAACAGAACGCCCGTGTCAATTAAGCAGGCCATCAGTCGTGATCGCCGTAGATATCCGTTCGGGAGAACGTGCCTGACGGCGATCGACCCAGCGTCGCTTCTTCATCTAGTAGACGATCGATCTCTGCGACCGACAACTCATGACGATCCCCCGCCGGACGACCAAGCAGCAGGGTTTCCAGGTACGCTTCGACCGTTAGGCCACAAGCGGCAGCCTGGGCACTTAACACTGCGGCGGCAGTATCACTGATTTGGAGATTGACCATACAACTCCAAGATATCACCCGCCGGTTCAAATTGCCAATGGCGATCGCATCGCCGGCGCTCACACCAAAACAGCACACACGGCGGCGGCGACGAGGGCCATCGACGCGCCCCAAATGAGCATGAGCCGATACATGCGGGCGCGGTCGGTCGACTCGGGGGCTGCTGCCAAGCACAAGGCCCCAATCGTCGAGACTGGCGACACATCGACCAGGTTGCCGCCGATGTTCACCGCCGTCGCGATCGCCAACGGCGTCACGCCAGGGAGTTTGTCGGCCATGCCTTGCACCATTGGCAAGAACGTGGGCAACACCACGGCCGACGTGCTGCTGAAGAGCGAGATGACGCCGGTCACCAGGGCGGTCAGCGGCGCGGCGGTTGCGTCGGTCATGTGCCCCGCGAGCCAAACGCTTAGCAGCTTCAAGCCGCCGGTCCGCTCGCAAAGGCTGACCAGCGTGCTCATGCCGGTGACCATGAACACGACGCCCCAGGGGAGTTTGACGATCGATGCTTGTTCGTTGGCGGCACCGAGCGCGATCAGTATGAGCGTCGCGGCAAGCGCGCCGAAGCCGAGATGGACTTTGAAAAACAAAATGCCCACGAACAACACACCCAGCACCAGCAGCGTCACGTGGTGCCGGCGCTCAAAACGCAGTGTTTCATGCGCCCCATGATCGCTCGTGGACTCGGTCGGCCGAGTCTGCCAACCACGGCACAGCAGATAGCCCAAGAGACCCGCGCCCAGGTTGGTCAGAAAGTTCATGCCGCACGTGTACCATTGCTGGTCGGCCAAGCCGATCTTGGTTAGCTCGTTGTCGGCGATGATGCCCATCGGCGTGAAGGGTGACAATGCCCCGGCGACGCTGCCGTGGCCGACCATGATCGCCATGAGCAGCGGTGAGATGCCGAGCCGCGCCGCGGTGACCATCGCCGTGGGGGCCACGAGCGCGACGGCCGCGATGTTCCCGGCGCCAATGGCCGACAGCGCGCCCGCGAGCAAAAAGAACATCACGCTCACCGTGGCCGCGTTGCCACGACAGGCCTTGACGCCCCATTGCGCCAATCGCGCGAGGGTGCCGTTGAGCTGCGCCTGGGTGAACAGCCAACTCATGCCCACGAGTTGCAGCATCAGGTCGGCTGGAAAGCCCTCGATCACTTTTTTCGCGCTGAACGTCGCGTCGTAAGCGGGCGCGATGTACGCGCCGATTACCCAAGCAAACGTGAGCGCCAGCAGCCCGACGTTGATCGACGACAAGCAACTGATCGCCACGACGACGAGCAGCGCGACGAGTGAGAGGATTTCAAGACTCATGTTCCGCGGCGACTCGCGAGTCGCCCAACAAAAGGGTTATGTTGTTTCTCTTGTCCGATGGTGGTGGGCTCGCCGTGGCCCGAGAGCACGACGGCGTCGTCGTCGAGCGTGAACAAATGCGCGTCGATGCCCGCCGCGAGTTGCGCGAAGCTGCCTCCCGGGAAGTCGGTTCGCCCGATGCTCCCAGCGAACAGGATATCGCCGCCAAAGACGATCACCGGTTGGTGGCCGCGCCAGATAAAGACGATATGCCCACTCGAGTGGCCGGGGATCAGGTGCACGTCAAACTCGAAGCCCGCGATGCGGTACGTATCGCCATCGTCGAGCAGCACATCGGCCTGGGGGCTGATAACCGGCAAGCCAAACGGTGCCGACAAATTCTTCACCGGGTCGGTGAGCTTCTCCGCCTCGCTGCGACCGATGACGATGGGGCACTCGGGCCAGCGCTGCTTCAGAGCCGCGTTTCCCGCAATGTGGTCGCCGTGCGCGTGGGTGATGAGCAGCGCGGCCGGCGTGAGTTTGTGCTCCTCGACGTAGTCGATGACTTCGTCGGGTGTCATGCCCGGGTCGACGATCACGCAATCTTGGCGGCCCACGATCCGCGCGACGTAGGTGTTCTCATCGAACGGCGCAGACACGATCGTGGCGATTTCAACTTGCGGCGGCAAAGTGGGGGTCCTTGGTTGTACGCACGACAGGGTGTTGATCTTCCGAGCCGGGGGTATGCCCCGCTAGCACGGTCTTGTCAGGCCAATGGGCTTGAGCTTAGGCGATCAAACGACGCTCTGCTAGCGTCGCAAGGCCCAAAAGCATTGGAGCGTTCGGGCGTTGGGGGGTAGTCGATTGCCTGACCCAAGGCGTATGATAATCGACGCGATCAGGGTTCGGCCGCTCAACGGAGTGCGGTCGATTTTAAGGCGGACAGAAGAAGGAGCGACCACCATGCTTGAATTGACATCGGGTTGGACCGTTGATGTGGAGCGTGGTCCGGATTGGTTGATCGTGAGGCCTCACGGCCCGGACGAACTTGAGCGCGGCGCGCCTGCTCCGCACTTCGGCGAATCGCTCACGCGCTTGCTCGATCAGCACGGCGCGCGGCGCATGGTCATCGAGTGCGAAGAGTTGTCGCAGCTCAACTCGCCTCTGATCGGCCAGTTGGTGTCGGTGCAAAAGCACTTGGCCCAGCGCGGTGGCCTGTTGCGTCTCAGTGGCCTGTCTCAGGCGGGTCAAGATGCGCTCCGCAGTTGCCGGCTCGACGGCTTGCTGCCCCACTTTGCCAATCGAGTTAGTGCGATTCATGGCAAACGAAGCGACAAGCCGCGCTAAAGCACAGCCTACAACGGTCGATCAACACGCCTGTCGAGCGTGTGGCTTAGAGCAACCCGCTGTTGCCTTCGGCAAGCTGCGCGGTCGACCAGTGGACTTCCAACTGGTTGTCGATGTCGTGCAGTCCTTCGCCGCGGAGGGCTTCTTGCGCCATCTGCTTTTGAAAGAACGAGTTGACCTTGCCGCTGAGCACCACGCGACCTTGGTCGGTCGATAGGTTCAGGTTGCGCTTGGCCAAGTGAGGATTGCGACGCAGCGCGTTCTGCGCGCGGTCTACCAATTGAGAGTCGACCATAAAAGAGAGGGGAACTACACGAGGGGTCGAACGGAAGGCGGCTTCCAAGCCGTGTCTCGAGGCCGGGCCACTTTGCCACCGGCATTCATTTATTTCGGATCGATCTTCGAGGATCGATGAGTCGAAGGGACGCAAAGTTTTTGCATTTCAGCCAGCCTCTTGTGCGTCGCGCCGGATGTAGAGGTCGTAGCGGCGCGCTAATCGGCATGACCACTTAAGCCCGCACGGAGCTGAAAACGTCCGTGGTGACGAGCGCAAACTCGTGACTCTAAGCTGGCGAAGCTGACGAGAGCCAACTCGGATACTCGCCCGCCCGGGGGAGCCAGATGACGCTCGCCGAGTCGAGATCGGCATGCGCGGTCATCTCTTCGAGCGCCTTTTCTGGCGGCGTAGCGTCGACATTGAGCACCCCGACCGCTCCGCCCCCCGCCTCGGCGTTGCTCGCCCGGCCGACCGACATCTGCGCGATGTTCACCTGATGATTGCCAAAGATGGTGCCGACCCGGCCGATAATGCCAGGCACGTCACGATGCGTGAAAATCACCATGATGCCGTCGAGGAAGGCGTCGAGCCGATACTCGTTCCACTGCACGAGCCGCGGCATGTTCTGGCCGAAGATCGTCCCTGCCACGCGATACGTCTTCTTTTCGGTCGCCAACTCGACCGTGATCACCGAGCTGAACGCCCCCATGTCGGCGCGGCTTTCGGCCGTGAGTTCGATGCCGCGATCACGCAACAGTGCCTCGGCGTTGACGATGTTGACCGACTCTTCCAAGGCGTGTTCGAGCAGCCCGGCCGCGACGGCCGAGGTGATGAGCTTCGTGTCCTTGCTCGACACCTCGCCCCGATAATGCACGCGGCAGGCGCGGGCCGGCTGGCGATCGAGCTGCGCGAGCAACAGCCCGAGCCGATATCCGAGGTCCAAGTAGTCGCGGAGCGCGGCCAGCTTGGTGGGATCGAGGGTCGTCATGTTCACCGCGTGGCGAATCGCGCCGGTGGTGAAAAAGTCGACGAGCAATTGGCAGCCTTCGATGGCCACCTGCGTTTGGGCCTCTTCGGTGCTCGCGCCCAGATGCGGCGTGCAGACGACCCCCGGCTTGCCGAAGAGCGGGCTCGTTTTGCATGGCTCAGTCGCAAACACATCGAGCGCCACGCCGGCGATCTGGCCAGACTCAAGCCCTTCGAGCAACGCGGCTTCGTTGTAGATGCCCCCTCGGGCGCAGTTGATGAGCCGCGCCCCCTTCTTAATCAGCGCCAGCTCTTTGGTCGAGATCATGTTGACCGTGTCGGGCGTGGCGGGGACGTGTACGGTCATGTAGTCAACATGCGGCAGCATGTCGGCGACCGAGGTCACGAGTTCGATGCCCAACTCGGCGGCCCGCTCTTTGGACATGTAGGGGTCGAAGCCGATGATGCGCATTTCCATCGCCTTGCAGCGTGACGCGACGCTCAGGCCAATCCGCCCCAGGCCGATGATGCCGAGCGTCTTGCCTCCCAGTTGCGTGCCCATGTACTTGCTGCGGTCCCAACGCCCTTCGATCAGGCTTTGGTACGCGGGCGCAATGTTCCGCGAGAGGGCCATCATCAGTGCGATCGTGTGCTCGGCGGTGCTGATCGTGTTGCCCGAGGGCGTGTTCATGACCACGATCCCCAGTCGGGTCGCGGCATTCTTGTCGATGTTGTCGGTTCCCACGCCGGCCCGGACGATGGCCTTGAGACGCTTGTTGCCCGCGAGTGCCTCGGCCGTGATTTTAACCCCCGAGCGGACAATCGCACCGTCAAACTCGGCGAGCGACGAACGCAACGCGTCTCCGCTCAGGCCGGTACGTATTTCGTACTCAATGCCCGGGGTTTGCTTGATAAGGTCCAGGCCCTCGGGGGCCAACGGGTCGAGTACGATAATGCGTTTCATGCGTAGAGAATAGAAATATCGTCCCCGGTGGTCAAGGAGGGTTTCGCACGCTAAAACGCCGCTCAGAGTGCCCATTTTTGCAAGATCGACGAGCGTAAATCCATCGCCATCCGAGCCGCTGGGCGTGAGCCCCCGCATGACATTGCGGGTGACAGGGCACGCTTATCCGGGGGCTTATGCCCCTGGCTCAAAAGAGAAGAGCCGGCTCAGATGAGAAGAACTGCATCGGAGTGCATTCACGACCGCCGACCGCCAGAGCGCTGCGGCGAGGCGTTCATAAACGGCCGCAAAACGCGCAGCAGCACCAATGCCCCGATCAGATACGGGAGCACCACCGGCGCGCGGACGATCACCACCACAATCAGCAGCACCGCGCCGAGCCCCCACCAATTGCGTGGCCGCACGATGTCGGGCAGCGCCAGCCAGATGACCAATAACAGTGCGCCGATTCGTAGGCAACTGGCCCCGGCCGTCGCAAATTGCGCGTTCGAGTCCCCGTCTTGCAGCATCATGATGCTGCCGGTGACGACAAAGACCAATCCCAGCACACCGAGCACCACGCGTTGCCACATCGTAGACGGACCTTAAATCCGATCCAGCGCGTCGAGCCACCGCAGCACGGCAGTCAGCTCGTCGTTGCTAAAGAACCGCGGCTTGTCCCCCTGGTCGAGCGTGACGACCGGATACTTGGCCTTGCGCAGCACGTCGAGCGCCGCCGTCGCGTCAGGTTGCTTCGCCGTGGCGATCAGCAGTGACAAACGCTGCTCGGGGTCGTTGTCGGGCGGCGGGCCCAGGATCGGCGAGTTGCACACCGCCACGCCGCGAATATGCTCACGCTGCGTGTAGGCCAGCCGAAAGGCCAGGCCGCCGCCGCTCTGCGAGCCCACCGCAA
Organism: uncultured Planctomycetaceae bacterium; assembly: GCA_964652155.1. Taxonomy (GTDB): domain Bacteria; phylum Planctomycetota; class Planctomycetia; order Pirellulales; family PNKZ01; genus CAZZBK01. The sequence continues at coordinate 54,403 of CAZZBK010000007.1, read as the reverse complement.
CCACGCGCTGCGCGTCGATCGTGTAGTCCTTGCGAATCTCGACCACCGCCCGCACGATCGCGTCCACGTCGCTGGCCTGCCATTGGGCCGCCTTCGCGCTGCGCGGGGCGAGCAAAATCAGGTCGTCCCGATCGCACGAGGCCTTCCACCGCTCGACGAGCTTGTCGGCGTCGAAGGCCTCGTTGCCGTGCAGGTACAGCACCAAGCCGTAGGAGACCCGCGCGTCATAAAGCTCCGGCACGTACACGGTGCAGTCGGTCTCGACGTCGGCCAGCTTGAGCTGAAAGCGACCAACGAGCGGACGCTGCTTGACGGCGGCCGCGAGCGTGTCGCGGGCTGGCGGCAGCGTGTCGGGAATGGAGAACCTTTCCGCCGTCGGTGTCCAGTTCAACCGTAGGGTCTCGCTCCCGCGCTGCACTTCGAGCGTGGTTGGCTGCTTGAGTTGCAGCGCGGCGATGTGCCGGGTGAGGGTCTCGCGCTGGTCGACTTTATCAGTTCCAACTTGGGTGATCCGATCGCCGCTCTTGAGTCCGAGCTTCTCGGCGCTCGTGCCGGACAGGACCTCGCGCACCACGACGCCATCGGTCGAGGCGTCACGCCGCGGCAGGATGCCCAACAGCGGGCGCTCATACGGTTCGAGCTTGTCGGCCAGTTCGAGGGAGAATTCGAGCCGCTCGGTGCCGCGCAGCACGGCGAGCTTGACCGACTCGCCAGCGTAGCGCTGTGCGAGTTCGCGGGTCAGTTGTGCCCGTTGCTCGATCGTGACCTTGTCGAATTGCACGACGCGATCCCCTTTTTTGATCCCCGCCTTGTAAGCGGGCGAGTTGGGGCGCACATACAACAGCTCGACTGGGTCGGCGAACAGATCAGCTTGCTTGATATTGACCCCCAGCAGGCCGGGGAGCAGGTCTGCCCCTTGTTGCAGCCGTGGCAACACACGCTGCACGTGCGACAAGGGGATGGCAAACCCGATGCCCGAGTCGTACCACTCGACCCCCGACACATCGCTGTTCCCTTGTGGCGAGAGGGGCACGAGCACGCCCAACACCTGGCCACGAATGTTTACCAGCGGGCCACCGTAGTTGGCCGGCGAGACCTTGGCGTCGGTCTGCAAGGCCTTGCCCCAGACCCGTCCCACGGCGCTCACGATGCCGACCGACGAGTTGACCTGGGTCGAGTCGAACGTGCGGCCCAAGGCGATCGCCCAGTCGCCGACCCGGACGGCCGCATCGTTCGCCGGCTCGCAAGCCACGAGCGGCTCGTCAACGTTAACCTTGAGCAGCGTGAGCATCCGTTGCCGATCGGTCGCCACGAGCCGCGCCGGGCTGCGGCTCCCGTCGGACATGCCGATCAGAATCGTCGATGGTTTCTGCGCGAAATTGAAAGCGCTCGAGATAATATAGCCGTCGGGCGAGATGACCAGCCCGGTCGTGGGACCGGTGCCGACGAGCACCTTGTCGACCTTTTCCAAGCCGCCGAAGGTCTCGATGCTCACGACACTCGGCGCGACACGAGCCACCGCCGCGCGCAGGGCTTGCTCTTCGAGCGCGGTTAAATCGTCGGCCGCGAGACTGGCACTGGGCGCGCCCAGCCAAGCCCAGCAACCTGCGATCAGCCACAACCAGCATGTCGTTCGGGTCATTTGCCACTCGCTTCGCTGGGGCTCTTGAGCACGACTTCAACCAGTTCTTGGCCGCGCATCACGGTCAGTCGCACGGGGTCGATGCGATCGATGTACTGCAACTCGTTGCGGACACTGGCACACGAGGGGACCAAGCGGTCGTTGATGAACACGAGCAGGTCGTCGCTGCGCAGCCCCATGAGCGCGGCCGGCGTGTTGCCCCGAATCGAGTCGACGTACGGCGGCGTGCGTGGGAGCACGTCGGGGACCAACTGCACGCCGACCAAATCGAGGGTCCAAGGCTGCTTGGGCTTGGGTTGCCCCTCGTCCTCTTGGCTCGGTCGCCGGACGTAACGCCCGGCGACGATCTCCTCGACCGTTTTGGCCAGTGCACTGGCCGGAATCGCGTAGTTGAGCCAGGTGTTGTTTTGCGTGTTGCGAAGTTCCTTGCCGAGCAAGCCGAGCAGCCGGCCTTGTCGATCGGTCAGCGCTCCGCCCGCCGCGCCGGGGTTATTCGTCATGGCGTCGAGAATGTACGCCGGGCCATGATAGGGGGACTCATACGTGCCGCGCCGGGCGTTGAGCGGGCTGCGCACGCTGATCACGCCGTGCTGCACGCTCGAGGGCTCGTCGCCCGTCGCCACCCCATACAGATTGCTAAAGGCCAGCACGCGCGTCAGGCCGTCAGCCTCGACCGCCTCGTCGAGCTTGAAACAGGGCAAGCCCTGCGCGTCGATCTTGAGCACCGCCACCTCGAGCCGCGGGTCGGCCGCCACCAGCTTGCCGTCGAAGCGGCGCCCGTCGTCGAGTGTCACGCCAATAAAATCGGTGTCGAGCACGTAACTCCAGACGGTCAACACGTGCCCATTGGGCGAGATGAGCAGGCCGCTCTGATACGCCTCGAGGCCGCGAAAGCCACCCGCGCCGTAAATCTTTACGATCTTCGGCTGCACCGAGCGGACAACGTCGACGAACGAGGCGGGGTCTCCCGCCGCGCTTAGCGAGCCCGTGACGAGCAACAAGCAGCACGCACCGAGCAGTCCGCGCATGAGCGACTGGCCGATCATGGTTGAGCCCCTCCGTTTAATTCACTGTTGGCCAAGGTATAGACGCCGTAGATCACGTCGCCGTAGCGGACCGTGAGTTTGCGCGGCACCGAGCGGCCTTGCTGCTCGACGTAATCGCTGAACAACAGCTCGCACGGATCGTCATCAGCGTGCAACTGCATGCTCCAGCGAAGCAGTTCGCCGCGTGCCGTGTCGATCGACGCCTGGCACTCGACCCCGCCGTAGGTGGCCGACAGCACGTCGACGAGCCGTTCCAGCTTCCCCTCGACCGGGGCGATGCCCGCGTAAGTCACGTCCCCAAACAACTCGGGTCCCAGCACCAAGAAGCGACGCCAGAGATACAAGGCCGCGAGCAGGCCGCCGCTGCCCGCGGGCTCGGCCGCTCCGGTCAGGGAGTCGGTCACGTCCAGCTTGAGTTGTCCGCCCGGCAACACACACTGCACACTCTTGCTGTCGATGCGGAACTCCGCGTCGCCGGCCGGCTGCACGGTCCCTTTGAGGACCCAGGGGCCAGCCGCGTTCTTGAAGTCGCCATGCGAGACGAGCGCGTTCCAGACCCGTGTGCGTTCAACCTTATTGAAGTGATAGTTGGCGTAGCCTTGCCGCTTCTCGAAGAGTTTCTTGACCTCGTCGGGCATCGGCTTGGCTTTGGTCGGCGGGTGGTCGGCCGGAAGGGGCTTTTTTTCCTCGCCGGGCTTGGGCTGCGGCGGCTGTGGGCCACGCGGCTTGCGCCCTTGCAGCTTCTCGAGGAGTTCGGCCGGGCTGTGCACTCCGGCCAGACGCACGACCGCATCATGCGTGCGGCCGTCGCGGCGATACGTGAGCGGTACCTGCCAATCGCGAGGGAAGATGCCGAGCACGTTCTTGAAAGCGTTCACCGTGCGGATCGTTCGTCCGCCAAAGGAAACGACCTCGTCGCTGTAACGGAGTCCGCGGCGGTAGGCGTCGGAGTCTTCGAGGATGTCGGCCACCAACACCCGACCGTCGGTGCCGGTGTTGACCGTTGCGCCGAGCGTGGCGTGATCGACGATGCGCCCAGCCCGCAGAGCGCCTAGAAAGAACTTGATTTGATTGATCGAGATCGCGTAGCCGACGCCCACGTTGACCCGGCCGCGCTTCTCGAACGAGCCGCGACCGTTGATGCCGATCAACTCGCCCTGGGTGTTGAACAGGGGTCCGCCCGAGTTGCCAGGGTTGATCGAGGCGTCGGTCTGAATGCAGTCGGCGTACTCGAGCAGCGTGCCGGCCGGCGGCTGGTAGCGATGCACCCCCGAGACGATCCCGTAGGTAATGGTGGGCTGAAAATCGGTGGCGAGCAGAAACGGGTTGCCGACGCAAATGGCCCAATCGCCGACGCGGACCGTGTCGCTATCGGCCAGCGTGGCGTGCGGGAAGTCTTGCCGGCCGAGCAGCTTGATGAGCGCCACGTCGCCGACCGGATCGATCCCGACGATCACCGCGTCGTAGAGCTTGCCGTCGGGCATGCCGCACTTCATCCAGTCACCGGCGGGCTGCACGACGTGAAAGTTGGTCAATGCGTAACCGTCACTCGAGATGACCACGCCTGAGCCGCCGTTGGTGCCGCCGTCGGCGAAGATACTGACCGCCGCGCGGCTCACCTTGTGAATGGCTGCCACGCGCGCCGACTCGGCCGCCACGACGCGCGGGTCGACCTCGTCGACTGCAAAAGCCGACGCAGAATACAGTAGCACCAGCAGAGCTAGTAGGTTTCTCATTGCACCAACCTGATGTCGCAAAAGTTGACTCGGTCACCCACCTCGTCGCCATGACAGTTGACGACGATCTTGAGTCGTCGCACCCCCTTGAGCTTGACGTTCACATCGGTCGGCGGTGTGCGGCCCGTCAGCACCGTGTCGAGCAGCGGTTGGTCGTCGCCGAGGATCAGCAATCGCACGTCCCCCAATGGCCGGGCCGAGTCGTCGATGCCGACCACCCCTTGCAGCGCGGCGTACTCTTCGCCGAGTCGAAACACGATCTCGCTCTGACCCGGCAGCGAGAGCCCCTTGTCATACGTGCGGTTGCCCAACTTGAGCGGTCCGCGATCGAGCGCCCGGTTGCGTTGCGGCTGGAAAAAGCGTGCGTAGGCCGATCGGGTCCGGTCGTCCGTCGAGGTCAGGAACGGATGCACCGTCTCTTTCTCGCTCGGCAAATCGCTCAGATAGGTGACATTGAACTGAAAGCGGCTCACGAGTGCGGCGGGGCCGTTGAACTCGATTCCCGCGGGGGTCCGCAACGACAGTCCCCCGTCGGTCACGCTGACCGCCGCCACGGCGACGACGCTGCCGCCAGCGAGCTGCGCGCGACAAATGCTTGTGGGCAACTCGGGTCGCGCGGCGCGAAAATACAGCACGCCCTCGACCTTGGGACGCTTGACGGGGATCTTCTCGCCGTCGATCTGGAACTGCACCGTCTCGTCGTCGATGTCTCCCGAGGCACCGCTCACAAAGTCGAGCGTGTCTTCTTTGCGCACGACGATCACGTCGCCATTACGTTCAGCCTTGAGAATGTCATTCCACTGTTGGGCCCAAGCGCCGCCGTGCTCACGGAGCCGAACGTGTTCGATGAACCGCGTGGCAACGGTGAGTTTGACATCGCCGGTGAGCGTGACCGATGCTTGGCCGTTGCGGACCGTGTAGGCCGTGGCGAGCAGCGTACTGCCATCGACGAGCGCGACCCAAACGCTCGGCTTTTCGGCCGAGGGGACTGAGCCCATCCGCTGGATGTCGAGCACGCTGCGCAGCGTGACCGAGGGGCGACCTTCGCGGGTGGCGAGCGTGAGCTGGTCCGGCTTCCAATCGACGAGCGTGCCTTCCAGCCGCTGACCGTCGAGGGTGTTCAACTGCCAGGTCGCCACGTCGCCGAGCAACGCGGTGGACAAAAATAATACGCCGAGCATCGTCACGGTTGCTTGCTTCCTTCGCTGGCCAGTCGACGAAAATACTGTTCGATCACTTCGCGGTAATGGGCCGGGAAGTCCTTGCCGATCTGCTGCAACGCTTCCTCGCGTTGCTTGGGGGGCAGATCGCCCCAGCCGGCCGTGTTGCCGATGGGCTTGCGGTCGGTTTTGCCCTCTCCCTTGCCACCGCCGGGCATGCTGTCTTGCATCGGCGTCGCGGCACGCGAGCCGCCGCCGCCACCTCCGCCCCCCTGCTGTTGTTGCTGCTGCTTTTCCATCTCGTCGATCAATTTGTCCAGCGACTTGATGACGCCGTTCTCGATGTCGACCACCTTTTGGCCCGCCCGGGCCTGGTCGAGTCGCCGCCGGATGTCGTCCATCCGCCGCGCGATGTGATCGAGTGTCTTGTCGTCGAGCTTTTCCAGGTCGCTCTGCATCAGCGAGGCCACGGCGCGATAACGCTGCGGCACCTCGGCGACGTTGCCGAGTAATTGCTGAATCGCTTGCAGGCCCAAGTCGCGGTTGAGCAGCCGATGATAGCCGACGCTGCGGTAGAATAGCAGCGACGACGGATCGACGACCTCCTCGGGGGCGAGTTCGCTCAACTGTTCGAGCACCTCGTCGTAGAGCTGCTGTTGGGCGAGCCAGCGGGCGTAAAGGAGCCGCAGGTTGTTGCGCACCAGCGGCGGCAACGTGCCCTCGCGGAGCCATTTCTGCGGATCGACCACCCCGTCGGAAAACGAGCGCGAGCAGAGTTCGACGAGTTGACCTGCGCGCGGGTCGACCTGCGCGGCGACAAGAGCCACGCGATCAAGCAGCGAGAACGCTGCGCTGTCGTTCCACAGCTTTTGCACGCGCTCGGTCGTGGCCGCGTCGGCACCGGTCGACTTGAGCCACTCGGCAAGCCCGATCCAGACGGCATCCGGAACGGCCGCCTTGAGCGTCGGCGCGTTGTCGAGCGCGGCCGACTCGGGCGTTTGCGCCGGAGCGATGCTCGCGGCGAGGCAGACAAGGCCGGCGAACAGCCAAGTGCGTTGGAGTCGAGCGTTCATTGGTTTCTCCCGGTAACGATGTCACGCGTGCGGTCGAAAATTCTCCGTTCACGATCGGCGAGGCCGCGGAGGGCTTCGACCAGATCGGGCTTGTCGGCGGCCCCCTCGGCACCGTCGACGAGCTTGTTGTACTTTTGGGTGCGCGTGTTCACGCGCATTTGCAAGGCGCGAATCATCTTGAGTTCCGCGAGCTGGTCGAGCAGCGGCGGGTCTTGTGGCCCCCCCTGCCCTGGTTGCGGCTTGCCCTTTTGGTCCTGCTGCTGCTTTTGCGCTTTCTGCAATGCGGCGATCATCTCTTCGATCGCGGCGATGATGTCTTCCTCGACCCCCTGCGTGATGGTGTCGACCTTGAAGCGGGCCAGGTAACCAACGACCGCTTCGATGTCGCTGCGGAGTTGCTCGACCGCCTCGGGAAAGGCGGATGCCGAGCCGTCCTCGCGGAGGATGGCCAACGCTTTATCCGCCTCGGCCAAAATGAGCGATTCCTTGCGGCTGAGGCGGCCCGACTCGAGTTCGTCGTTGGTCGTGCGATCTTTGGCGGGGACCCGATCGAGCCGCAGCGTCCCTTCGTACACCTCGCGTTGCATTTCCAGCATTTTACGGAAGCGGGCTTCGAGCTGGGCCAGCGTGCGGGCCTGTTCTTCCTCACGCAGTTGCCGCAAAATCGCTTCGAGGTCGGCCTTGGCCAACTCGAGTTCACGCACGGCGTCTTCCTGATCCTGCTTGGCGCCGTCGCGCTGGGCCTGTTCGAGCTTTTTCTGCGCTTGCTGCATCTTCTGTTGCGCCTTGGCTACCCGCTGCTGACTCGATTGCTGCTTGTCCTTCGGCGCGCTCGAGTCGCTTGGCGGGGAGTCCTCCCCTTCGCCGGGCATCGGACTTGGCTGGCCATCGGACTTGGGTTGAGCGCCATCCTTGCCGGGCGATTTTTGCGGCGGGCTATCCGCGGGCGGCGACGCTTTGTCGCCCGGCTTGGCTGGGCCGTCGGGCTTTTTAGCCTCGTCCGACTTTCCTTCGCCCGGCGTCTTGCTGTCTTTCCCCTCGGGTTTCGCTTCGCTGTTTTTAGGCTCGCCGGGCTTTTGCTCACCTGGTTTGGGTTTCTCGTCGGTCGATTGACCGTCGGCGGGTTTTTTCCCCTCGTCGGGCTTGGTGCCCTGAGCCCCCTTGTTCGCCGCCGGCTTCATTTCTTGCGCGAGTTTGCCGGTGTCGTCGGCCAGCTTGCCTTGCGGTTGGGCCTGTTGCAGGGGATCCCCTGCGGCTTGCGATTGGCCTTGGATCTGCGTCTGGCGGTTGATCAGTTCCTTGATGCGGCGGATTTGCTCCTTGAGCTTTTCACGCTCGTCCTTGAGCCGATCGCCGCGCTGCTCTGACATGAGCAGCTCCAGGATCGCGGCCAGATCCTTCTCGACGTCCCCTTGGTTTTGGGCGGCCGTGCCCAGCGGTCCCTTGCGGAGCGTGTCGCTGATCTTCTGCAACTGCTGCTGAATGAGTTGGTCCTTGCTCTCGGCCACGGCCCGACGCAAGAGCGCGGCTCGGCGCGGGTCACTCGAGGCGGTCAACTCGGCCATCCGCAGGATGAGGTCCTCGAAGTTCTTGTAGCGCGCGGCGAGTTGCGCCTGTTCGTTGGCCAACTGGTCTTTCGAGGTCGGCTGAGCCGGTGCGGTCCCGGGAGTTTTCGCGCCGGCGGGAGCCGCGTCGGGCTTGGTGTCCGCCGCGTGTGTTGAGAGCAGCACGCATCCGAGCAGGGCGAGCGTGCAGAGCGCCGTGATCCCATGTCGTCGCAACATTGGTTTCCTCCCAGGGTCGCACGGCGCGCGGCGAGCTGTCGCGGCCACCGGACGACCATTCAATTGTAACCCTATAAATCCTTGAGTAGGTTGCCCTTATTCAACTTTTTCGTCTCTTCGTTGAGCCGTTGCTGCTGGGCGATGATGTCCCGAAGCAACTCCAGCACCTCGTTAAAGGTCTCCAATTCGATCATCTTATCCTTGACCCGATTCATCTCATCGAGCAGCTGATCCAACTCAGCCAGCGCCAGCTTGCGGCTCTCGGCTCGGGCGACGGGGTCCGTCAGCGTGGCGTCGAGACGCTTGAAACGCTCGGCCAGGGCCGGAAATCGTTCACGGGCAATGCGGTGGAGCGGGTCGGCGATCTGGTCCTGCAAGCGGATTTTCAGCTCTTCAGTGTCGATCCGATTGTTGACCAATTCGGCACGAATGTCCTCGAAGGAAAGGGCAACCCCTTCGGTCTCTTCGGCGTTCTTCTGCGAATTCTGCCCGCCACGCTCAACCCGCAAACGAGCGCGTTCCTGCCGTCGCTCGGGTGGCAACTCGGCCTCGTCCGCGCTGGGCATGACCTCGTCGAGCGAGGCGATCTGCGCGCGCGTCTCGGTCACTTCGGCGATGGTTTGCTCGAACCGCTGTCGTAAGTTCAGCTCGCGGCCTTCGAGGATCGCGCGGAGCGCCTCGGGCGTCACGACATCGAGCGCGAAGCGTTCCCCTTGGCCCACGTTGGGAATCGATTGATCAGGGAGTTGCAGCGCGTCGGCGGCCCGAGTGCTCAAACTGAGCTTTTGCCCCGGCTTGAGCCCCAGTGGAGCGATGTCGAGCGCCTCGTCGACTTTCGTCTCGGTGAGGGGCGGATTGAAACTTCGCGTGAACGGCGTTTCGACCGGTTCGTCCTCGCCGACCCGGTGTTCGATCCAAGCCCGGGCGACGCCGTAATCGTCGCGCAGCTCGCCGCCGAGCGGGATGCGTGCCTGCGGCGTGATGGCACTGCCGATGCCGAGGAGACGGATGTTGATTTGCGGAGCGGTGTCGGGGAGCGCGACGAGCGAGAGTTGAGCCGCGTTGGCTTTGGTGATGCCGTCGGTGTCGCTGAGCGTGAACCGCAGCGTGCGGTCGGCGTCGAGCCGCTCGATCCGATACTCGAAGTCCTCGGCGCTCGCGGAGCCCAGCGGAATCTCGTCGGTGCGGTTCGTGCCATCGGTAGTCTGGTAGTCGACCCGGGCGCGGGTGAGTGGCTTGTTGGCCTGGGCGCGGACGGTGACTCGGGTGCCGCGTGGCACGTTGACGGCCGCGGTGACGTCGAGTTCGCCCGGTGTTTTGAGCATGTAGGGGGGATATTCGAGATACAGCCGAGTGGTGATCGATGGGCTTTCGACCACGCGGATCGTCAAGCCGCGGAGCCGCGCGTCGCCGCCGCGGACATCGAAACGAATCGGCGACAAAATGCCTTGAAAGGTGTGCTGAAAGAGTTGGTGCGAGTCGCGGGCCGGATCGGCGTTCCCCTCGCGGACCATGTTCTTGCGTTCGCGAAAGCCTTCGTCGGTACGGTAGCGCAGTTCGACCGTCGCCGGGACGACACCTTCGAGCGCCGCCTTGGCGATCACGCGCAGGTCAGCCCCGCGCGCGACGACGGCCGTGCCGTTCTCGAAACCTTCGAGCGACAAATGCGTGTCGCGCGGCCAGGGCTCGTCGCTCACGATGAGCAGCCGCTCCCAGCCGACCCGAAACGTTCGTGGCGCGGTCGCCGCGAACAGCCCGATCGAGGCCACGAGCAGCAGCGCCATGAGCACGGCGCGGCGCAAAGGGCGAGCGTCGAACAGCGCGCGCAGGTCGACCTGCGCGCTCTCCTCGGCCGCGGCCTCGAACGTGTACGCCAGCATGTCGCGTCCCGGGTTGCTCAAAGCCTCGGCGTGGTTTTGCAACTCGACGCTCGTGAGCAACGATTCGCGAAACGCGCGGTGATGTCGTTCGATGAGCAGCGCCATGCTTCGATCGCGGAGCGGGACAAGCAGCCGCGCCAGCAGCATCTTCCACAACATGACGAGCGCGACGAGTACGACCCCGCCGAGCAGCATCACCCGCACCGCGCGATTCGGCTCGAACCACCAATCGAAGGCGACGGCGAGCCAGAACCCGATGGCGAGTGTGGCGACAAACCACGCCACTCCGCGCCAGGCAACGTAGCGGCGAATGCGCGTCCGCAGCGCGGCCAATAGGGCCGGCACGTGCGACGACAGGCGAGGTTCGGGGGTGGCGGTTGACATGGGAGGGGTTGGGGAGCGTTTTCGGTTTTCGGTTTTCAGTTCGGTTTTAGAACGAATTGAGTCACAGAGGGCAGTCGTTGTCGAACCCTTCTCCCCTTGGGAGAAGGTGCCCGCAGGGCGGATGAGGGGAGGTCGCGGTGCGATGACGCTCGGCGTTCATCTCGCTGCGACGCACCCTCACCCGGCCTACGGCCACCCTCTCCCGGTGGGAGAGGGGTTGGGGAGCGTTTTCGGTTTTCGGTTTTCAGTTCGGTTTTAGAACGAATTGAGTCACAGAGGGCAGTCGTTGTCGAACCCTTCTCCCCTTGGGAGAAGGTGCCCGCAGGGCGGATGAGGGGAGGTCGCGGTGCGATGACGCTCGGCGTTCATCTCGCTGCGACGCACCCTCACCCGGCCTACGGCCACCCTCTCCCGGTGGGAGAGGGGTTGGGGAGCGTTTTCGGTTTTCGGTTTTCAATTCAGTTGAGGGGTCCGATTCGGTTAGGCCAATTTGAGCAGTCGGCGGGTGAGCCATTCGAGGCACAGTGCTCCGCACACCAGGGCCAGCATCCACTCGTTGTCCCACAGGGTCTCGGGTCTTGCGGTCACGGTCTCGGTCCGGCTCGCGTCACGCAGTCGCAGCGTGAGCGGCTCGCTCCCCGCGCTCGTGCCGAGCATCGCGTCGAGACCGACGTAGTACTGGAACGTGTCTCCCTGGGTTTGCTTGGCCAGGGCGCTGAGCAGCGGGTCGTTGCGTTCGGTGTGGTCCCGTTCCAGGTCGGGCACGGTGACCTGAATGGGCGGAGCCGAGACGATTTCGGTGTCGGAGTCGGGGAGAGAGACTTCGAGGCGGTAGCTGCCTTCTTTTCGGACGGTGAACTGCCCGCGAAAGTTCCCTGCCCGGCTCGCGTCGGCCAGCAGACGGACGGCCTCGCCGCGGCCGTCGGGCTGGTAGACGTTGACCGTGACGTGCGTGGCCTTGAGCGGTTCGAGTAGCGCGTTGTTGAGTTGAGCCCGCAGGTCGACCGTGTTGCCAGGGACATAACGATCGCGTTCGGTGAGCAACACGCCGCGCGACGAGCCGCGCAGCAACCGTCCCTGCGAGACGTGGCGGATCAGTTTCGTGTAGAGCGTTTCGAAGTATCCCTCGCTCTCGGCGCGGAGCCGCCACATCTCGCCGCTGCCGAGATAGAAGACCCGGCCCGAGCCGTAAAATTGACCGGCCAAGTAGACAGGTCCCGAGTCGCCGACCTTGAGCTGTGGGTTGCCGAAGCGGGCGTACACGGTCGCGGCGGGCTTGGCACCGCGGACCTCGTAATAGCCGTACACGCCTTTGAACCGTTCCCAGGCGGCTAGACCCGAGGTTTGGGTGTCGGCCAACCACAGGAACGGCGACTGCGCGCCCTCGCTGGTGAACTCAAGCGGCCAGGGCTCTTTGGCGGCGAAGGTCTCGTCGACGGTGTCAGAGAATCGCCGCAAGAACTCGACCGGGTAGAGGTCGCGAACCTTGCTCAGCGACGGCGACCCGATCCACTTGGCGGTGAAGATTGGCCCCGCGATCACCACCAGCCCACCGGCCTGTTCGCCGACCCATTGTTCGAGCAGGTCAACTTGCGCGGCCGACAACTCACGCCAGTCGGGGTCGAACGCGATCAGGCTGTCGTATTCGTACAATTCCTCGCGCTGAGATGGAAACTCTTCGAGGATTTCGTTCGCGTCCTGCGAGATGCCGCTCGTGCCCGTTTGCAGCAGCACATCGACCGTCACGTCCTTGTCGCGGCGGAGTTGATTGCGGAGGAACTGGTACTCGCGGCTCGGGCCCCCCGCAAAGAGCAGCACCTTGGTCTTGCGATCGACAACCTCGACGACCGCGTCGCGCTGGTTGTCTTGCGGGTTACGGTCCCCCTGGGGAGGCGTCAGTCGCAGCGACAGGGTGCGTCGCCCGACGGAGCCGCTGGGCAACTCGAACTTGACGGAGGTTGTCTCGCCATCGCCGGCCAGCGTGACCTGCCGTTTCTCGACGAGCGCGAGCGGCTCGCCGTTGGCGTCGCTGCCGCTGCGTTGCAGCAGCTCGACGGTCACGTCTTTGTCGGCGAGCCCCTGGGCCTGGATGAACCCGGTGACGGAGAACTTGTCGCTAGGATACGCCCGCGCCGGGGCGGTCAAGTCGCTGATGCGCGCGTTGATCGGACGGCGATCGGAGCCCATGCCGACCGGATAGATCGGCAGCTTGGCGTCGCGTGCCAGGGGGACTGCATCGGCGGGGTCGAGCCCCGCGTTGTGTTGCCCGTCGGTGAACACGATCAGCGACGACAACGGCGCGCCGCGCTCGTCGTTGATCGCTCGCTTGATCGCCTCGCCCAAGTTGGTTTCGCTGCCGCGCGGCTGCAAGAGCTTGTGCCAGTCGAGCGACGGCTCGGTATCGATCGCCTGGGGCGTGTCGGAGGGGGTGCGCTTGGTGAGCGTGGCGAGGCGTTCGAGGTCCTGATCGAACCGCGACACGACGACGTCGTGTGTCTGCCGCAGTTCGTTGAGCCAGCGCCCCTCGGCGAGCACGGCGGCGACTTTCTCGGCGCGATGCGGCTCGGTCGGCGAGGCGTCGTTGTCGTCGGCGTCCATGCTCAAGCTGGTGTCGACGAGTACGAGCACGCGCGAGTTCTGCACGGCGTCGCGTTCGTTGCGCCACTGTGGCTGCAAGTAGACGACGAGCAGCCCGGCGAGGGCGAGCAGCCGCAGGCCGACGAGCCAAACGCTGGCGAGCCGACCGAGCTCGACCGCGTCGCGGCGGTAGATTACGATCACGTACACGACGAGCGCCGCGAAGGCGAGCAGCGGCAACGCCCAATCGGTTTCATAACGGATGCGGCCGAACTCGAAGCTGGTCCGAGTCGCCTGGGCCAGCAGGGGCAAGAACGGTGTCATGCGCGGCCTCCGCTCTTGGCCGCGGGATGGTAGCTGGCCGCGTAGGCCAAGGCCTGCTCGCCGATCAGCAACGCGATCAGCACGTACAGAATCAAGTCGCTGAGGTTGGCGCGTGACGAGTCGGCCGTGACGAGCGCGAATTGATCGGCGCGGCGGAACGTGAATTTTAGCCCCGGCAGTCGCGAGGCCAACTCCGTGCCGTCGAGCAGCGCCAAGTCTCCTTCGCGCGGGTCGACGTTCAGCGCAAAACGACGCGACTCGCTCTGGTCCGTGGTGTCCGTGAGCTGCAACTCGTAGACGCCGGCCGTCGAGGTGTCGGAGAAATCGGCGAGCAGTTGGCCCGCGGACTCGCGAAGGTCTTTCGACTCGGGCCCGGTCGCACTCCCCTGCGGCGGCACAAATCGGGCGCGGCGTTGGTACTTGTCCAGCGGCAGGCTTTGCGCGATCGGCGAGCCGGTGAGGCGATCGACCGTCGCGCTCTTGGCGTGCATGAGATACGACTGCAATTCAAGCAGCGTGACCGGGTAGCTGGGGTTGCCGCGGGCCCAATTGTTCCATAGCGGCGACGCGGTCGTTGTGAAGGCGAGCACCAGCCCCTCGCCCAGCCGCCGCTCGACCGCCAGCGGCGAGCCGTTACGCAACCGGGCAATGACCCGGGTGGTCGAGTCGGGCTGCGGCTGCCAGGTCTTTGGCGCGGCAATGAAGCGTTCAATGTTCACGAGGTTCAGGAAGCTGTTCCGTTCGCCTGAAAAAACGCGAAACACGGGATGGTCGCTTAACACGACATCGATGTCGGCCGACTTGTCGAGCCGATCGACCAACAGCGGCGTGGCGGCCACGAGCGGCAACGGAAAGCACCCCGCGCCGTCACGGTATAGCCGGGTGTTATAGAAGTCGGTGCGGCAACGGTCGCCCAGGAAGAACGCCACGCCGCCGCCATCGGCAATGTATTTTTCGAGCGACTCGATCGCCGGCGGATCGAGCCGTTCGACATTACAGAGGTAAACGGCCGAGAACTTGCCGAGGGCATTGTTGTTGAGCCACGAGGGACGCTCGACCTGCACGTCGACCCCGGTGCGGACCGCTCCGCCGGGGGCGAAGACCGACGACAGGAAGAACGCATCCAGCGGTTCCTCGCCGCCGTCGACCACGAGCGCCGCGTTGCTCAGCGGCAGCTTGAGCACCAACTGGCGCTGATTGTCGGCCGAGACCGTGTCGGGATCGAGCCGCACGCTGACGACATGCTCGCCAGCCGTGCTAAAGTTGACCTGGAACTTTTGGGTCTCGACCCGGCCGCTTGCCACGCGATCGAACCGAATCGGCGGTCGGCCGACGCCGTCCTCCTCGATATTCACGGCCAGCTCTTGCAGCGTGTCGCTGCCGTAGTTGGCCACCGAGACACGCAACGCGATCTCGACCCCGGCGGCGGGGATGCCCCCGTCGGGCTCGATGCTCGTGATGGCCAGGTTGGGACGCTGCGCATCGGCGCACTGCACGAAGTTGATCTCGGCGGGCATGTCGGCGAGCCGCTTGAGCTTGTCGAGCAACTCGCCGGGGCGATCCCAATCTTTATGACGGAAATCGCTCACCAGGTAGAACACGCGGCGGCGGCCTTCGCTCGGGCCCAAGAGTTGCGGAGCCCAGTCGAGCACGCTATGCGGGGGCGTCGCCAGGTCGGTCACTTGCAGCTTGGGCAATCGCTCGGCAAGCACGGAGCCAAACTCCGCACCCACACGCTCCTGCAACAGGGCGGGCTGTGGCTGCTCGGAGTGCGCGGCCGAGAAGGGCAGCAGTGTGAAGTCTTGCGCCGCGGAGTCGAGTGCCGCCTGCTGGCCAATGCGAATGATCGCCTGCTTGGCCCGCTCGAAGGCGGTCGACCCGCTCCAGCGGTCGGACATCGAGAAGCTATCGTCGAGCAGCACGATGTGCTGCGTCTGCTGGTTGAACAGGTTCAGGAAGGCCGCGCTGTCGGCGATGGGCTGGGCCAAGATCAGCACGACGGCCGCGACGGCGAGCATTCGCAGCAAGAGCAGCAGCAGTTCCTTGAAGCGGACCCAGGTGCGGTTCTTCTTCTGGCTGGCGAGCAGAAACTCCATGGCCCCCCAGCGGACGCGTCGATGACGCAGCATGTTGATCAAATGGATGAGCACGGGCAGGGCGACCAGCGCCAAGCCACCGAGCAAACCGGCATTGATGAACAAGGAGGACATGAGGGGTGAGGGGTGAGGGGTGAGGGATGAAGGATGAAGGATGAAGGATGAAGGATGAAATCAAGCAATTCATACTTCATACTTCATACTTCATACTTCATCCCTTTCATATTGTTTGTTAGTGTTTGCCCAATTGGCCGAGGCGCGAGGCCAAAAAGGCCGAGAGCGCGGCGTCGAGCGACTCGCTGGTGCGGACCAGCGCGTAGTCGACCATCTGCTTCGTGCAGCCGCGACGGACCTCGTCCAGGTACGCGCCCAGCGCGTCCATGTAGCCCTGCCGCAAGGCGCGCGGGTTGCACGTCAGGTGCTGCGGCAGTTCGAGCCCCTCGAAGCGCGTCGCGCCGGTGAACGGGAAATCCAATTCGTCGTCGTCCATCACGTGCAGCACAAGCACGTCGTGGCCGCGTTGCCGCAGCACACTGAGCCCCTTGAACAGCGAGGGGCGATCGACGAGCAGATCGGAGCAGAGCACGACCATGCCACGCCGCGGATAGCTCTCGGCCACCTCGCGGAGGATGCGGCTCACGTCGGTCTTTTCTCGCGGGGCGCTGTTGTTGAGGGCCTGGATCACCGTGTTCAGATGGGCCCGATGCGTGCGCAGCGGCACGGTCGCGCGGATTCCTTGGTCGAAGGCGACGCAGCCGACGGCGTCTTGCTGCCGGAGCAACAGATACGTGAGCGACGCGGCCAGCGTGCAGGCGTATTCGTACTTATTGAGCGCGCCAGAGCCGTAGTGCATGCTGGCCGAAGTGTCGACCAGCAGCACACAGCGGAGGTTCGTCTCTTCTTCGAATTGTTTGACGTAGTAGCGGTCCTGCTTGGCCCAAACCTTCCAGTCGATGCGGCGCAGATCGTCCCCCCGGGTGTACTCGCGATGCTGCACGAACTCGACCGACTGGCCGAAGTAGGGGCTGCGATGCACGCCCGACAAAAAGCCCTCGACGATGTGCCGGGCGCGGACATCGAGCCGGGCGATGCGGCGGAGGACATCGGGTTGCAGGAACCGTTTTGCTTCGCTCATGGAACGACTCGGCGCGACGCGCTCGTTAGGAGGCAAAAATCTTCCGGAACCGCTCATCGCGCGTCAGTTCGTCTTCTTGCGTGGGGGTTTCTTGCACCAGGCGGTCGATGACCTGATCGCTGGTGACCCCTTCGCTCTCGGCCGCAAAGTTGACCACCAAGCGATGCCGCAGCACCGGCTTGGCCAGCGCTTGGATGTCGTCCGTGGCGACATGCGTGCGGCCATGCAACAGCGCGCGGGCCTTGCCACCCAGGATCAGGTTTTGCACGGCACGCGGGCCCGCGCCCCAGTTCACCTGTTCAGCGACAAAGTTGGGCACGCCCGGCTCGCCGGAGCGCGTCTGACGCACCAGTGCCAGCGCGTAACGCACGACCGAGTCGGCCACCGGCACCTCGCGCACCAGCCGCTGCAATTGCAAAATCTCCTCGGCCGACAAGACCGGCTCGATGCGATCATTGAGCGTGCTGGTCGTGCGGCGGGCGACTTCGAACTCCTCGTCAAACTTCGGATACTGAACGTACACCTTGAACATGAAGCGGTCTTGCTGTGCCTCGGGCAACGGGTAGGTCCCTTCCTGCTCGATGGGGTTCTGCGTCGCCAACACGAAGAACGGGTCGTCGAGTGGATGCCGCACGCGGCCCGCCGTCACTTGGCGTTCTTGCATCGCCTCGAGCAGTGCGGCTTGGGTCTTGGGGGGCGTGCGATTGATTTCGTCCGCCAGCACGACGTTCGAGAACAAGGGCCCTTCGAGGAAGCGAAACTCGCGCATGCCGGTCGACTTGTTCTCCTCGATCACGTCGGTGCCCGTGATGTCGGCCGGCATCAGATCGGGGGTGAACTGGATGCGGCTGAACGACAAGCTGAGCGTGCGCGCGAGCGTCGAGATCATCAGCGTCTTGGCCAGCCCCGGCACCCCTTCGAGCAGGCAGTGGCCGCGACTGAACAGCGAGATGAGCAACTCCTCGATGACCTGCGATTGGCCGACGATCACTTGCGAGAGTTGGTCCAAGATGCGCTGGCGCGCATCGGCGAGTTTGTTGATGGCAGCGGAGTCTGGCATGGGTGAGGAGAGGTGTGGGGTGAGGGGATAGCGGGGCACATTAGCCCCTGACGATCGCGACGGAGTCGCGCACGCCGGGGGGACACGTGAGCCAATGTGGTCAATTGACTCGATCGAGGCTATTTTTGATAAATGGGCAAATTGGCGTTTTCGAGTTGTAGGATAGTCAGGTTGACGCTCGTGGTATAGACGGCACCGATATATCCTTGGGTCCAGGCACCGTCGGGCCCGGCCTCGCCGGCCAGTTTGGTGAACACCTTGTCGCGATAAGTCTGCCAGGTGTCTCCCCCTTCGCGATAATTGACCTGCGCGTAGTAATAGTGCGCATAGTGCCAGTGGCCGCTGTTCTCGGTGGCCACGTTCCCCAGGCTTTTCTCGCAGTATTTGATCAGTCTGGGGACATAATCGCTGTCGTACTCGCCAGCGTTGAACAGGCAGGCGACTGCGGCGGCGGTAATGGCGGGCCGGCCGCCCCCGCCCTGCGAAGAGTATTGCACGCCGCCGTCGGGCAGGGTGCATTTTTGGATGTACTTGATGGCCTTGTCGATGATCTCCTTGGGGACCGGAATACCGGCGTTGCGACAGCCGCGGAGCCCTTGCACTTGGGTGATGGTCGTCGAGCCCTCGTCGAAATTGTGGCCGTCCTTGGCGCTGACGTACCCCCAACCGCCGGCCGGAGTCTGCGCCTCGCCCGTGAATTTCACGGCTCGGGTCAACACGCCGACCAACTCCTCGCGGCGTTCGGCGTCGTCTTCCTCGCCGAGCACTTGCGAGAGGAACATCATCGAGTAGCCGTGCCCGTAGGTGTAACGATCGTCTTTGTTCGGATCGCCGATTAACCCGTTGGAGCGGCTTCTCGAGATCAGGAACTCGACGGCCCGGCGGACCTGTTCAGAGTACTTGCCTTGGGTCGTGGTCGAGCCTTCGGCCAGCAGCGCCATGCCGGCCAGGGCGGTCATGGCGGCGGGGTAGGTATTGTTGTTGGCCGACCAACTTCCTTGGCGCGATTGCGAGTTGGCCAGCCAGTCGAGCCCGCGCGACACGGCCCGCTGCACCTTGGGGTCGCGCAGGCCGTTGTCGGCCTGGGCGGGCAAGACGAGCACGCTGCACACGAGCACGGCGCAGAAGAGCGAACACACAGCACGGCTCATTTTTTCGGCTCCTGCTTGTCGTCGACCGGTTCGTCGGTAAAGGTCAGCTTGATGCCGCCGCGTGAATTGCGCAGCGTGATCTCGTGCTTGGCCGGGTCCCCCGTGTACTCGAAGGCTTGGATCTGCCCAGGGGTTCGTTCGTCGGCCAGCACGCGACCGGTGCGATTGTCGACCACGAGCAGGTTCATCTGCCCTTGGTTGCCGTTTTGCGGGTGCTGTCCCGAGGCGAAGGCGAGCACCGGCAGGTTTTCGCGCTGCGCGTAGCCGATGCTCCGCTTCTCGACGGCCAGTTCCCAGACAAGCTTGCCGGTAGCGCGATCGAAACCGTAGGCCATGCCGTTGACGGCGTTGAGCCCCGACGCCCCTTGCGGCAGCGCGTGCATGTTGAACCCGTCGGCACCACGCGGCGGACGATTGACGATCGCCACCAGGCGGTCGGGGAACGAGTAGACGACCAGTTCCGACAAATTCTGCTCGGGCTTGAGCATGACGTCGATTTGCGCCGTGCCGTCCGTGGCGTTCCAGAACGTGAATCGCCCGCGCCGCTCCATGACCGCGACGCCGCTTTGCCCGACGGGCCAGGGCTTCGAGTTGACATCGAAACGCTGCTCCCACAGATCGCGTTGCGTCCACAGGTCACGGCGGCGGAGCACCATGCCTTTGCCGCCGTCGTTGTGCCACGTGACGACCTGCCGGCCGTCGGTGAACAGCCGCTGCTCAAGGGGCGCGACGGCGCGACGTTCAAGTTCTTGGCCATCGGCGGCGCGGAATACGTAGGCCCGATCGTCCGTGTCGCCACTGTTGGTGCTGGCCTTCGGCGGGACAACGAACACGTACTCGTCGTCGCCGAACAGCTCGCTCCCTTGCGGGACACCGTAGCGGACCCAAAGTGTTTTTCCGGTCAGCGGATGGACGGCGACGAGATTGCGTTGCCGTTGGAAGATAACGCACTGCGCGGTGACGGGTCCGGTCGATCCGAGCGGCCGTCCTTGTTGGTCAAAAGCCCAGATGCGCGGCGCGCCCCAGGGCATGTTGACCTGCCGCCAGTTGACGCTGCCCGAGTCGCGGGCGGCGGCATCGATGAGGTCGTGCCGCCAGAGGACCTTGGGGCCCTCCTTGCCGGGCGTGCCGAGCGTGTCGACGCCGAGCAGCGAGAAGCCCATGGCCACCACGAGCAGGTGCCCCTCGGACTTGGCGTGGTTGGGCGAGGGCTGAAAGAAAAAGGCACCGCGCGGATTGCCGTTTTCGGCCAGCGCCACGCGCCAGCGTTCGCGCCCCCAGCCATCGCGGCCGATGAGCGACTGCTGCTGATAGACCATCTCGATGGCGTAGCCATCGAAGAACGAACCGTGCCGCTCGCGCAGCTCGATCGGCGCATTGGGGAAGCCTTGCAAGTTCGTGCCGCGATACGGTTCCTTGACAATCTTGCCCGTGGGCCAAGTGGTCTGGTTGGCCTGCTGGGTCAGCTTCGCCTCGTCGCCGAACCACTCGCGGACCAATTGCGCGCCGGTTTTGCCGTCCAGACATTCGAGGTCGGCCCAGTCGCCCTGCATGCGGCGGACGTACCTGAGCGCCTCGTCGACGCGCTGCGCGTCGCGGAGCATGCGCACCAGTTGAGCCACGGCACGACGCTGCCGCGCGGCGTCCGATGATTGCTCCAGCTCGCGCAGCAACAGCTCCTCTTCGATCCGGCTCGTCACGGCCCCGCCACGGGCCAAGAGCAACTCGCGGGCCTCGTCAGCGAGCGGGTCGCGGCCGAACACCCCAATGAACGCCCGCAGGTCAGCCGAGTCCTGCGATGCGCGGACCGTGTCGAGTCGCTTGCGCAGCTCGGCCTCGATCAGCTTGGTGTCGTCGGCCGAGGCTTTCTGCCGCAGGTCGACGATGCGGGCTTGCAACCAACGCTCGCGGCGAACAGCCCAGCCGCGCTCGATGCGCTCCGACTCGTCCGAGAGGCCGTCGATGTTGAGCAGTTCCAGATAGGCCCGAAACGCCCCCAGCACGTCCCCCGACGCATGCAGCCCTTGGGCTTGCTGTCGCAGCACGACGAGCCGCTGGGCCGGTCGGTCGATCAGCGTTTCGAGTTCGGGGAGCAGTCGCTCGCCCAGCTTGAAGTCTTTGCGCCAGGTTTCCAGCAGGGCCTCGAACAGCAGTTGCCGAGCGCGGGGGTCGCTGCGATCGGCGAGCGCGCGACGCAATTGCGCGATCGCCTCGTCGACTTGCCCGGCGTTGAGCAGCAGCTCGCCATGCAAGGCGAGTGCAACGGGGTCGGGCTTGTCGTTCCCCTTGGCCAACTGCTCGTCGACCTGACGCTTGAGCACGTCGAGCTGGTAGAAGCTCTCGACCTCGGTTGAGCTTTGCGAGATGACGCTGTCGTGGTAGCAGACTAAGTTGCCCAGCGATCCCTCGCCACGGGTGCGGCTGCGGGCCACGATTTTACCCTGATCGAGGTCGATCGACGCGACCTCGCCGTTGCTCAGGGGCAAATAGTACAGCTTGCCATTGTAGAAGCCGCGGCCGCTGGGGGCGACGCCGTCGGGGAGCTTGAGCGACTCGCTCCAGGCCGGTGCGCCGTCGCCGAGCTTGAACGCGCGGAGCCGACTCTCGCCGACCACCACCGCCGCGTTGCGATGCACGCAGGCCATGAACAGCCCGTGATCGCTGGCCGTGCCGGTCTTGACCTCGTCGCGCTCCGCTTCCCACTGCAGCTTGCCGTCGGCCAGATTGATGCAGAAGAGTTTTTTGCTCTCTGCCGGGGTGACGAGCACGTGCCCTTGGGCGATCAGCGCCGTCGGATCGAGCCAGCGCTCGTCGGCGTTCGCGGCCTGCGCCGCGGCATTGTTGAAGCGGAAGATCATGTTCCGCGGCTGCTGCTGGTCGGGACGCGGATACTGGTAGCCCCAGAGCAACGCGCGGGTCGTCAGGTCGACCGCCACAACCGCCCCGGCCGTGGTCGGACACACAAGCACGCCGTCGGCATACGACGGCGTCGCACCGGCGACCCGTCGCAGCGGGTCTTGCGTGATCGGCGTTTCGAGCATCACCAACTGCTGGGACCAATCGAGCTCGAAGCGTTTATGCTCGCGGGCCACGCCGGTGCGTGGGTGCTGCGACGTGCGATGCGTGACGATCTTGAGACACAGCAGGCGGAGCTCCTGCTTCTGCTCGGCCAGCGCGTAGTACCGGCCGTCAAGCGGCAACGGCGGCCCAAGAAAGAACGCCCCATCGAGTTCCTTGATGTCGGCCGAGTCGCACTCGAGCGCCCCTTGCCGCGCCAGGCCATAGGCGGCCAGACGATTTTTGCTCTTGGCGTTGCTATTGGGCTGCCGGCCATTGGCCTGAAAGACGACCACTTGTTGCGGATCGGCCGCGGTTTCGAGGCTCAAGTCCTCGACGGCGAACACGTGCTGGCCATCGCTGCTAAGCGTGCCGTAGATGCCGTCGTGCCAGAGGCGATTTTCCAGCCAACTCGGCAACGTGCTGACCTGCGAGGCTTCGGAGGTTTGCCCCCATTTGTCGAATTGCTCTTGGACTTTGCTGTCTTCGGTGAACCAGATCCGTTTGCCGGTGCGGGCATCGATCGCCAGCAGGCCCAACGCCGTGCGCAAGATGACCTGATCGTTGACGGCCAACGGGGACGAGCAGGGCAACACGACCTCCCCCTGATCGACGAGCGCCTGACGCCGTTGATCGACGAGTCGGTCGAGCTCGAGCTTGCGCGGCTCGGGATCGTAAACCGTGGGGACGGCCCAGCGGTGGTTGAGCAGCGGCGTGCTGCCCGCGGCGACGCCATTGCGGTCGGGAGTACCGCGCGCGAGCAGCCATTGTTCCTCGCCGCTCTTGACCCCCTGCGGCTCGACGTCCCCCGCCAAGGCGGCCAACCAGACGGCGGGCTGCACCGAGTTGTCGAGCAATTTGCGCGACACGTCGCCGAGCAGGAACTCGAGCGCGGCATGATCTTTTTTCAGCTTGGCCACGTGTTCGATGGCGCTGGTGGTTTGTCCGGCGCGGTAAAGCGCCACTGCCAGCTTGAGTGAAATCAGCGGTCGATCGGCTTGGCTCGACGGAGAGTCGAGCAGCCGTTGAAAGCAAAACGCCGCCGCGAGGGGTTGGCCGCGCTGCATCAGGCACAGGCCCAAGAGTTGCGTGGCTTCGTAGCCCGCCTTGGTGTGAAAGAACCGCCGCGACACCTCGGCCAGCACGTTGATATCCCCCTGCTCGACACTCTCGTCGAGCCGTTTGCGAGCCGCCGCGCCGAATTGCAGTTCGTACGCTTCCATTCCCTCGGGGGGCAATTCGCCGACGATCCGCTGCGCCTCGTGCTTGAGGCTGTGATAGACCCGCTGGCCGTTGGGGTCGGCCGCTTTGCGATCGGGGGCGTAGAAGTAATCTTCCGACGATTCAAGAATCGCGCCGAGCAGACGCGTCGCCTCGCCAAAGCGGTTTTCCTTGAGCATCTCTTGCGCGCTGCGCAACGACTGCAACGTCTTGCGATCAGCGCTCATGAAGAGCGTGCTGCTGAGTTGCTCGTCGTCTTTGTCTTTGGCTTTGTTTTGCGCGCGCAGGTCGGGCCCCGGCCAAAATGCGAGCAACATCAAACCAGCCGTGGCGACGCTGGCCACGCCGCGCCGCAACAGCGGCCCGAGCATCCTGCGGGGCGTCTGAGGCCGCCAATCGATGCATGCCATAGCGTATCGTTCCCTCGAAATGTTACGGCCCGATGAGGGCTCTTGGGGCGGCGCATGACGGTCGCTCGCCCGCCCCGATCCGTCAAGAGCGTTCATAACCGGCGAGATACCAATATCTTATCCTCGCTCCGTGGGTCCGGCAACCAAATCGCCTCGGCAGGCTCTTTTGTCTGGCGTTCGTCGCACGCCCACGGTGGTCATGGGGGTGCTAGCGGTCGTCGGCGGCGTGTGATTGGTCGTCCGGCCGATATGCGTGTGAAAATCGACCTACTTGCCCGGCGGATACGGCTTGCCGTGCTCATGCACTCGGAGCGAACACGCGGCCGCGCCGCTCGTCAAGGGGGCGAACGTCGTGGCGGCAGCGCGATGAAACGCTCGGCAACTGAGCATGATGCCTGGGGAGCCAATGGGCTTGAAGCACGATGCGTTCCACCATCCTACTCTGGCTGCCGGAGCTGCGTCTTCCATAAGGCGATTAAAGCTGCGCGCGAATGGCGTCGGCCAGTCGCAAGGCCGCGGCGGGCTCATATCGCAAGAACAGCTCAGGCTCGATCAACTCGAGCTCCGAGATGGCGAGTTGACCGGAATTGTCGCGGATCATGTCGACCCGGGCGTAGATGGGTCGTGGCGCGCAACTCTCGACGGCGCGGAGCGCAAAGTCAATCTCGGCGGTCGAGGCGGTGTGAGGATGCACGGTGCCGCCGAAATCATCCTGCACGCGAAAGTCGCCCGGCTTGGCTATTTTTCGCACGGCGTGTGTGTACGCGCCGCCGATCACCATCAGCGACAGCTCACCATCGTTGACGACCGATTGTTGAAACGGCTGGACCATCATTGCTTCGGCGCGTAGCAACTCGACGACCTGACGTTGAACTTCGACCAGATTGTGTAGGCCCACGCGATGCGTGTGTCGAGCGGCACCCGACACGGTGGGCTTGACGACCACCTCGTTACACTCCCAGTGCGCGAGCCAATGGGCTAGCGGCAGCGTGCCCCCTTGCGGGGCGACGACCGTCGGCGGAATGTTGACCCCGCGCGACTCCAGATCGAGCAGATACCGTTTGTCAAAATTCCACCAGATCAATTCGCGCGCGTTGAGCAGTCGGCACTCCCTTTCGACGCGCTGGAGCCACGAGCGGAATTCGTCACCCCGATGAAAATAGTCCCAGGTGGTCCGGAACACGGCGGTGTCGATCGTGCGCCAGTCGACGTCGGCGCGGGCCCAATCGATCCGCTCGACACGTAAGCCGTGCCGCCGCAGCTCGTTGACGATCAGCGCATCGTCGTCGAGGATGTTCTGCACGTACCAGTCGGGCGCGACGGGGCGTTCATAGCGTGACTCGGTGAGCAGCGCGACGTCGAGTGACTTCATGGCTTGGGGGCCCCGGCTGCTCGATTTTCTCCGATGGGTTTCATTACGAGCGTCTTGAGTTGTCCCGAGCGCTCGATGAGCAGCGTGACCTCGCCCGTTGTTTGGGCAAGGATCGCCGAGAGTTCGTCGGTCGACGCCAGCTCTTGAGCGTTCACGCGCATGATGCGGTCGAGAAACTGGACTCCGGCGCGCTCGGCCACCGAGCCGCTGACGACCCGCATGACGGTGGCCACGCGGGGCTCGGCTTCGTCGGCTTGCCAGGTGAGTCCCCAACGGACCGGCGAGCCGTCGAGGTCGATCGAGAGCGTCTGTGGTGCCGGTTCCCCCTCGCGGAGCACCGAGAGCGAGATTTGCTTGGAGGCGGCGAGCACCCGGGCCGCAAAATCGTCGGCGGTGATGGCCTCGTCTTGAACCGCCACGATGCGATCGCCACGCCGCACGCCGCCGCGTGCCGCGGCCGAGTCGGCACGCACGCCGGTGACGATGATCGCCCCGTTGTCGTTCTGCGGCGACCACTGGATACCCAGCCGCCCCGGTAGCGGCGCGAGCGGTTGCTCGCGCTGCTTTTGCAGCGCGACCGTCTCTTGCAGCGCGACGGCGCGAAACGGGATCGGCTGCTCGCTCTCGGCAAGTGTGTGCAGCACGCGAAACGCCAGTCGCGTCACCCGCTCGATGCCCGCGGCGTCGACTTTCTCGGCGTCGTCGCTCGGACGATGGTAGTCGTTGTGCAGCCCGGTATGAAACATGAGCACGCTCGTCTGGTTGGTCAGAAACGACCAGTGATCGCTGTCCCGTTCGAGCTTCCACGAGTACTGCAGCGCGAGCGGCTGCACGTCGTTCGCCTCGGCAATGAGCCGTCGTAGGCCCGGACTCGTGCGGGCTCCCAGCACCGTGAGCGTGTTGTCACGCAGTCGGCCGATCATGTCGATGTTGAAGGCCAGCAGCGGCCGGGGCTGTCCGCCGCGGAGGTGCTCGATCCAATGTTTCGAGCCGAGCAGCCCTTTCTCTTCGCCGTCCCAAAGGGCAAAGAGCACGGTTCGCTTGGGTGCCTGCTCGAGTCGGCTAAACGCGCCGATCAACTCGAGCAGCGCGGCCGTGCCGCTGGCGTTGTCGTCGGCCCCGTTATGGATATGTCCGTAGGGGCCGTAACTGTTCGACGAGTTGCCATAGCCAACGTGGTCGTAATGCGCGCCGATGAGAATCACCTCGTGCCTGCGTGTCGGGTCGCTCCCTTCGAGCACGCCGAGGATGTTGCGGAAGTTGGCCCCAAAGGCCTGCATGTAGGAGCCATTCTCGCCGGCCGGCTTGAGTCCGGCCTGCTGCAAGTAGGGGACCAGATAGTTGGCGGCGGCGTGCCCGCCACGGGTCCCCGCCTCGCGTCCCTCGAACGTGTCGTTGGCCAGCGTGTCGATGTGCTGGCGCATCTCGGCTGAGGAAATCGACTCGAGCGCTGCCCGCAGGGCGACTGCCTCGGCCCCCCAGGTCAGACCGGTCGCGACGAGTAGCAGCGCGGCGAGCACGCCCGTGGGGAGTAAATAGGTCATTTTCAGCATGCTTGGACCGGCTTGAAGGTCGAGGTGTCTGAGCTGCCTTTATAGGAGATAGCTCACAATTTGCGAACGGCAGCTTTCTCTCGCTCGACACGCGTGGCTGGACGAGTCAAGCGGCACGCGGCACAATGCCCTGCTGACGAGAATGCGACTTCGAGGAAACGCCTGACATGAGTTGGATCAAAGGTTTCGAGAGCTTTGTTCGCGCCGACGAACCGCTGGCGCAGCACACCTGGCTGCGGGTGGGCGGAAAGGCCGACTTCTTCGCCGAGCCGCGCACGGTCGACGAGTTGGCCCAACTGCTGCGCCGAGCCCATGAAAACGGCCTGCCCGTGCGACTTCTCGGGGGCGGCTCGAATGTGCTCGTCACCGAGTCGGGCGTCCGTGGCGTCGTCATCCGCCTCAGCGACCCCAGCTTTGCCAAGATCGAAGTCCGCGGCACGCGCGTGACCACCGGCGGCGGAGCCCAACTGGGACATGTCATCAATACCTCGGTCCGCGAAGGGCTCGGCGGGCTCGAAACCCTCGTCGGAATACCCGGCACCGTCGGCGGCGCGTTACACAGCAATGCCGGCAGCCGCTCGGGCGATATCGGCCAATGGGTCATTCGGGCCACCGTTATGAACCGCAGCGGAGAGATTTCTCAGCGGGTCGACAAGGAGATGGTTTTTGCATACCGCCAGAGCAGTCTCGACGACCTGGCGATCCTCGAGGCCGAACTGCAACTCGAGCAAGACAGCCCCGCCGAGTTGACCAAGCGAATGCAGAAGCAGTGGATTGTGACCAAGGCGGCTCAGCCGATGGCCGGGCTACCGACCGGCAGCGTCTTCAAAAATCCGCGTGGCATGAGTGCCGGCACGCTCATCGATCAGCTTGGCCTCAAGGGGACGCGCGTCGGCGGCGCCGAGGTCAGCGATCGCCACGCCAATTTCATCATCACCGACAAAGACGCCACGGCGTCGGATGTCCTGCGGCTCATCGAACTCGTTCGAAGTCGCGTCGCCGATCGGCTCGGCATCGAGCTCGAATTGCAGCTCGAAGTTTGGAAGTAAGTCGCTGCTATTTCGTCACCATTGTTCAGTCATATGGGGTTAAGTATGTTCCAATGCGCTGAAAGCAATTCCAGGATAATCCACAAAACCACATTACCCCTTGGTAAGCACTTAGTGATTTGCCAGCCAATCGTGCAAGCAGTCGGAGATTGTCCAAGGGTAATCGCATCATGTAACGAAAACCGTGAATATGTCTGGGCTGAAGCAGTTGTTTACGATAGTTATGCCGACTTGCGGGTGTTTGAGCATGTCGGTGGGACGGATAACGAAATTGCTTCAAGTGGAAGGATCATCGGTGTTCGTCCAACAGTTCCGTTCTCGTTGGCAATTTGTTGCGACAATCAAAAAGTTGTTGCAGCAATTGCGGATGGTGAGGGGGAGAATGTCGTCCGTTGTCGTGGAGAAACAGTCGCGGTTGGAAATATGGCAGGTTTAGGAACAGGAGCCGTTGTAAATAAGATCGTGTTCGTCAGCTTTGAGGTCAGGACACATTATCCAACCACTTGTAACGAACATCCGCTTACAAGCAAAGACGGTTGTCCTTCGTGCGGTTATGTATGCCCCTGTTGTGGAGTTGATTTTCGGCGCAATTAATCCCTGGTATGTCGGATATAGTTCGATACGTAAGAGATAACGAATCGACTCCCGTTGCTTTGATCGTCTTCAAACGATAAGCGTGTTTTCAAAGAGCGGGAGACGTCAGTCTCCCGATAAGCTGGAATCGTTCTATCGCTGGCCTTTGCGACGACAGGCTTGCCGTCCTCTGGGAGAGAATCGGATGGGTGGCGGGTACCCGTGCAACGCTATCGGGAACCTGACGGTTCCCGCTCTTTGGTGGAATGACGAAGTCAGCGCGAGTCACATGGTGACGGATACGGGCTCGATCGATGCGCCACGTCACGGCGGTTGGACCGGCGGCAAAGCCGCCGGCTTGGGTCAATACCAAACACTTCCCCCTTCGCCAAACCTTGCCGATCGTAGCGGCCGTGCGGGTTGTGGCCGTTGCGTCGCCCAGGGGTGCGTTTCGCGCGACCAAAGTGCCGATGCTCTGATAGATCGAGGCACACCGCAACGACGAGCAAGCACGACGAGTTGGCATGGGCTCAGCAAAACGATCGACCGATGGCACGCCGAACGGCGGACTGCGCGAGTCGCTGCTCCGCATGGCCGGTATTGCGGCCCGTTATGTCGTGCTCGCGGGCTTGCTGCTGACCGTCGCCGTCGGTCTGTTTTACGGACTGTGGCGCTTCGTGCGACCGCATGTCGTCGAAGGCCGCGAGTTTCAACTCGATCCGCGGCAGATCGTGGTGCGACCGGCCCAACCCGACTGGATTCGTAAAGACATTCGGGACGAAGTGCTGCGCGGCGCGAGCATCGAGTCGCAACTGATGTTGCTCGACGACGAATTGGCCCAACGGGTTTACAAGGCGTTCGCGCTGCATCCGTGGATTGCTCGGGTCGAGCGGGTGACGAAGCGCCATCCGTCGGGGCTGGAAGTTGACGTGCAGTATCGCCGGCCGGTCTGCATGGTTGAGGTCCCTGGCGGCCTGTACGCAGTCGACGTCGAAGGGGTGTTGCTCCCCACCGCTGACTTTGCCGGGGCCGAGGTGCGGCAGTATCCGCGCCTCGCGGGCACGTTGACGACCACCGAGAGTCCGGTGGGGACCAAGTGGCACGACCCGCAGGTGCAAGAGGCGGCGCGGATCGCGGCGGTGCTGGTCGACGACTGGTCGCGCTTCAAGCTGGCCCGGATCGTACCGGTCGCCGCCGAGGGGCGACTGCCGCAGGGGGTGTCGAGCGAATACGAGTTGCAGACCGCCCAGGGATCCCGGGTCCGCTGGGGGTGTCCGCCGCCGCTGGGGCGCGCCGACGAGCCATCGGCCGACGAGAAGCTCGGGCGACTTGGCTCGTATATCGAGCAGCATGGCTCATTCGACGCCGAGAGCGGACCACGGCAATTCGACGTGCGGCGCGGCCCGAGTATCGTCGTGACGCCCCTCTCGGCCGATTCGGGAGATTCGCTGCGCGTGCTCAAGGTGCGCTAGGCGAACGAGTTGCGGTAAACGCTTGCGGCGGCGCCGCGATGCGATTCGACGGGTGTTCAAGGCCCGGCTCGACTTCTATAATCGATCGGCTACACCGTATCGCACATCGCCACCGCAGGGAGATCAACGAGGATGGCTCAAGCCTACGCACATCCAGAGTATCTGGTCAGCACGCAATGGGTCGACGAGCATCGCGGCGATCCCAACGTTCGGATCGTCGAGAGCGACGAAGATTTGTTGCTTTACGCGCAAGGGCATATTGCCGAAGCGGTCAAAATCGACTGGCAGACCGAACTACAAGATCAAATCGTCCGCGACTACATCGGCGCGCAGGCTTTCGAGCGGCTCTGTGCGAGCAAAGGCATTAGCAACGACACGACGGTCGTGTTCTACGGCGACAAGAACAACTGGTGGGCCTGCTATGCGTTTTGGGTGTTTCGCATGTATGGGCACCAGAACCTGCGGATCATGGACGGTGGCCGCAATCGTTGGGAGAAAGATGGCCGGGCGTGGACCCGCGCCGCCGAAGTGAAATATCCCGCTGGAAAATATCAGGCCCAGGCACCCGACCCCGCCGTGCGTGCGTTTCGTGACGACGTGTTGGCCCATATCAAGGCCCACAAGCCGCTGGTCGATGTCCGTTCGAGTGGCGAGTACACCGGCGAAATGCTGCACATGCCCGACTACCCGCAAGAAGGCGCGCTGCGTGGCGGTCATATCCCCGGCGCGATCAGTGTCCCCTGGTCGCGCGCGGTGCGCGAAGACGGCACGCTCCGCTCGCGTGAAGAACTTGAACAGATTTACTTGGGCGAGAACAAGCTCAAGAGCGGCGACGACATTATTGCCTATTGCCGCATTGGCGAGCGGAGCAGCCATACTTGGTTCGTGCTCAACTATCTGCTCGGCTTTACCAAGGTCCGCAACTACGATGGCTCGTGGACCGAGTGGGGTAACCTGGTCGGCGTGCCGGTGAAAAAGGGAAACGAGCCGTAACTGCCTGAAGGTCTTGCGCGTGTCAGAAAAATCGGTCGCTCTACGAGTGCAATCGCTGGTCGACGAGTTCGCCGACGCCGAGCCGCGCGAACGGCTCGAAATGTTGCTCGAGCTTTCCGATCGGCTGCCGCCGTTGCCCCCCGCGTATCAGGCCCAAAAAGACGCCGGCGAGCACCGCGTGCATGAGTGCCAGACGCCGGTCTATTTGTGGATCGAACTTGTCGACGGCCGGGTGCGCATCATCGGCGACGTGGCTCCCGAGGCGCCGACGGTCAAGGGGTTCGTGAGCTTGTTGATCGAGGCGCTCGATGGCGGCGCGCCCGACGAAGTGCTCGCCGTCCCCACGAATCTGATCCACCGCATCGGCTTGGCCGAGGCACTCGGGATGCAGCGTATGCATGGGCTTAGCGGCGTGCTGGGGCGCATCCGCCGCGAGGTCGCCAAGCTCGCATCGGCCACGTAACACGCGATCTCTTCCCCAAGCCGACGGCTTTGCCGTCGCTCTCACGCCGGCTCGTCCGGCTCGTCCGCCAACCCCAGGTCGACGTACAGCGCTTCGAGCACCGCGCGCACCCGCTTTTGATGTTTTAGCTCGCCGGGCATGCCGTTGAACACGAGCGCCACGACGAGCGCGTGTCGCGGATCGGCAAAGGCGACCGAGGATTGGCTGCCGCTGTGTCCGAAGGTCTGCGGCGAGGCGTAGGGACCGTAGTCGTATGGTACGTCGCGGCGGCCGTAATGCTTCGAGTCGAGGATCAGCCCCAGTCCCCAATCGATCGTGGTCTTAAACGTCAGGTCGATCAGGTCGTGCCGCTCGCGATGGATCATCTGCGCGACCGTGTCGGCTTGCAGCACCCGAGCGCCGCGGAGTTGCCCTTCGCCCAGCAGCATCTCGTAGAAGAATCCTAGCTCGCGGATGGGACCGTACGCGCCGCCCCCCGGCGCGCCGTGCAAGAGCCCCTCGTCGCTGCTCCACGGATGCGGCGGCTGACCCGAGCGTTCGGTGTTTTGCATTCGACCGATGCGATTGCCGTACGCCTTGACCTGCTCGCGCGACATGCCAATGTGCGTGTCGAGCATCCCGAGCGGCTCGCAAATCTCGCCGCGAATATAGTCTCGAAACGGTCGGCCGCTCAGCCGCTGCACCAATTCGCCCAGGATGTACCAACTTGTGTAGGGGTGATAACCGGCCGTGCGGCCGGGCATCCAATCCGGCTCGAGTTTCGAGCGGCAGATGCGGTCGATGATCTCGTCCCAAGCTGCGTCGGGCCAGGCGACGTCGACCCAGCGGAAGCCGCCGGTGTGCGTGAGCAGGTGCCGGATCGTGATCGCTTCTTTGCCATGCGTGCCGAACGCGCTGAGGTGCGCGCAGACCGGGTCGTCGAGCCGGCACCGGCCTTGTTCGACCTGCTGCATGATCGCCGCGGCCGTGAGCGGCTTGCCTGCGCTCAGCCAGAGCATCAGCGAGTCGCCGGTCATCTCGACCCCGGGACGAGCTTCGCCGACGGCCAAATTTTCGATCGGCTCGCCGCACCGCGACACGTAGAGCTGCGCGCCGATATGAGCGCCGCTGAGCAGCCCCTCGGCCAATTCATCGTAAGTACGAGGCAATAACGTGTTCATGGGCCGCCTAGTGGATGTTGAGGAACGACTATTTTCAACGCCCGGGGCGATTTGTGAAGCGGGGGTGATGGTGAGTGAGTGTGCGTGACGTAAGTGCATATATGGCATGATAATGCGATGCCATGATGACTCGGCATCACCTGCTATCCGAGCCGCTTGGCGTGAGCCCCCGGATAACGTAGCGTATGACAGGGCCCACTTAACCGGGGACTTACGCCAAGCGGCTTGGATCGAGAGAAACGATTCAGGGCAAGGACGCAAGAAGCATGACTTGTCCATTCGGGATTGTGCCGATAGACTAGGTGGTTTCCACCTTGGTCGTCTTGCCGCTCTGGGGCGGCGCGTTTGCTGAATGAGGATGAGATCATGCAAAAGGAAATTCACCCCAAGTACGTAACCACGGACGTCAAGTGTGGTTGCGGCAATACGTTTACCACCCGAAGCACGCAGAACGAGATCAAGGTCGATATTTGCAGCGCCTGCCATCCGTTCTTCACCGGCAAGCTCAAGTTTATCGACACTGCCGGCCGCATCGAGAAGTTCAAGAACAAGTTTGCGGGGGGCTATGCGAGCCTCACCAAGAAGAAGCCGGCCAAGTCGGCCGAGCCTGCCGACGCGACCTAGCTAGGCTCGTTCACGCGCGGTCCTTCGCGGGGCGATTCCATCGCCTCGGGGGTGGACGGTGCGCGGGGTGACGAGTTTTTCAGCTTCAGGTAGGGCGTACACCGGTCATGAAAGATGTGCTCGAAAAGCAGTTGGCCCGTTTCGAGGAGCTGGACCGGCAAATGGCCGATCCGGCCGTGCAGACCAACGGGCCGATGATCGCGGCTGTGGCGCGCGAACGGGGCACCTTGGCCAAGGTGGCCACCAAATACCGCCGGTTCAAAGAACTGAACCAACTCATCGCCGAGACGAACGTCATGATCGCGGGCTCCGACATGGAGCTGCGTGAGTTGGCCGAGGCCGAGTTGCCCGTGCTCAAGCAGGAGCGCGAAGCCCTCTGGGACGAACTGCTCGACATGTCGGTCGGTGGCGAAGACGCCAATCGCTCACGCTGCGTGATGGAAATTCGCGCCGGCACCGGAGGCGAGGAAGCCGCCCTCTTTGCCCGCGATCTCTATGAGATGTATCGCCATTACGGCGAATCGGTGGGATGGAAGGTCGAAGTGCTCGACATGAGCCCGACCGAGTTGGGGGGCTTCAAGGAAGTGGTGCTCGGTGTCGAAGGGGAAGCCTGTTACCGGATTCTGCAATACGAGAGCGGCGGGCATCGCGTGCAGCGCGTGCCTGAAACCGAGGCCAAGGGACGCATTCATACCTCGGCCGCAACCGTCGCCGTGATGGCCGAGCCCGAAGACGTCGAAATCGATCTGAAACCTGACGATTACCGCGTCGACAAGTATTGTGCCAGCGGTCCCGGCGGTCAGCACGTGAACAAGACCGAGTCGGCGGTCCGTTTGACGCACCATGCCACGGGCATCGTGGCCGCCTGCCAGGACGAGCGTAGCCAGCACAAGAACATGGCCAAGGCGCTGCGCATGCTCAAGACCAAGCTGTACGAGCATTTTCGCTCGCAAGCTCATGCCCAGCGTAGCGAGCAGCGCCGCACGCTGGTCGGTTCGGGCGATCGCTCGCAGCGCATTCGCACGTACAACTTTCCCGAGAACCGCATTACCGACCACCGCATCAACCTGACCCTTTACAAACTCGACACCGTGCTCAGTGGCGACTTGGGCCCGTTGGTCGACAAGCTGATCGAGTTCGACCGCAACGAACAGCGTTCGGCGATGGGCACGGTCGAATGAGCCCCTTGAGCGCGAGGCAGCCATGAGCGAGGAGTGGACTCTCGGACGGTTGCTGCAGTGGACGGCCGACTTTCTCAAAGAACGCGGAGCCGACTCGCCACGACTCGATGCCGAGGTGTTGCTCGCGCAGGTACGCGGCTGTCCGCGGATCGCGTTGTACACGGCGTTCGACGAGTTGGCCGACGAAGCGACCCGCACGAAATTTCGCGAGCTGGTCAAGCAGCGTGCCGCGGGCACGCCGGTCGCGTACCTCGTGGGCAAGCGTGAGTTTTACTCGCTGAGCTTTCGCGTCACGCCCGCCGTGCTCATCCCGCGCCCAGAGACCGAGTTCGTCGCGATCGGCCTGCTCGATTGGATCAAGCAGTCGTCGCAATCACCCGAGCGGTGGCGCATCGCGGACATCGGGACCGGCAGTGGCATCCTGGCCGTTGTGGCCGCCCGATCGGTGAGCAACGCCGATGTGACCGCGATCGACATCAGCCCCGCGGCCTTGGAGATTGCCCGCGCCAATGCTGCCGATCATGGGGTCGCCGAGCGGATACAGTTTATGGAGAGCGACTTGCTCGCAGCCCTTCCTGCGGTACGCGAGCTGGACGTGATTGTCAGCAATCCGCCTTATGTCTCGACGAGCGAATGGGAGCAACTGAAGCGAGACGTGCGCGACTTCGAGCCACGCGGGGCACTCGACGCCGGGCCGCGAGGGACCGAGGTGATCGAGCGGCTCGTTCCGCAAGCGGCCGAGCGGTTGCGTGCCGACGGCGCTCTGTTCATCGAGGTCAGCCCGATGATCGAGCCGCGCGTGCGACAACTCCTCACGGCCGACGGTCGCTTCGAGGTGTTGCCGTCGCTCAAGGATCTGGCCGGCCACGCTCGTGTGGTGTGCGGCAAACGCCTTCCGTAGGGCACGTGCAACGTGCCGACGGGTTACTCACCGAGGATTTCTTTCCACTCGCGGCCACGGGTTTCGAGTTCGTTCTTCATGGCGAAGAACTCGCTGCCGTGGTTGCACAATTGGGCCCCCATCGCGGTGAGCTTTTTCAGATTGTCGACCCCGGCGGCGGGCATGCCCCAGGCCTTGCCAAGCTTTTTGCAGGTGGCTGCGACGCGCTCGACAGCCTGATCGAGCGTAAACGGCGCGCTCGCCCCGGCGACTCGCAGACGCAAACCAAGGTCCCCCGGGCCGACAAACACGCCATCGACGCCCGGCACCGCCGCGATGGCCTCGATGCTCTCGACCGCTTCGATCGTCTCAATTTGCACGACGAGAAACGTTTCGCGGTTGGCGTCTTCGATCCATTGGGCTGTGTGGGTTGGGCCCTTCACAAAGTAGTCGGCGTCGAGCCCGGCGCCGTCGAGCCCGCGGCCGCCGATGGGCGGAAACTTCACGGCATCAACGAGCATCTTGGCCTTCTCGGCGGTCGAGACGAGCGGGATCATCAGTCCGGTGGCCCCTTCCTCGAAATAGCGATACAGGCCGGTCTTTTCGAGTGTCGGGGCGCGCAACATGCAGTCGACGTCGTGCAGGTGGAAATGGGCCATGAGCGCCTGAATCTGATGCAGCGACAGGGCCTTGTGCTCCATGTCGAGCCAAATGCAGTCGAAGCCACAGTGGGCCGCCCAGCGAATGTAGGCCGGGCTGAAATTGCCCATGTTGCAAATACGGACGGGCTTACCTGCACGAATTTTGGCCAACGCTTTGCTGCGACGCATGGGACGGCTCGCTCCGGTGAAGTGGTTAAGGGGCCCGTATTCTAGCGAGGTCCGTGGCGCATCGAAAGTCGCTTATCGACAAACAATCGAGTACACTCGTTCGCTTTCCTCTCTCGGTGAGCGAACTGCGATGGACAAGACACAAATTCACTGCACGGTCGACTACGACAAGGTCGGCAAACAGTCGGGGCACTTGTGCGTGCCGTACTCGTATAATCTGGGTGGCTGGGCCAGTCTGCTGTTGCCGATCGTTGTGCTCAACAACGGTCCCGGGCCCACGGCCCTGGTGATGGCCGGTAATCATGGCGATGAATATCCCGGGCAGGTCGCGATTCTGCGGCTGATGCGCCAGTTGCAGGCGGCCGATGTGCGCGGTCGCATGATCCTGCTCCCGGCCTTGAATCTGCCGGCCGTCAAGGCGGCCACGCGACTCTCACCCCTCGATGGCAAGAATCTGAACCGCTCATTTCCCGGCAAGGCCGATGGCACGGTCACCGAGATGGTGGCCCATTACCTGACCACCACGCTGTTTCCCTTGGCTGACATTGTGGTCGATATCCACACGGGTGGCCGGAGCGTCGATTTTGTCCCCTGCGCCCACATGCACCTGGTCGACGACCGTGAGCAGCGGCGGCGGATGATCGCGGGGACCGAGGCCTGGAACAGCGATTTCTGTTTCCTCTATGCCGACATTGCCGGCTCGGGGCTCCTGCCGGTCGAGGCTGAGCGGCAGGGGAAGACGGTCATCACGACCGAGATGGGCGGGAGCGAGAACGTGACCGTTGCCGTCCATCAACTGACGCAGTCCGGGTTGCGCAACGTGCTTGTCCATTTCGGGGTCTTGCAGGGGGAGCAGCAGCCCCGCAAGGCACCTGCTCGTTGGGTGCAGGCCTTGAGCCGCGAGGACTACCGTTTTGCTCCCGAGTCGGGTATTTATGAAAACCTGACGCCGCTGGGCTCTGAAGTCGCGGCGGGTCAAGCGGTCGGCCAGATTCACTTTATCGAACGGCCTGACCGGGAGCCGGTCGAGATTGTGGCCCCGTCGGCGGGAGTGCTGATTGCCAATCGCGCGCCGTCGTTGGTGGCGCAAGGCGATTGCGTCGCGTGCATTGCTCATGACGTGCCCGCCGACGTGTTACGGTAGCTATTTGAGACCAGGAGAAATCGTATGTCATTGCTCGAACGCTTGGCGACCGTGCAGTTAGTGCCGCCGACGCCATTTTCGCCCGACGGTCGACGTGTGCTCGGCGACACCTTGGCGGCGCTGGTCAAAGAGCTTTCAGCCACAGGCATTCGGGTCTTTTTACCTGCCGCCGGTACCGGCGAGTTTCACTCCTTGAGCGTCGACGAGGTGCTTGAGTGCGTGGGGGTCGTGCGGCGCAGCGTCGCGGCCGACGCGGTGGTCGTCGCGCCCGTGGGCTTTGCCCTGGAGCCGTCCTTGCAGATCGCCCGCTCAGCAACGCAACTGGGGGCCGACGCGCTGCTGGTCATGCCGCCGGTGCATAACTATCTGGCCGATGTCGGTTTTCGCGATTACCTCAGCGCCCTGCGCGGGGTCACGTCGCTGCCGCTGCTGTGCTATAAAAAGGGACCGGTGCCGAGCGATAAAATGCTGCTCGAACTCGGCCGCGATGGGCTCGTGCAGGGGGTGAAATACGCCGTCAACGAGATCGACGCGGTGAACCGATTCATCGCCGCCGCGCCACCGTCGCTGGGCGTGTACTGTGGCACGGCCGAGCGGTTTGCTCCGTTCTTCATGCTCGCCGGCGCGGCGGGTTTCACGACCGGGGCTGGCAACCTCTGCCCGCGACTGACGCTGGCCATGCACCGCGCCCTGGCGGCGGGTGAGTACGCCACGGCCATGGAGTTGCTGCGGATAATCCGTCCGATCGAAGACTACCGCGCCCGAGAAGCCGACTCGTTCAACATCACGCTGCTCAAGTTCGCGTTATCACTCAAGGGTTACGAGTTTGGCCCTCCCCGCGCCCCGCTTCGCTCGCTCACGACGACGGAACAAACCGAGATTCGCGCGCTTGTCGAGCCCATTTTGCGTCGCGAGGCGGAGCAGCCCTAGCCTAACGGATTCGGTGGACCACGGATGAGCTCTCAGCATCGGCCTCAACGACCGCCGGCCAACCAACTCGAAGCGCTGCTCGACGTCGGTCGACAGGCTCATCAGGTCGGGCGATTTGCCGACGCCGAACGCGCCTATCGCCAGGTCTTGCAGCTCAACCCGAGCTGCGCCGACGCTTGGCAATTGCTGGGATTGATCGCCGAGCGAGCCGGTCAAAACGAGGCGGCCGTGGAACACATCCAGCAGGCCATAGCCTTGCGGGGAGATCAGCCCGGCTACTTCAACAACCTCGGCACGGTCTACGAGGGGATGGGCCGCTATCGCGACGCGATCTCGTGCTTTTACGAGGCCTTGCGGCTACGGCCGAGCTACGCCGCGGCGTACAACAATATCGGCGAGTGTTACAAGGCGCTGGGCGACGTTCACGCGGCGGTCGAGTGTTACCGCGAAGCGTTGTTTCGCGAGCCGTATTTTCATGCCTGCCGCAGCAATTTGCTGATGGTGCTCAACTACGATCCGACGATCTCGCCCGAGCAACTGTTCAAAGAGCACTGTCTGTACGGCGAGTTGCTGCGGCTCGAGTCGCCACCCCCCTATACAAGTTGGCCTAACACGCGCGACGCCGCGCGACCGTTGCGGATCGGCTATGTGTCTCCCGACTTTCGCAAGCACGCGGTGGCTCGGTTCTTCGAGCCGATCTTGACGCATCAGGACCGCGCTCAGTTTGCGAGTTACTTGTACGGCGAGGTGCCGGGAATCGACGAGGTTTGCCGACGCTTTCAGGGACTGTCGCAAGGCTGGGCCAGCAGCGTGGGGCTCGACGCGCGGCAACTTGCCGAGCGGATCCGTGCCGACCGCATCGATATTCTCGTCGACCTGGCCGGACACACGCGGCGCAATCGGCTCGATGTGTTCGCGCTGCGAAGTGCTCCGGTACAGGTCACGTATCTCGGGTACTCGAATACCACGGGGCTCGACACGATCCAATACCGCATCAGTGACTCGGTGCTCGACCCGCTCGCAGAGCCGCCGCCGATGGTTGAGGAGGTGGTTCGCATTCAGGGGTCGTTTGCCTGTTTTATGCCGCCGAGCGAATTGCCGCCGTTGAGCCCGCTGCCGATGCGACGGCGCGGGTCGATCACGTTTGGCTCGCATCACCCGACGATCAAGTTCAACGACGAGGTATTTCGCCTTTGGTCGCGCATGCTCGCCGCGGTACCCAACGCGCGGTTGCTCATGTTCCGCAATCAACTGGGGGGCGAGGCGCTCGAGTGGTTGCAGGGCAACTTGGAGAGGTTCGCTTTCCCGCTCGATCGCATCGATCTGCGCTGCCCCAGCGAGCACCCGCAGGATTATTTAAGGCTGTACGATGAGATCGACGTCGTGCTCGACACGATTCCGTTCAACAGCCACACGATGACCTGCGAGGCGCTGTGGATGGGTTGCCCGACGCTCACGCTCTACGGCGATCGGCCGACCGCGCGGCTCTCGTCGAGCGTGCTCAGGCAATTGGGTTTGGAACAGTTCATTGCCCGCTCGCCCGATGAGTTCATTGCGATCGGTCGGCGACTGGCCCTCGATCCGGTGCCGCTGGAGGGGATTCGAGCCGGAGTGCGCGAGAAAATGCGTACACGGCTGGGTGACGGAGCGAGCTTCACACGCCAGTTGGAGGCAATTTATCGGCAACTCTGGCGACGCTGGGTGGCAACATAATCTCCACTGGACGGATCGACCGGCGTAGATCGCATGTCGAGCGGGGAGTTGAGTCGATTGTGTAGGGCCGTGAGCCGTCGGAGCGACAGGCGCAACCGGCCCCCTGCCCTGCGGAAAGAATTGTCGCAGCCAGGATTTATTCATTGTTGTGTGCTGCATGTGGCGAACTATCATAGCACCACCTGGGTTGACTACTTGTGACACGCCGATACTGTACCACCATGATGAACACCGCGCTGCATCGACGAACGTTCCTGGCCGCCTCGACGGCCTGTCTGGCCGGGGCGCCCTTGCTCGCCGCCGCTGCTGAAAAGCTGCCGATCGTTGATACCCATCTGCATCTCTGGGACTTGCGCAAGTTCCGGCTCTCGTGGATCAATGATGAGCTCAAGGGGACTATCGGCAAGAACTTCTTGCTCGACGATTACGCTCAGCACACCCGCGGACAAAACGTCGTTCAGGCGGTCTACATGGAGGTCGACGTCGACGTCGATCAGCAGGACGCCGAGATCGCGTTTATTAGCGAGTTGTGTCGTCGCGGCGACAGCGTGCTCAAGGCGGCTGTTTTCTCGGGCCGGCCTGCTTCGCCGCAATTCGGCGAGTACCTGGCGCGACATCGCGACAACCCGTACATCCGTGGCCTGCGGCAGGTCTTGCACGGGCCGAGCACGCCTCGCGGCTACTGTTTAGAACCGGCCTTCGTCGCCGGGATTCGGCAGCTCGGCAAGCTCGGATGGAGTTTTGATCTGTGCATGCGATCGACCGAGTTGCTCGACGCCGCGAAGCTCATCGAGCAGTGCCCTGACACTCGATTTGTGCTCGACCACTGCGGCAACGCCCGTGTGCAGGCCGACGACCTGAGCCAATGGCAACAGGACATCGAAACCCTGTCGCGGCATAAAAATGTCATTGGCAAAGTGTCCGGCATCATCGCCTCGGCCAAGCGCGATCAGTGGACGGTCGAACAACTCGCCAAGATTGTGAATCACACGCTCGGCGTGTTCGGGCCCGATCGGGTGGTGTTCGGCGGCGATTGGCCTGTGTGCCTGTTGGGGGCCGAATTGGCGCAGTGGATCGAGGCTCTGCGGACGATTATCCGTGCGCGTCCAGTCGCCGAGCAGCAGAAGCTCCTGCACGACAACGCGGTTGCATTTTACCGATTGATGTAGTGCTAGCTGTTATTGGGGTTACGTAAAAAAAATTTGGCAGGGGGAATAGACCTCTGCGGGGTCACTTCCGTAGAATTTTCAACGAGGCGTGAAACGTTAAAGAGGGAAGTGGATTAGACGACTGGATTTGGTTAATTTAGGTAGCACAGGGTGTCTGGTGGTTGGTCGATCCGTCGTCGCAACCTATTTAAGGTCTTCATGATCGGAATCTTTTTCCAAATGTCAGGAGTGTCCGGGATTTTGGCGTTTTCGTGTTAGAATTTGGTGGCTTTTCGGACCCCTCGTAGGGATAATAGTACGACCTTCCTTTAAGGGCCGTGCGAGTTCATCGAGAAGTGACTTATGCATGGGGCACCCACCCACCTTTGGCCTGCGCATAAGAGCGGAACTGCGTTGCGGCGTTGCCGAATCCTGAGAGCTCAGCCGAAAGTATGGCGATCCGGCATCCTGATGCTCATCCTGTAGGAGTGTTGCCTTGTACGATGCATTGTTAGACGATTTGGACGACGACAGCACCCCGAGTGCGGAAGAGTCGGTGGATCTGGCCGAGCCGAGCGATTTGATCGTGGAAGACGATCTCGGCGTGGACGACGATCTGCTGGCCGCTGATGCGGATGCTGACGGCGATCTGGACCTGAAAGCCGAAGAGATTCTGCTCGGCCTGACGGGCGAGAGCGAGTCGTGGTCCGACGACCCCGTGCGGATGTATCTGACCCAGATGGGCGAGATTCCGCTGCTCACCCGGCAAGAAGAAATCACGCTGGCCAAGGAAATCGAGCTCACGCGGGCCCGGTTCCGCCGCAAGATTTTGGAGTGCGACTTCGTCATCAAGCACTGCGTCAAGGTGCTCAAGCGGGTCCATTGCGGCGAGTTGCCGTTCGATCGGACCGTGCAAGTGTCGGTGACCGACCGCTTGGAGAAGGACCAGATCATGGGGCGGTTCCCCCACAATCTGGCCACGATCGATTCGATCTTCCAAGAGAACATGAAAGATTTCCGCGTTGCGTACTCCAAGTCGCATCGCATGTCGGAACGCCGCGAGGCGTGGCGCCGCTTGGGTCGCCGCCGCCGTCGGGCCGTCAAGCTCGTCGAAGAACTCGGTTTGCGCACCCAACGCATCGAGACGATGCTCAAGACGCTCGACGATTTTAGCCGCCGGATCGATCACCTTAAGGCCAAGATCCAGGCCAGTCGCGCCAATCGCGGCCCGGCCGAAGAACGCCGTGCCTGGGTCAACGAGCTGCGAGCCCTGCTGTGCTCGACGCAAGAAACTCCCAAGAGCCTCCGCCATCGCGTCAAGTTCTTGTACTCGGTGTATGCCTCGTATCAGAAAGCCAAACGCGGCTTGTCGGAAGGCAACCTGCGGTTGGTCGTGTCGATTGCCAAGAAGTATCGCAATCGTGGCTTGAGCTTTTTGGATTTGATCCAAGAGGGAAATGCCGGCTTGATGCGCGCCGTCGACAAGTTCGAGTATCGACGCGGCTTCAAGTTCTGCACCTATGCCACTTGGTGGATTCGTCAGGCGATCACCCGCGCGGTCGCCGATCAGAGCCGCACCATTCGTATTCCGGTCCACATGGTCGAGACCATGTCGAAGGTTCGCAACGTCTCGCGCAAGCTGTTGCAAGAGCTGGGACGCGAGCCGACGATCGAAGAGACGGCCAAGGCGGCCGGTACCCCCATCGAGGAAACGCGCCGCGTGCTCGCCATGAGCCGCTACCCGATCAGCCTCGATCGACCGGTCGGAAACAGCGAAGATAGTCACTTTGGCGACCTGCTGCCGGATCAAGGGGTCGAGAGCCCCGCGATCGGTGCCGCGCAAGAGATGCTCCGCACGCGGATCAACAAGGTCCTCAAGACCCTGTCGTACCGCGAACGTGAAATCATCAAACTGCGCTACGGTCTCGGCGACGGCTACAGCTACACGCTCGAAGAAGTCGGCCACATCTTCAAGGTCACCCGCGAGCGCATTCGCCAGATCGAAGCCAAAGCTGTTCGCAAACTGCAACAGCCGACCCGCTCGCAAGAACTCTCGGGCTTTTTGGATTAACCCGGTCTTGGTCGCCGGTCCGTCTCGGATCGGTCTTGAGCATCGCTTGCCACAAACGACGACGAGCGAAGGATGGGACTCATCCTTCGCTCGTTGTGTTTCTAGTGGCCGCTCGTTTACCCGCCGAACAACCAACGGGCTAGGCTGAAATACGCCAGCAGCGTCACCATGTCGGCGATCGTCAGCACGAGCGGGCCAGAAGCGATTTGCGGATCCACGTGCCACAGTCGCATCACGTTGGGCATCGCCAGCCCGGTGAGTGCGGCCGCGGTGACTCCCACGGCAATGCCCCCCGCCAGACAGCCGACGACGCGCGGGTCCCCCAGCCACAGCCACGCGACTACCCCCACGACGCTTGCCGCGGCCACGCCCATCATCAGCCCGGTGAACAACTCGCTGCGCAGCTTCGGAAGCAGCGTGCTCCAGGTGGGCGGTCGACTGTGCAGCACCTCGAGTGCCAGGCTCACCGATTGAATGCTCACGCTCTCGGCCAGCGCCAGCACGACGGGCATGAACAGCGCCAGCGACACGGCCTGCTGCAGCTCGACCTCGTAGACACCGGTGAGAAACGCGGCGAGCAGACCGCCGGCGATATTGCACAGCAACCAGGGAAAGCGTCCCGTGAACGCCTGCCAACTCGATCGTTGACGCGATTGGGCGAGATGCACGCCGATGAGTTGGAACAGGTCATCGTGGTTGCGGCCTCCCAACTCGGCCAGTTCGTCGGTGTACATGTCGACGTCGACGACACCGACGATGCGGCGTTGCGCGTCGATCACCGGAAACGCGAGCAGTCGATAGAGCGTGAAGAACTCGCAGGCTTCGATAACCGATGCCCCGGCACTGATCGCCAACGGTCGCTGGATCATCACCTCGCGCACGCCGCGATCGGCCGGCGTGGTCAATAGGTTGCGAACCGGCAGCACGCCGCACAGCCGACGGTCGCTGTCGATGACATAGACGTAGAGGATCCGGTCCTGCGGCGGATTCGCGCGGAGCGAGTCGAGCACTTGCCCCGTCGTCTGATCGGCGTCGACCGATACGAAGTCGGGGCGTGCATGCCAGATCACGGGGTCGTTGAGTTGTGCTTCGGTGAGCCGTTGGGGCATGATCTGGTTTCTTCTCCTTGAGCGACCGACCACCGGGCCCCCTGCGCAAAACCTAGCACACGACTTGTTGCGAGAGCGAGGGGAATTTGCAGAGGAATTGCCCCCCCGCCAAGGATCGATATAATCGGCTCTTTGCCGTGCTAGTCAGGCATTGGGTTCTTCGGTCCAGTTGGGGCCGAGGCGGACGACGATTGGCAAGCCCGTGGGTCACTTATCTCTAGCCGTGGTGTTTCATGTCGCAACGAGCGGATTTTGGTTTGATCGGTTTGGCCGTGATGGGCGAGAACCTGGCCTTGAACATCGAGAGCCGGGGCTATCGCATGGCGGTCTTCAACCGCACGACCAGCGTTGTC
This sequence comes from uncultured Planctomycetaceae bacterium, assembly GCA_964652155.1. Taxonomy (GTDB): domain Bacteria; phylum Planctomycetota; class Planctomycetia; order Pirellulales; family PNKZ01; genus CAZZBK01. Next base: position 10,049 of record CAZZBK010000007.1, on the reverse strand, counting down.
GACAACTTCATCAGCGGCCGCGCCCAGGGGAAGCAGTTCATCGGTTGCCACAGCGTGGAAGAATTGGTGCAGAGCCTTGAACGTCCGCGCAAGATCATGATGATGGTCAAGGCCGGCCCGGCGGTCGACGCGCTCATCGAGCAGTTGATTCCGCTATGCGACAAGGGTGACATTTTGATCGACGGCGGCAACACGCACTACGCCGACAGCGAGCGCCGCACCAAGTACGTCGAGGAACGTGGCCTGTGGTTCATCGGCACCGGGGTCAGCGGCGGCGAGGAAGGCGCGCTCAAGGGACCGAGCATGATGCCCGGCGGCTCGCTCGACGGTTGGCCCGCCGTGAAGCCGATCTTCCAAGCCATTGCCGCCAAGGTGGGTCCCCAGGGGGATATTCCCTGCTGTGAGTGGGTTGGCCCTCGTGGTGCCGGGCACTATGTGAAGATGGTGCACAACGGTATCGAATACGGCGACATGCAGCTCATCTGCGAGGCGTACTTCTTGCTCAAGCGCGTGCTCGGCCTGAGCAACGCCGAGTTGTACGACGTGTTTGCCGACTGGAACCAAGGCGAACTCGACAGCTACCTGATCGAGATTACGCGCGATATCTTCAGCGTCAAGGACGCCGAAACCGGTCACGACATGGTCGATCTGATTCTCGACAAGGCCGGTGCCAAGGGGACCGGCAAGTGGATGAGCCAACTTGCGCTCGATCTCGGGGTGCCCAGCACGCTCGTGACCGAGGCCGTGTATGCCCGCTCGCTCTCGGCGCTCAAAGACGCCCGGGTCCGCGCCGCCAAGGTGCTGCAAGGCCCGAGTTCAGCAAGCTTTACGGGAGACAAGATGGCGTTCATCGACGAGGTTCGCCAGGCGTTGTATGCTTCGAAGATTTGCAGCTACGCGCAGGGATTTGTGCAGATGCAGGCGGCGGCGATCGAGCATCAGTGGCCGCTCGACTTTGGCAGCATCGCGCTGTTGTGGCGTGGCGGCTGCATTATCCGCGCCCGCTTCTTGGAGCGGATCAAGGAAGCGTTCGAGCAAAATGCGAAGCTCGAAAATCTGTTGCTGGCCCCCTATTTTCAAGACGCGATTCACAAGTCGCAGGCGGCTTGGCGCCGCGTGGTTAGCACCGCCGTTCAGATGGGCATCGCCGTTCCGGCGTTCTCGACCGCGCTGACCTACTACGACAGCTACCGCACCGCGACGTTGCCAGCCAATTTGTTGCAAGCCCAACGGGACTATTTCGGGGCGCATACCTACGAGCGCACCGACAAGAGCGGCTCATTTCACACCGACTGGCTGTCGCTCCGCAAGAAGCCCAGCTAGCCGTGGGGTTCGATCCCATCGTCATTCCTCAGCGCTTGGTTTTTATCACACAAGGACCGTGAGTGACGTATGTCGAATACGTTCGTGATTTTTGGCGCCTCGGGCGACTTGACCAGCCGGAAACTGATCCCCTCGCTTTATCAACTCTTCCGCAAAAAACGGCTTCCCGAGGGAACGCGGGTCGTTGGCTTCTCGCGGACACGCTTCACGCATGAAGAATGGCGCAACAAGCTCGCCGAGACCAGTCTGGAATTCCTCAAACAGGATTTCGACGTCACCGTCTGGGCTCGCTTTGCGCAAAACATCTATTACCACAGCGGCGACCTCGACAACGCCGCGGATCTCGCCGCGCTTGGCACGCTGCTCGGACAAATCGAGGGGGGCCAGTCGACGACCCGCGTCTATTATCTGTCGACCGCACCACAGTATTACGAGCCGTGCATTGCCAACTTGGGGGCGACCGGCCTGGCCGACGAGTCGCAAGGCATCCGTCGAATCGTGATCGAAAAACCCATCGGCACCGATCAGAAGTCGGCCCGTGTGCTCAACGACGCCGTCCACCGCGTGTTTCACGAGCGGCAGGTGTTTCGCATCGATCACTACCTGGGCAAGGAAACGGTCCAGAACATCCTCGTGTTCCGCTTTGCCAACGCGATCTTCGAGCCGCTGTGGAACCGCAATTACATTTCGAGTGTGCAGATCACCGTCGCTGAAGAGGTCGGTGTCGGCCGCCGGGCCGGTTACTACGACACGAGCGGCGTGGTCCGCGATATGTTTCAGAACCACCTCTTGCAACTGCTGGCTATCACGGCGATGGAGGTCCCGTCGCGCTTCGAGGCCGACCTGGTGCGCAACGAGAAGGTCAAGGTCCTGCAGGCCGTGCGGCCATTGTCTCCCTCCGATGTCGCAACCCACACAATTCGAGCGCAGTACCACGGCTACAAAGACGAGCCGGGCGTAGACCCCGACAGCCTGACTCCCACGTTTGCCGCGATCAAGCTGTGGGTCGACAACTGGCGTTGGCAAGGGGTGCCGTTCTTCATGCGCAGCGGCAAGAAGTTGAGCTGCCGCACGACGCAGATTGTGATTCAGTTTCGCGACCCGCCGCACATGGTCTTCGGCTCGACGCGACAGCAAACGCTCGAAGCCAATCGACTCGTGATTCACATTCAACCCGCCGAGGGGATTCAGCTCCATTTTCAGACCAAGGTGCCCGACGCGGGAATGAAGCTGCGGCTCACCGATTTGAACTTCCGTTTCGACACCGAGTTTGGCCGCGCCCTGCCCGAGGCGTATGAGCGGCTGCTGCTCGACACGCTCACGGGCGACGCCAGCTTGTTCGCCCGCAGCGACGAGGTCGAGTTGGCCTGGGGCATCGTCGACCCGATCTTGGCCAGTTGGCACGACAATGGCTTACCCGAGATGGCCGAGTACGAGCCGATGGCTTGGGGACCGATCGAGTCACAGCGCTGGATTTGGCAGGAAGGCCATGAGTGGCTCGACGTTTGTCCGGTGCTTAAATGACCACGGCCGTGACGCTGCCGAATTTGCGGATCGGCTCGGTGCAGATCGGTTTTCCGGCCGTGCAAGCAGCTTTGAGCGGCTACAGCGACCTAGCCATGCGAGTGATCGCGCGGCGGCTCGGCGCTTCGTACACGCTCAACGAGGTCGTGCTCGACCAGTTCGTAAACGTCAAGTCGCGCAAAATGAAACGCTACGCGCGGATCCTCGACGAAGAGCACCCGGTCGGCGGGCAACTGATGGGCGCAAACCCGATCGAGTTCGGCGCGGCGGCGCGCGGCTTGGCCGCCGCGGGCTACGATGTGATCGACATCAACTTCGGCTGCCCGGTCAAGAAGGTGCTGGGACGCTGTCGCGGCGGGTATTTGTTGAGCGTGCCCGAGACGGCGCTCGAGATCGTCTCGCGCGTTCGTGAAGCGGTCCCCAGTGCGATTCCGGTCTCGGTCAAGATGCGTCGCGGCTTGGACGACAGTGACGCGAGCCGGGACGCATTTTTCGAGATCTTCGATGGCGCGTTCGCGCGCGGTGTCGCGGCGGTCACGGTGCACGGCCGCACCGTCAAGCAAGGCTACGTGGGGCCTAGCCGGTGGGAGTTTCTCCGCGACCTGAAGCAACGCTACCCCGAGCGGACGATCCTTGGCAGCGGCGATCTCTTCACGGCCGACGATTGCCTGCGCATGCTCCGCGAGACAGGGGTCGACGGGATCACGATCGCGCGAGGTGCCATCGGCAACCCGTGGATCTTTGGCTGGGTGCGGGCCTTGTCCGAGGGACGCCCCCTGCCCCGGCCACCGTCCCTCTTCGAGCAACGCGACGTGATTCGCGAACACTATCGACTTGCCGAACAGATCTATGGCCCCGACGTGTGCGGACGGCAGATGCGCAAATTCGGCATCAAATACGCCCGCCTGCATCCCAACTTTTCCGCGGTGCGCGAGGCGTTTGTGCGTGTGCAGCGCGCCGAAGAATGGCCCCGCGTGCTCGACGAGTGGTACGCCACCGACGACTGCGGCGTCTATCCCGATGTGGATGAGACCGAGCAAGAATCGAATTGCTCGGCCGGGTAAACAAAACAGCTCCGCGTCGAGGTGTTTTGTCCCCTCGACGCGGAGCTGAATATGTGAGGCTATCGTCTCGCGTGGTTCAGTCGCGTTAGGCGGTCGTGACCGGCTCATTGGCCTCGGCCACGGGCGTCTCGTTCACGGTCATTTTCACGTACCCCAGCGAGCGCACGACTTCGAGCATCTCGCTGCACGTGGGGAACATGCGGCCGCTGGTCCGCTTGTATTTTTCGAGCGCGTTCATGAACTCGACTTCTTCGGTCGAGTAGTCACGCTCGCAGGTGGTCGGATCAATTTGCCGGCGACGCTGGACCTTGGCCCGGCGCTCGGTCGCCCGACGCTCGACGGCCACCATCTGCTCTCCCTTGCGGCGCTCATTGTCACGTCGATCGTTGCTGCGACGATTCAGGGTGACTTCGCTGGTCGATTCGCTCTTGGACATCTTGATACCTTCGTGTTTTGGCGACAACGGGTGGGGTAGGACGATGCCGATCGCTGAGGTGCGATTCACATGTCGAGTGGCGGGGTCGACCGTGTGGCTGGAAAATATAACACCTGGAAAACCCCTATGAGGTGCGAAAGATTTACGCTTTCGGTAATTTGTATGGCCTCCCGCGACGGGCTGTAACGCCTGGGACGATGATGCCGAGTGGGGCGATGGGAATCGCCGGGCAAGGTGTGACGTGCGGACCGAGCAGCCTAGTCGGCAGTCGCTGAGGCCGAGATTTTCGCCCGGGCAACGAGACCATCGCCGCTGAGTCGCACTTCGGCCGAAATCTGGTCGGCCAGATCGAGCAGGTCGATCAACGTGTTCCACTGGCGCTGGGCGTCTTCAGCCGACAGTGACTTCAACGACCGCCATTGTTCAGGGCCGTCGGCCGACTCGCGGAGCACGCGACGCAAGGCGAGCAGATCAATGGACAGCGATTGCTGCGGCTCAATGTTCGCCGCGGAGCCATCGACGGTAGCGGTGGCGGGTGTCAGGAACTGAATCAGCTCATGGGCCGACGAGCCCACCCAGAGCGCGTTGTGCTTGGCCGTCACCAGCCAGGAAATAACACCCAGGCCCCCGCGCGAACGAAATTGCGCGAAGCGATGGTCCTGAAGCGTGAGTGTGTCGACCGTCGGCGGCGTTGGGCCACTCGTCTGACGATACGATTGAAATTGGGCCCAAGCCCGGAGTAGCGAGACAATCGTCTCGGCCGGTGGCGCGGCACTGTCATCGCGCTCGGCAGATTGTGAACCGAGCTTCGCGATCCAGCTCACGGGCCAGCGGACCGGCGCGTCGGTGACGCCCGGCTGGGTGGGGACAAGGCCGACCTGGAAATCGGGACCCAGGCTGCTGAGCAGCGCTGCAATCACGGGCCAATTCGTGTCCTTGGGCAAGGGCAACAAGCTCGGTTGCTGAGAGTTGGGCAGAAATAACTCTTGTAGCAAGGCTCGCAAATCGCACCGCAGTTGAACCTTGGCCAAGGCGTTATTGGGGAGTTGGCTCGGCAACGTCGGCGAGCCTTGCAAGGCCCCGAGCAATCGTCGAGCCGGTGCAGGGAGAATCTCTTCGTCGAGTCCAATAAACGCTTGCAACTCGACGTCGCGATGAATGTCGAGCGACCAGGAAATTCCTGTGCAGGCCCGCCAAGTGTTTTGGAGCACTTGTCGCAACCGCCGGGCGCGCTGCTCGTGCGGCTCATCACCGGCGAGCAACAGAGCGTCCCAAGACCGTGGCTGAATGAACACTCGGATCGTGGCGGACTCGGTTGTTCGAGGCGCGGCATGTTGATACGCCGGGTGCTCGCTCAAGGCACGCTCAACGTGCTGACCGCGCAAAGCATCGAGCAAGCGATCGACCGCCGGGCGATGACTGGCGAGCAGCACCAAGCTGCCGCGTTGCTCGTCGCCAGCAACATGAACCAGCCACAGGCTCGGCTTGCCCGCCCCTAGGCTCAATCGATAAAGATCCGCCCGACGATCCGCAAGGTCGGCAGTCTCGTCGGCCGCGCGGGGCGATGGCTTGCCGCCGCTCGTGACATAATCGATCGTCGAGCGGACGCGTTGATGGTGCTTGGAACGGATCAATAACAGGCCGCTGGCGGGCAGTTCGACGCGCGAACCTGGCCAGACCGCGAACAGAGTCTCGTCGGCGGCAAACTCACGCAGCAACTCGACGGGCGACAGGCCGAGCCGCGCGCGGATTTGCTCCGCCGCCTTGCTCAGCTCGGGCTGACGGCGTTGCCAGATCGTCCGCGTGAGCGGGTGTGAGTACCATTTCTTCAGCAGTTCGCTGTCCGCGAATTGATCGAAACTGCCGCCCAGATCATGGGTCTCGACGCACAGTCCAAGGTCATCGCCGACCCAGGCCGCCAGCGGAGCCTCGGCGGCGCACAGCGCTCCCAGCCAACTCAGCGCGACACTGACGAGACCGCTGCCGATCAGGAACATGCGCCCGTTCATGAGCGAGGTTCCTCGGCCCCGATTGGCAATCCTTGCCACAACATGTCAAACGCCTCGGTCGCCGATCGGGTCAGTGACTCGAAGCCCAGCGGTGTGGCCGTCGCTGGAGCGGTGTCGCCAGCCGGCGGTTCGCTCGGGCTCGTCGAGTCAAGCCACGGGACGTTCCAATTCGACAAGCTGGCCAGCAATTGCAAGGCGTCCTGGTCACTCGTCGTCACCTCCGGCGTCGTGAGTGCCGTCGCGATCGGGGGCGCGGCAGGGGAATGCGTGGGCGGCGACGATTGCTGCCACGACCACGCCGCGAGGATCAGCAAACTGGCCATCGGCGCAGCCCAGAGGATGAGCTGTCGAGTGGCTTGGTTCGATCGAGCGCGGCGGACCTTGTTGACCACCCGCGATGTTAAATCACCGACCGTTGGCTCGATGAGCATCTCAGCGCCGTCGGTCAGGGTGAGCATGGCGTCGCGCCAGGCGCGGCAGGCCCGGCAGTGTTGACTGTGTTGATTTAACTCGCCGTCGTCGAGCAAGTTGGCTCGCTGGTCGAGCATTTCGTGCAAGCGGACTTCAAACTCGTCGCAACGCATGGCAGCGGTCCTCCACAACGCCGCGTCGCCTGAGCACCGCGGCTAATTCTTCTCGAGCTCGATGAACCCAGGTGCGCACGGTCCCCAGGGGGATCGCGAGCACCTCGGCAATTTCGGCGTAACTCAACTGCTGGCGATGAAACAGCACGAATGCCTGTCGGTGTTCGTCGCGCAGCACCGCGAGCGCCAACTCAAACTCTTCGCTCAAATGTCGAATCGCCAACACGTCGGGCCGCTCGTCGGCAATCGCTTCGACATCGGCCGATGGCATGGCGCGACGGCGCCGTTGCACGAGGAACGTTCGGCAGCGGTTGCCGGCGATCGTCAACAGCCAGGGGACAAACGCGCGCGTCGAGTCCCATTGGTTCAGGCTGCGCACCGCCCTGACGAGCGACTCTTGCGCGACGTCCTCGGCGTCTTGCCGATGGCCGAGCATGCGATAGCAGAGGGCGAACACCTGTTGGCCAAAGCGATCGACGAGCGCGGCCACGGCGCGGTCGTCCCCGCCAAGGCAACACTCAATCAGTTCGCGCAGCTCGTCCGGCAATGTCACGTCCCCGACATCGAAGTGCATGAGCGCCGTCCAGGACGGCCTACCCAGTTATACCTTATCCAAAAGGCATAAGTTTCGCGCATGCAAAAGTGTGTCCTAATCCGCAAGGGAGACACGCAGCCGATTTACGAGTGAATCTCGCGGAAGATATTGACCAGCTCGCGGGGCGAGCAGTCTTCGAGCTTCATCCCGCGGCGGTCGAGCTGCTCGTTGACCTTGATGGCCGTTTCTTGCATCTGTTCGTGCGTCTCTTGCGAGCCGCCGCAGAGCAAGAAGTTTTCGCCCCGGGTGATGCGTGTGTGACCGTCCTCGTTGTCGAGACCTAATCCTAGCATTGCAGCGGATTTAGGTTTTTTTCGGGTGGGCTTCATGACACGCCTGATGACCCATGACTGGGCATCCCTGGTTACCGAGTTTCACTCATTGAACTATAGGTAGGACAGGTCCGACCGGTCAAGGATTTTCCTGGGGATCGCTCGCTGGTCGCGATCAGCTCCCCTTGACGATATCTCGAACCATTTGGCGCGCCAACTTGAATGCGCTTGTCAGGACCTGCGTACGCGCTTCCATTTGGTCGCTCGTGTAGCTCCGTGGTCCCGAGTTGTCGGGGAGCCCCGCGATGGTCGTCGTCAGCGGCAGTAGGTCGAGAAACTCGCGGTAGCGGCGCTTCATGGCATCTTCGTCGGGTGTCGACATGGCGAGTAAGTCTCCGAAAGGTCGTGAATCGATCGAATCATGGGGCAAACCGTAGTATGCCTGGAGCGGCGGCGACGCTCAAGCGACCGGCCGCGGAATATCGCTCCCCACGCAATTGCGAGCGGCCGCTCTTGTTACGGCACCTGGCCGCGACGCATTTTATCGAGCATGTCGGCAGCCACTCGGCCCGTCTCGACCGAGGATGGTTTCGCGTCGGCCGATTTATTCTTGGTCTGTTTGCCGGCCTCTTCCGTCGTAACGACCCCCAGGGCGGCTAATTCCTCGGCGCTCATGCGTGTCGGTTTGGGGACATTCTCGGCATCCGCGCGCATGCTCTCGGCGTCGCCAAAGAGCGAGTCCAAGTCGACTTCTTGCTTGCTGCGAGCCGGACCCGCGAGCCGTTCGGCGGCTTGCGATGCGTCGGTCACCTTGGGGAGCTTCTTCTTTGCCATCCCGGTCGAGACATGGACCTCGAACTCGAGCGCACCGATCTTGATCTTGTCACCGGTGCGCAATTCAATCGGCTTGTCGATTCGACGGTCGTTAACGAACGTGCCCGTCTCGCTGCCTAGATCCGAGATGACTGCGCGACCGTCTTGCTGCATAATCGAGCAATGGCGCGGCGCGATCGAATCGCTGCGCGGTCGAAGTTGACACTTCTCATCGCGACCGATGAGAAATTGCGGACCGGCAATAGGCAGTTCCTGTCCCGCGTTCTTGCCGGACAAGACTTTGAATTTGACTTCCATGACTGCATGTTACCCAGGGTGATGTCCGAAGTCAAAATTCATCATGCGCGATTAACGGCGTTCGTTCCAGTCGAGTTGCGTAAATTTGCTCTGCTCTAGTTCAATAGCTCGGCTGACCTCACGATCGCTTAACGGTTCGCTCATCCATTGCACACGCCAGGCTCGCGATAGGGCTTCGCTCCAGGCGGTCGCGAGTGCTTGCGCCGTCATGGTGAGCCCGGCAAGATCGTTGATGCCCAGTAATTCAGGAGCGGCCGTCGAGCGGTTAAGGATGATGCTGCCGTGTTGCAGTACGGCGCCGTCGCGGCGACGTTGAGCGCTGCCGCCAATTTTGAAATCGCCTAGGAGCACGTCTCCCACCGCGCGACGTTCGAAGCATAAAAACGGTTCGTCGGCGCGCGTGGACTTTGTGGCGTGTTCGCTGAGCGTCGCCGTCACAGCCCAGGCGCGCAGCACATCGATGAGCACCGAGTGCACGACACGGTAAAGAAGTTGAGTGTCGCGTGCCAGCGGATCGTCGTCGCTCAGCGTGAAGCTGTAGGTCAACTCACGGTCGTGCAAGATGGCCCCGCCACCGCTAAGTCGTCGCACGAGCGGACACGCTCGGCTGGCGGCATGTGCGCCCCGCTCGGCGACGCGCTGAAAATATCCCAACGACAAGGTGGCGGGAACCCACTCGTAAAATCGCCACGTCGAGGGGCCTCCCGCGCCGACACTTTCGAGCAGCGCCTCGTCAATGGCCATATTGCGCGGGCCGCTTTGCGGTGGGTCAACGATCAGCCGCATCGGTGTCATTGTCCGTGACCATCACTCGGCTTTGAGCACGCTCTGGCGCGCGGCGCGAACTTCGTCAGCCCGACTCATCACGGTCGTGTACGGCGCGTCGTGCAATGCTTCGGCGGTCTCTTGCGTGATGCTGAACAAGGCCTCGGCAAAGGCGTCGAGCGTCTCTTTGCTTTCGGTCTCGGTCGGCTCGATCATCATCGACTCTTTGACCGTCAGCGGAAAATAGATCGTCGGAGCATGATAGCCGAGGTCAAGCAGCCGCTTTGCGATGTCCGTGGCCGTGATGCCCTGGTCGGCCTTGAGCTGCGCGGCGCTGGCCACGAAC
>CAZZBK010000006.1:94661-97176 GCA_964652155.1 uncultured Planctomycetaceae bacterium | reverse complement strand
GGCTGATCTTTTTGCTTTATTCGGGCATGTCGGGACGTTAAATTAGCGATCCCCGACGGAATCGGTTTCTCCAGTCAGTTCATCGCGAGAGATTTGTCACCATGAGCATCGTTCGATTATGTTCGACCCGCGCTATGATTGCGGCCGCATTGCTGACCAGTGCCGCGCTCGCCCAGGCCGAGGTCAAGGTATCGCAACTCTTCACGCCGCACATGGTCTTGCAGCGCGACCTGGCCAACCCCGTCTGGGGCACCGCCGCGCCGGGCGAAGCGGTCACCGTTACGATCGCCGATCAAAAGCACTCAGCCAAGGCCGGGGCCGATGGCAAGTGGCGCGTCAAGTTGAGCCCGCTCCCAGTGGGTGGCCCGCTCACGCTGACGATCAAGGGTAACAACACCATCACGATCGACGATGTGCTGGTGGGCGAGGTCTGGGTCTGCGCCGGGCAGTCGAACATGCAATGGTCGGTCAAGCAGGCGAATGACCCCGACTTGGAAATCGCGACGGCGAATTACGCCAAGATTCGGCTCATCACGGTGCCGCAGGTCGGCACGCAAGAACCGCAAGACAACTTCAAAGGCGAATGGACTGTCTGCACACCGGAGACGGTCGGCGATTTTTCGGCCGTCGGATTCTTTTTCGGCCGGCAGCTCAACCAGATGTTGAATGTGCCCATCGGCCTGATCGACAATTCGTGGGGTGGTTCAGCCTGCGAGGCTTGGGTCAACCGCAGCGTGTTGGCTGCCGACAAGCAGTATGCTCCGCTGTTGGCCCGATGGGCCGACACCGAAAAGACCTTCGACCTGGACAAGTCCAAGGCGGCATTCGAGAAGCAACTGGCCGAGTGGAAGCTGAGGGCGGCCGAGGCCAAGCAGGCTGGCAAGCCCGCCCCGCTGCCGCCTCGCGGACCGAACAACCCGCTTGCCGGCAACGCGCGCCCAGGCAACTTGTACAACGGCGTGCTCAAGCCCGTGCTGGGCTACGGCATCCGCGGCGCGATTTGGTACCAAGGGGAGAGTAATGCCGGTCGAGCCTACCAATATCGTCACCTGTTTCCGCTCATGATCCAGTCATGGCGCGACGAGTGGGGGCAAGGAGACTTCCCGTTCTACTGGGTGCAATTGGCCGACTACCTCGCCGAGAAAGACAAGCCCGAGGACAGCTCGTGGGCCGAACTGCGTGAAGCTCAAACGATGACGCTGTCGAAGCTCAAGCACACGGGCGAGGCGGTGATTATCGACCTGGGCGAGTCCAACGACATCCATCCGCGTAACAAGCAGGACGTGGCCAAGCGGCTCGTGCGTTGGGCCCTGGCCAAGGACTACGGCGTGCAGGTGCCGTATCAGAGTCCGACCTACAAGGCGAGCGAGGTCAAGGACGGCAAGATCGTGCTGTCGTTCGATCATGTCGGCAGCGGACTCAAGGCGCACGACTACGGTACGGTGCGCGGCTTCGCGATCGCTGGCGCGGACAAGTCGTTTGTGTGGGCCACGGCCACGATATTGCCCAACAATCAGATCGAAGTCTCGAGCCCCGCGGTCAAGCAGCCCGTGGCCGTACGCTACGGCTGGGCTGACAACCCGGTTTGCAATGTCCGCAGCCGCGATGGCCTGCCGCTGACACCGTTTCGCACCGACGATTGGCCGGGCATCACGGCCGACAAGGTGCAGTAACACACGTCGATTTCAAGACACGACCCCGGACCGCTTTGGTCCGGGGTTCTTCATCGTATTTCATTGGGAAGGATATTAAACGTGAAACTGAGTCTTCTACTTACGGGAATGCTGATGTTTGCCGCCACCATGGCTGACGCTGCCGACGCGCCGGCGCGGGTCTTTGAGATGCGCGTTTACTATGCTGCCCCCGGCAAGCTCGACGAGCTCAACGCACGGTTTCGCAACCACACGCTCAAGCTGTTCGAGAAACACGGCATCACGAACATCGGTTACTTCATGCCGATCGAAAACCCCGAAAGTCAGTTGATCTACTGGCTCTCGTATCCGAGCCGCGAGGCGCGGGCCGCGTCGTGGAAGGCGTTCATGGCTGACCCGGTGTGGCAGGACGCCTACAAGAAGTCGGAAGTGAATGGCAAGCTGGTCGCCAAGGTCGAGTCGCGCTTTATGACCCTGACCGACTACTCGAAGGACCCGAAGCCCGGTAGCGACGGCGCGCGCGTGTTCGAGATGCGCACCTACACGACGACGCCCAACAACCTGGAGGGGCTCAACGCACGGTTTCGCGACCACACCTGCAAGCTGTTCGAGAAGCATGGCATGACCAATGTGGTGTACTGGACCCTGATGAGCGATCAGCCAGGGGCCGACAACACGCTCGTGTACTTGCTGGCCCACAAGAGCGTCGACGCCGCGAAAGCCTCGTTCACCGCGTTTCGGCAAGACCCCGACTGGCTCAAGGCCCGCGAGGCGAGCGAGAAGAAGGCGGGGGGCTCGCTCACCGTCCCGGACGGTGTCAAGTCGCAGTTCCTCAAGGCGGTTGATTACTCACCCATCAAGTA
>CAZZBK010000006.1:0-94561 GCA_964652155.1 uncultured Planctomycetaceae bacterium | reverse complement strand
CGGACGGTGTCAAGTCGCAGTTCCTCAAGGCGGTTGATTACTCACCCATCAAGTAATGTACGACAAGCTCATGTTGTATTTGATGTCCGTCAAATGTGCCTGGCGGGCAGCGCAAGTTGCTCTTGCGCTGCTCGTGGCGGGTTCCCTGCTGTCTGCGGTTGAGGCCGACGAGCCGTTTGTCGAATTGTTCGCCGACGGCTCGACCCGCGGCTGGGTTGAAGAGCAGCACGAGTTTTTCAAGGCCAAGCATGCCAATGCCCGCACCTGGTCGGTCAAGGACGGTGTCGTGCATTGCGACGGTTCGCTCGGCAACTGCGGCTTCTTGCGCTACGATCGCAAGCTGTGCGATTTTGTGCTGCGGCTCGAGTTTCGCATGGCCGAGAAGTGCAACAGCGGCATCGGTCTTCGCGCCGCGGTTCCGTACACGACGCTCAAGCCGAACACGCTGCCATCGAATGTCGGGCTCGAATTTCAAATTGCCGACGACCCGCGAGATCCGATCAGCCAGCAATCGAGCGGCGCGTTTTACGGCAAGCACCCGCCGCTCAAGCGTGCCATGCGCCCCGCTGGAGAATGGAACGAGCTCGAGATCGAATGCCGCGGGTCGAAAATTCGCGCCACGCTCAATGGCCACGTGGTGCAAGACGTTGACACCCTCGAGGTCGAAGCACTCCGCGATCGGCCGTTGTGTGGGTACCTATCGTTGCAAAACCACGGCCACGACATCGACTTTCGCCGCGTGCGATTGAAGGTGATCGAATCCCGATAGTCGGCCCAAGCCGGCCGCTTTGCCGCCGCGTATTTAGTCGAGCGATCGAATGAACTCGAGCGTGAAAATGCCCGTGTCGTGACCGTCGCTGAATTCGAGCGAGTAGGCGTAATTGCCCATCGGTTTCATGCCCAGCAGCCGCAGGGGTTGGGCCTCGGCGGCGCTCAGCACGGGGAGCATGTTCATGGGTGGCGGCGGTTGTGAGCGTTTTTCGCGACAGGTGGCGCAGGGACACTCCTTGCGCAGCCGATCAACGCGAATCGACTGCTCGACCCCGTCGCTCCAGGTGATTTGCAGTTCTTGATTGGCGTTTAGGGCGAGCTTGGTGGGTTGCGCGTTCATGGCGTCGACTCCTCACGGATCACGCCGCGAATGATGCGACGCACTTTCTCGGCCGATCGTTCGACGACCGCGACCACATCTTCGCCTTTGACCTCGCCGAGCGATTCAGGCGTGCAGACATTGCTCACGACCGACAGGCCGAGCACCTGCATCGAGGCATGCACGGCGACGATCACTTCGTTGACGGTGGACATGCCGACCAGATCGCCGCCGACGAGCCGCAAGAAACGATACTCGGCGCGGGGCTCGTAGTTGGGGCCCCGCACGCCGACATAGACACCGCGATGGGCGACGAAATTCTCGCGCCGCGCGATCGTCAAGGCGCGTTGGATCAACGAGCGCGTGTAGGGTTCCGACATGTCGGGGAAGCGGGGTCCCAGGCGGTCGTCATTCACGCCGACCAGTGGGTTGTCGAACGTCAGATTGATGTGATCGTCGATGACGACGACGTCCCCCTGAGCGATTTGCGGGTTGATGCCCCCCGAGGCGTTGGTGACGACCAGTCGTTGCGCGCCGAGGGCGTGCATGACGCGCACCGGAAAGGTGACCTGTCGGAGCGAGTAGCCTTCGTAGGGATGAAACCGCCCCTGCATGACGAGCACCGGCACCCCTTCGAGCAGGCCGCCGACGAGCTGACCTTTGTGTCCAATGACGGTCGAGACAGGAAAGTGGGGGATCGAACGGTAGGGGATCACGACCGGCTGCTCGATGTCGCGAGCCACGCTCCCCAGGCCACTGCCGAGCACGATACCCCATCGCGGCGTGTGAGGCCACCGCTGGGCAATCCATTGGGCGCTCTCGGCGATTTGCTCGAATAGGCCTTGCATCGGCGGCTCGTCGGGGTGCGTGAGGGTAAGGTGTTCACTCACAAATAATCGTTTCGCCGCGCCGACGCAAGCGGCGGCAGCGATCGGGTCGGGGCATTTTCTCGCAAGAAGCACGTTGCCCGACGGCGGGACGACCCTAGAATGGGGCGTCGTCATTGTGGTGAGTTGAAAATCGACCGGAGCGCCGCGAGCCATGAGCATGGATCAACCCTCGGATCAACCGTATGTGCCGACTCAAGTGGTCGAGCACGGTCCCTCGCCACGGCCGCGCCCCTCGGGCGGACGTTGGTTCCTGGTATTGCTGCTGGTCGTTGCGGCGGGCATGGCAGGGCTCTTGATCGGGCTGGCCGGCTCGGTCGTCTCCTCTGGCGACACGCATCATCTCGAAGAGAAGTATCACTCGCTCGACAAGCATGGCCACGACAAGATCGCTGTCATTACCGTCGAGGGGACGATCATGGAGGGGGACGGCTTCGTCAAGAAACAGATCGATCGGGTCCGCGACGACAAGAGCGTCAAAGCAGTTGTGCTACGGGTGAATTCGCCGGGGGGCACGGTGACCGGCAGCGACTTTATTTACCATCATCTCGTCAAGCTCCGACAGGAACGCGAGATCCCGATCGTGGTCAGCATGGGCTCGCTCGCGGCCAGCGGCGGCTATTATGTGGCCATGGCGGCTGGCACGACCGACGATATTATCTTCGCCGAGCCAACGTGTTGGACCGGCTCGATCGGCGTGGTCATTCCGCACTACGATCTCTCGCGGTTGGCCAACGAGCACGGCCTGTTCGAGGACTCGGTGAAGAGCCATCGCTTAAAAGCGATGGGGTCGCCGCTCTCGAAAATGACCGACGAGGAGCGGAAGATTTTTCAGGACTTGGTCGACGAGAGCTTTGAGAATTTCAAGGGGATCGTCAAGTCGGGTCGACCCAAGTTGGCGGACGACAAGTTGACCCAGGTCGCCACGGGGCAGGTCTTTACGGCCGCGCAGGCGCAAGAGCACGGCTTGGTCGACAAGATCGGCTTCATCGAGGCCGCGATTGATCGCGCACTTGAGCTAGGCAAGCTCGACAAAGCACACACGCGCGTCGTCAAGTACCATCAACCGTTGGGGTTGTTCAGTACATTGCTGGAGTCGCGCGCGCCGCAGCGGAGTTTTGATCTCGCGGCGCTGTTGAATTTGTCGACGCCGAGGGCTTGGTACTTGTTCACCTGGCCGCTGGCGGCACAGTAGTTCGCGCCGCGAAGGGTGCGAGGTTCTACCAGACACCCCAGGTGGGGCGCGTGGTGGGGACGAGCACGGCCCCGGCACCGCTTGCCGACCATTGATTGGGGTCGCGCGTGTTGCTCGTCCAACTCGGCGAATAGGTGCTGCTGAACGGTGTGACGTTGGCCATCGGTCGTGCCAAGCTGACTCCAAACCACTCACGGGCCGCGATGCGATGCATCATCTGCTGCGTCTCGAATTCGGCCTTGCGGCGCACGGCCAACTCTGGGCTGTAACGCTGCCGGAGCTCTTGATCGTAGAACCACATCTCGGGGGTGGGCGTGATGTTCGTCGGGAGTGTGGTCGGGCCGGGCACGCTCCGCGCGGGTCGCGCCGCGGGCTGCTGGGCATGAACACTGACGGCCATCGAAGCGGCCAACAGGAAATTGAGAACGCGGCGCTGCATGACACGGCTCCGACACGAAAGTTACGAGGAAGTTGCCGAGGCGGCTAAATCAGCGCCTCCTGCTGATCTCTTCGTCGTGTGAGGCTCGTGCGGTTGAGGGAATTTGTGCCGATTCTGCGGTCTTTGACCTCCCGACCGCCGCTGGCCGTGACATCACTCGACCGGGGCCATCGAGCTGGCGGTAAACGAGCGGCCCACCAAGGTAAAGCCCCAAGTCACGAGCAGGTCGGGGAGCGTCTGCGACTGCCACACCGACGATGCCCCGCTGGGGCGCAGAAGCACTTCGATCGTGACCCGGGTTTCGGTCGGGCTCAGGGCCAGCGGCGGGCCCGAACCACTGGCCGGCAGGCTGCCATTGATGGTCACGTCCGACATGCCGGAGGTCTCGATACGCACGTCGGCGTCGGTGGTCGAGGCATCGATGAGCATCTGGTGCAAGGCGAGCGTGTTGTTGATCGCCGTGAGCACGTCGGTCGTCGTGCCGCCGCGCGCCGCGACCCGTACCCCCTCTTGGGCCGCAGTGGTAATCGTGTTCTCGATCTGCAAGAGCAGGCCGAATTCGATGATCGCATACAGCAGCGCAAGCAGCAGCGGGATGACGAACAGCAGTTGGATCGACTGCACGCCGCGTCGCGGATGACGAACACGTTCTTCAAGCCGAGCGAACAATCGGGTCATGGCTGGGACAGCTTGGGATAACCGGCCTTGGCAAGCGTTCTGGGACGCAAAATCAGAATACTCGAAACGCCGTGGTTGGGGTAAACTCAGTTTATCAAATCATGACCGTCCATCGACACCGAAATCATCATCGCGCGCGTCACGGCCTTCAGGCACTGGAGTTGCTGTTCGTCGTGCCACTGCTGACCATTTTGTTGCTGGCGGTCGTCGAGTACGGCTTGATTTATCTGAATTTGCGGCATGTGGCGCTGGCCAGTCGCACCGGCGCGAAGATCGCGGCCGAGCAGGCTAGCTTCGATATCACGATCATCAAGACCGAGGTGGATCGGCATCTGCGGTCGGCCGGCCTGCTGTCAAACTCGCAGGTGGTCGTGCTCGAGCACAATGTGGGGGGCACATACACGGTCATTTCCAGCGATCCGATGATCACTTGCCCGCTGCCGAGCATTGTGCTGCCGGATGCGACCGTCGCGCCCGAGGGATGCGTGCGGGTGACGGTGTGCGTGGCCGTGACGGTGTTGGCACCCGATCTGTTGGCCACGTTTGGCTTGTCGCTGGCGACGCATCAAGCGACGGAATCGACCCTGTTTGTGTACGAGGCGTTGTGAACAGCCTGGCTCGCGACGATGGACGAGGCATACGACCGTGGCGCGCGAAAGCGCGTGGGCGAGTTCGTGCGCGTCGCGGCAGCGCCATTCTCTGGATGTTCTTCGCGCTGCCGCTCATCTTGACCATGTTCTTCACCGTGATGGCGGTGGGCAAGCTGTGGTTGGCGCGTGCCGAGTTGCAAAACCTGACCGATGCCGCCGCGCTTGCCGGCGCAAAACTCTGGGGAGACGGCAGCGACGTCGTGGCCCAACGCTCCGCAGCGCATCTGTTGGCGCAAATTGTCGCCGAATCGAACACCATCGTGGGCACGGTCTTGACCGTCGACGGCAACAACAACCCGGCCAACACCAATAACAACAACGCCTGCCCAGGCACGATCGAGTTAGGAACGCTCTCGGGCGGCGTGTTTGCCGGTGGGACCGTTCCCGCAACGGTCGATCAGCGGGCCTGTCGCGTCGATCTGTCGACGACCGTCACGGCACCGTGGTTTGGAGCGGGCGGACTGATTGGCCCGTTCACGATCCGCGCCACGTCGATCGCCTATTACAGTAGCGCGACGATCGGAGCCGGCACGCCTCGATTGGTCAACATCACTTCGGCAACCTGTCCGTAAAAACCTCGGCCGATCACTTGCCTAGGCCGAGCCCCAGCGACTTCATCGGTGTGGGCTGGTTGAGGTTGTTGAGCGCCGAGCCGGGCTGATAGTCAGAGGCGACCGGAATCGGCGGCTTGGCGATGCTGGTGGACGGGCTCTTGGCGTTGGGCTTGCCAATAATCTCAAGTCGCAGCGGAGGATTGGCGAGGTTCGGCGGAGTGACGTCCGGGGTTTGATTCAGCGACGGGGCGGCCTTGCTCATCGCCGGCGAGGTTGGGTCGACCTTGGCATTTGGTTGGGCCGAACGCACACTCCCCGCATCCGTTGCGAAGGCGACACCGCCGCTGCCCGGCGAAGGATTGGCCGGCAGGGTCGCTTGGGGTCGAAGTTGCTCGAATCGGTCGCTGGCATAGGCTGTCGCGGCCGACTTGGGCTGCTTGCTTTTGGTTGATGCCGACGCGATCGGTGTCGTGGGCAACACACTTGGCGGCGTCACGGTCATGGGGGCGATATTTTTTGGCAGGACATCGGGTGTGGCACGCGTGCGCGTGTCGATCGGACTCGGCGAGCCGGGCAGCTTTTGATCCGCTGCACGCAAGGGATGCGCAGTCTTGGCAGCAGCGGGAGCGACGGGTGTCGCGGTATTCAATGGCGCGGCGTCGGTCGCAACGGCCATCGGGGCAGTCGATGATGGCGCGGGTGTGGCTGCTGTCTGCGAAGGGCGATCCGCGGCGATACTCATCGGTTGGTTGACTACGCCCGTGGCTTGAGACGACTTCGAGTCGGCATCGCTGACCACGGCCATGCCGATCGATTTTGCTTTGGTCGCTCGGATCGGTTGAGGGGCCGGAGCTGGTTTCACCGGTGTCGTGCTGGCGTTCTTGGGGCTCTTGGGAGCGAGCGCTTGTGTCGCGGAAGGGAGCACACCAAGGTCGGTCACGCTTGCCGAGGGAGGAACACTTGGCTTGGCCGGATTCGCAATCGGTTCTTCCTTCGAGGTCGACACGATCGTGGGCTGCGCGGGGTTGCGGGCGGTCGACACGTCCGTGGGAATCCGCTCGACCACGGGGAAGCGCTCGGTCAGCGCCGGTGTTGGTTTCGCATCGCTGGTCTTGCCCAAGGCGGTCGAGTCGAACAGCGTGGACTTCACAGCCAGCGATGGTGGCTGTACACCGGTCACCGGAGTTGTTGGTCGGGTGACGACCGCAGTCGGCGAAATCGGTGCCGGTGATGTCGTTACGCTTGGCTGAGGCTCGTTCATCACGGGCCGGGGCTTCGCAGCCACGGTCGCCGAGCGATTTACAGGGGTGAGTCGCTTGGCAACATCGAGTTCGATGGCGGGAGCGACCTTGGCTGGGGCTGGTTTTTCAGCCGAGGCGGTGGCCTTGGATTCGATGAGCGGCTCCGGCTGAATACCGTTTAGGACGACTTTCGGCACGGTCGAGACCACGGTCGATGGGTTCGATTCGAGCGTGGCGGGCGCATTGGCCGCGACGTTACGCGCCACGATCGCCGTGGCAAAGGGGTTATCGACAATGGCCCCCTTGGTGTTCAACGGAGCCGACACCATTAACGGACGGGGCGCAGGTGATTCGGACCGTGCCGTCTGATTGAGCGGCGCCAGCTTGGCCGAATCGAGTTGCGATGCTCCCAGGGCCGCGGCACGGTCCACGGTCTGCTCCTGCAAGGGGCGACTCGCCACCATCGTTCGCTCAGGCTTATGCTCTTCACGAATCGGCCGAACCTCGAACAGCTTGGCCTCGAGCGCCGCCATGGATGACGGACTCGCCGACTTGGGAGGTTGCTTATTCGAGGCGAAACGGTTGCCAGTCTCGCCGGTCTTGAAGGGGCTGAAACTCTTGCCCCAGATCGAGGAGGGTTGTACCAGGTTGGGTTTTTCAGACACTGCGGCTGGCCGAGCGGGCTTGAGCGTCAGCAACTCGTGGTTTGGCTGAGCAACAGGCTTCGCCGCCGCAACATACGCTTGGTCGTTGCGTGTCGCATGTGGCATCGCACTCGATGGGGTCTTGGCGACCAACGCCGGCAAATGCTCCGGCAATTTGGGGGTCGAGAAGTTCGAAGCGACCGACTCGATGGATGAAACGGTGCCCTTTGGAGCGACGGGGTCCATCATCGAAGCCGTGCCCGGAATGGCGCTCAGAGCCGTGGCCAACGGAGGCGACTGTTTCACAGCAGCATCCGCGATCTTGTTCGCGTGGGATTCGAGTCGTGGAGCGGTAGCAAAGGTCGCTGCGGCGGGAGCCGCAGGTGGTGTCGCGGCGGCAACAACGGCCGCCGGCTTCGGTGGTGCCAGTGTCGGTTGGCCAGCCACAGTCGGCTTAGCTGAGAGATTCGGCTGGAAGATCATCTCGGACCAGCGTGACCCTTTGGCCGACGCGCTCTGAGCAACTGGGCTTTGCGCAACGGCCGGCAATGGAGTCTGGATCGTCGTGCGATCAGGGGGCTCGGTTGTCGTCGTCGCCTGAGCGGCAACGGCTTCCGGATTCGCGACCGGCGCTGTATTTGCGATGGCCACGATGGACTTCTCGCGCTGCGGCAGGTCAACGACCTCGGCCAACTCGGCCGGGTTCACCACCGGCCTGCTCTGCTGAGGAGTGTTGGCTGCCACCATGGTCGACTCCTCCTCGCCACGGATTTTGGGCCCGTCAAATTTTCGCTTGCGTGCCGCGCTCGCCACTTGCACGAGTCCTTCCGCCGCGGCCCGGTTGTCTTTGTCGAGCGAGATCGCTTTGAGATAGTGCTTTTGCGATTGATCGAGCTGATTTTGCTGCGCGAAGACGTAGGCCATATTGGTGTGTACATGCGCATCGTTGCCCGCGCGTTGAAAGGCGATCATCGCCTTGTCGAATTTGCCTTGTTGGCCGTAAGCCAGGCCGAGGTTGTTGAGCGCGCTCTTGGAGTCGGGGTTCTTTTCAAGTGCCCCGTTGTAGCAAGCGATGGCTTCATCGAAACGATCTTGCAAGTAGTAGCAGTAGCCTAAGTCATTGAGCAGTTCAGCGGTGATGTCCCCGGCGGCCGAAGCCATTTTGAAATACTCATCGGCGCGCTCGAAGTCGCCGCGTTTGGCGGCCATGACGGCGAGCCGATGCATGGCCGATTGGCGGCCTTCCTGGTTGCGACCTTTGACGAGCGCCTCGTAGATCGAGGTGGCTTCTTTGACTTGGCCATGCCGTTCGCAAAGCTGGGCGTAGGCCAGTTTGGCGTCGACCTTGTCCGAGGTCTCGACCCAGCTGGGCATTAACGACTTGGGGCGCATGGTGGCGCAACCCGTGAGGGCCGTCGAGACCATCAAAAGCCAAGCGGTCGAGCGTCGCAGGACGTTCTTCCAGAAGCGGTTCGGTCGGTTCATTTGATAGGGATACATGTTCATGTTCATCGCTTGTCCGGCTGAAGTAACACACGTGCCGAAAGTCGAGCTCATCAGAAAACGCCGCCACCCGTGCCACCAAAACCACCGAAGCCGCCACGAAACGATCCCCCGCCCCCGCCCCCCTGACCCGAGCCGATTTGGTCGGCGACGCCAGGGGTCAGTCCCTGCGCAAACGGAAGGGCGACAATCACGCGATTCTCGGGGTCCGGAACCGCCAAGGCCGACAGGGCCTTGATCACCACCTCGCGCCGCCGATTGTCGAGATCGGGATTGCGATGGATGGGAAATTGGTACTTGGACTTCGGATCCGGTGAAGTGGTGCTCCGCTCGACAATCACGGGGTAGTTTGCGCCGTCGATCAGTCGTTGGGCGATCCGTTTAATATGATCTTCGCCATCGCTGTTCAATCGAATGCCATTGAGCTTGAACTCATGCTGGTAAACGACAAAGTTCGAGGCGTCGACGTTCTCCCCCTGCACTTGCCAGAACTTGTCGTACTCGCTCCCCAGCGGCAACGGGGGCTTGCGATAGGCGGCGAGCCCGCGCGGCTGACCGGAACGCATTCCCCTGGGGCAGCACAGTGCGTTGCCGCACCCGGCCGCAATGCTGCCCAAGAGCAGCGCCGCCGAGCCCGTCAGGAGCAGTCGTCGTGAGTATTGAGCGTCGTGCGTCATATGCTTGTTCCATATGCTTCAGATCTGCCGCGGCTGAGCGCGAGGTTATTGAGAAAATCCGTGGTCGCCATCGACGAAGAACTTTTCACACTTCTGAAAGCGGCCATTCGCCTTGCGCTGCTGCTGCAACGCGCGCCAAGCCTGCGAGTTCACGCCCGGAAACACCGTGCTGCGATGATGGATGTCCGGAAAACCTTCGATCATGCCCATCAAATAAAACGCGCCGGGGCCCGGCTCGGTCACTTCCATGCCTGGCAGCAGCGGCGGAAGTTGATCCGCCTCAATGGGGCGCGTCAACTCGGGGCTCACCAGCACCAACAGCTCGGTCTCGTCGCGCTGCACCTTGTTATGACCAAACATCATGCTCACGATGGGGATATCTCCCAGCCCGGGCACGCGCACGCTGGTCCCCACCTGCTGATCTTGAATCAAGCCGGCGATCGCCAGCCATTGCCCGGCACGCATGTCCACCGTGGTGCTCACGCTGCGGGTATTCAGCCCGGGAATGCCATTGACCTTGTTTTGGTTGTTGAGCGTGCTAAAGGTGGGGGTCACCTGCAAGCGAACCCTGTCCTTGTCTAGCAAGGTTGGCGTGAACAACAACTGCGTGCCAAAGCCCTGAAAGAACGTTGTGGCCGCTTGCACCCCCCCCACACCCACCGCCGTTGGCACGGCGAATTGACCACCCGCAATGAAGCTGGCCGACTGGCCATTAAGCGTCACAAGGTTGGGTTCGGCCAAAATTCTGGTGCTGCCGTTGCTCGCCGTCGCGCGTAAGAACAGCGAAATGTCTTGGTTGTCGAACAAGGCGGTAATGTTGCCGCCACTACCCAGGATGCTCGACAAGGCGATGCCATCCTTGGCTATCGAAAAATCGACTCCCAACTCACGCAGCGCGGTGCGCGTGAGTTCGGCGACCCGCACCTTGAGCAAAATCTGTTGCTCGCCAGGCACCGTGAGCATGTTGATCAAGCGACCGCTGGGTAGCCCTTGGCTGTCAGGTAACGAAGCCAACGTCGGCGTCGCGCCCCCCAAATTGCCCGACGCATTGTCGCCGGACGTGGCACCCTGACCACGTAGAATGGACAGAATATGTTCGTACTCTTCCGTGTCTCGCGCCTGGCCGCGAACGATCACTTTGTCGGCCACGGGTATGAGTTGAATTTGACTGTTGGGAAACGCCTCGTTGAGCTTTTCCTCCACGCGCCGATACGCCTCGGCCAATTGCTCCTCGACCGCCTCGTCGGGACCAACCACCACCAAGTAGCGCAACACGTCCTCGGTGTTCGGCGGATCACCAAACCAGAACGTCAATACCGTCTCACCTTGCCGTTCGCCGCTGATTTCAAATTCTGTCGGCGACAGCTGCGTCAATCCCGCCACGCTGTCGTTGAGGATCGACGTGCGACGCACTTCTTTCTTGGTGCGAATGAGTTTCGAACGATGCGGCAGCAATGAGATGCGGATCTCGGGATCAGCCATGCCGGAGATGAAAGCCCGCTCTTTGCCCAGCGATTCCGCCGAGGGCTTAATGTCATTACCACGGATCGGCGCGTTGAGCACCGTAGTGGCGGCCACTGGGGTGATCGTCGCGGGCGTTGTTCCTTCCGGAGGCGCCCCAGCCGCCGTGAGCCCTTGGGCCAACAACAGGACCGACGATAGCACGCGCCTCGAAACCGCTTTTACATCCATGATTACTTATCCTTGGCTCGCGTCTTGCGCAGAATCCGTCCACCTTGGGCCGGAAAATGCGGCTCTCCGTTCGTTCTATTCGGCGCAATCCGGTTGATGGGATTAGGTAAAGTTTGCTGGTTAAGGCAAGGCACCCGCATATAGGGGTTATTTGCATTAATCTGAGTAGTCTGCGAAGATTGCGATCCATGCGATCGACCGGCATCCCGAGGTTAACCACCCGCCGGGTGGCCATTGAGCGCGCCCTTCGTAATTCATTTCCGCTGCCGCCTACTGGGATTCACGATTTCTCCGCAGTACGATCAGAGGTTCCCCGCAACTTTCACTCCTGCCCCTTGAGACGCCCCATGACGGTCACCAACGACACGTTCGATCAACTCCAAGCGAATATGCGGCAGCAGGGCCCGGCCGCCGCGCTCGGTGCCCTGGCGAAGCAACTGGCCGCCGAGGGCAAGTTCCACGAACTATTCGACGTGCGGCTGATGCAGGCTCGCCAGCGCTTGGGACTGCCGATCATCGTGACCAAGGGGCTCGACGATCTCCCCGAGCCGCAGCGCTCGCAGGTCGAGGCCGCGTACCTCGACGCCTGCCGCGAGGTGGGCCAAGAACTGCTCAAGAAAGGGGATGTCCGCCAGGCCTGGATGTATCTGCGTCCGCTTGGCGACAAGAAGACCGTGGCCGACGCACTCCGCCAGCTCGATGCTGAAGAGGATTACGACACGATCATCGAACTTTCGATCTACGAAGGCATCGCGCCGCGGCTCGGCTTCGAGTTGCTCATCGAGCGCCAGGGAACGTGCAACGCCATCTCCACCTACGATGCCGAAATGAACCAGCGCAGCAAGGAAGATCGCCAAGCGGTCGCCTCATTGCTCGTCGAACGCTTGCACAACGATCTGACGCACAGTTTGCGCACGGACATCCAACGTCAGGAAGGGAGCAACCCCGCCGAGGCCAGTATCGCCGAACTTTGCGCCGATCGCGATTGGCTCTTTGCCAACGACAACTACCATATCGACACATCGCACCTGAGTTCGGTCATGCGATTCGCCATCGTCGTCGACGACCCGGCCGTGCTGCGCAAGGCGATCGATCTGGCCGCCTACGGTTGCCACTTGAGTCCGCAGTTGCAATATCCGGGCGACCCGCCGTTCGAGGATTTGTATCCCAGCAGCCGCTTGTTCTTCCATGCTTTGCTTGGCGAGCAACTCGACCAGGCATTGCCGCACTTCGAGGCGATCGCGACCCGCGAGGCGGAAGAGAACAACCCCGGCCCGGCCGAAATCTACGTCGGTCTCTTGTCTCGGCTGGGACGCTGGGCCGACGCGATCGACGCCACGGCTCGGCTCATTCCGGCCGGGACGCAGCGTTCGGGCTTAGCCCCCTCGCTGTTGGAGATGGCCCATTACGGTCAGCAATACGATCGCATGCAGCGTGTGGCTCGCGAGCGCGGTGATATCGTGGGCTTTGCCGCCGCGCTGGTCGAGCAAGCCGCGTCGGCCAAGCAGGCCTAAGAGTTGTGCTCATGCCCCGACCGTTGCTCATCACGTTGCTGGCCTGTGTCGCTCTGGCCGGAGTTTGTGCGGCGGTCGACTGGTGGTGGGCATACCCGCTCGACACGCCCATGAATTTTGTGGGCCGCAACTCCTGTGCGAGCTGCCACGCCGAGCAGACCCAACACTGGACCGGCTCGGATCATGACCTGGCGATGGATTTGGCGACGCCCTCGACGGTGCTCGGCAACTTCGCGAACCAACCGTTCACCCATTTCGGTGTCACCTCGACGATGACCCGCGAGGGGGATGCGTTTTACATCACCACCGACAACGCGCAGGGGGAACTGGAAAAATTTCCCATCAAGTATGTCTTCGGCGTTCGGCCTTTGCAGCAGTACATGGTCGAATTCGCCGACGGCCGCGTGCAGGTGCTGTCGATCGCCTGGGACACGCTGGGCAAACGCTGGTTCCATCTCTATCCGAACGAGAAGATTCCGCACACCGACGAGTTGCACTGGACGCGGCCGGCGCAGAACTGGAACTTCATGTGCGCCGATTGCCACTCGACCAACTTGCAGAAGCATTACGATCTGGCCAGCAACACGTTTCACACCACCTGGTCCGAAATCGACGTGAGCTGTGAGGCGTGTCACGGGCCGGGCTCGTTGCACATTGATCTGGTCAAGTCGCGCTCGTTGTTTTGGGATCGCAACCACGGCCACGGCCTGGCGCCGCTCAAGAGCGCGAGCAGCAAGCACGAGGTCGAGACCTGCGCCAAGTGCCATGCCCGGCGGCGCATTGTCCATGCCAACTACCATCCGGGCCGCGAGTTCTTAGACTATTACGAACCCACGCTCCTCAACGGTCGCGAGTATCATGCCGACGGACAAATTCTCGAAGAGGATTATGAGTACGGCTCGTTCTTGCAGAGCCGCATGCATCGCGAGAACGTCCGCTGCAGCGACTGCCACGACCCGCACTCGACCAAGTTGAAATTGCCCGGCAATCAGTTGTGCGTGCGTTGTCACACGCTCGCCAAGGGTAATTACGACTCGCCGGCCCATCATCGCCACGCGCAGGGCACGCAGGCTGCGCAGTGCGTCGAGTGTCATATGCCGGTGAAGCACTACATGGTCGTCGACCCGCGGCGCGATCACAGCCTGCGCGTGCCGCGCCCCGATCTGAGCGTCAAGCTCGGCACCCCCAACGCCTGCCAAGCGTGTCATGCCAAGGACGCGAAACAGCTCGCCAAGAAAGACGACCAGCCGCTAATTTACACCGACGAGCAATTGAGCCAAAAGATCGTCGAGTGGTATCCGAACAAACGCCATCGGCAACCCCACTACGGCGAGGCCATCGCGGCCGGTCGCGATTTACGCCCCGAAG
This sequence comes from uncultured Planctomycetaceae bacterium, assembly GCA_964652155.1. Classification (GTDB taxonomy): domain Bacteria; phylum Planctomycetota; class Planctomycetia; order Pirellulales; family PNKZ01; genus CAZZBK01. The sequence continues at coordinate 80,429 of CAZZBK010000006.1, read as the reverse complement.
GGGAAGTCCTGCTGCGCCGCATCGTCCAAGGGGGCCAAGAGTCCGATCGGGCCAAGGCGGTCGGTGGCTACGTCCGGGCGAGCGCCTTGTCGCTGCTGGGCAACTACTCCACCGACGCCGCCCGCGATTTGGTCATCGCGATGCTTGGCGACCAAGAGCCGCAGGTGCGAATCGCCGCCGTGCGAAGCATGGAGTTGCCGCGAGAGTTTTCCGAGGGGCAGGCCGCCAAGCTGCGCGATCGTCTGGTGCCGCTGCTCGACGACCCCGTGCGCGGCGTGCGCACCGAGGCCGCTCGCATTCTGGCGCGAGTCCCCTTGGCGCTGCTCGATCAACAGCAACTCGCCAAGTTCAACGTGGTCTTGGCCGAATGGGAAGCCGGCCAGCGCGAGAGCGACGACCGCGCCGACGCCCACATGGCGATCGGCATCGTGCGCGAGAACCTGGGACGCACGGACGACGCGATTAGCGAGTACCGCACGGCACTGCGGCTGGATGAGCTGTCGATCCCCGCGCGGGTCAACCTGGCCATGCTCGAACATCAGCGGCAGAACTCGACCGAAGCGGAACGCTTGTACCGCGAGGTCATCAAGCTGCGTCCCGATTGGGACGCGGCCCACTACTCGCTCGGCTTGCTGCTGGCCGAGTCGCGCGTCCATGACGCAATCGAGCCATTGCGAGAGGCCACGAGATTATCGCCACGCAACGCCCGCATGCAGTACAACCTCGCTCTGGCGCTGCAGCAGTCGGGGCAACTGATCGAGGCCGAGGGGGTCCTGCGCCGCGCCTGCGAACTGGACATCGGCATGGTCGACCCCCGGCTGGCGCTGACCTTGCTGTACGCCGAACAAAAACGCTGGGTCGAGGCATTCGAGAGCGCGCAGCGGTTGGTGGCGCTCGATCCGTCGCAGCAGCGGCTCTTGCAGCAGATCGGCGCGCAGCTACAACGGTCGAAATCGGCAGGCCCCGTCCCTCCGTAAGGAACCGTACTGTGTCCTCCTCACCCCGCGTCACGCAACCTTCGTCCCTCATCGTCATCCCCGCGCGGCTCCAAAGCACGCGGCTGCCACGCAAGCTGCTGCTGCGCGAGACGGGCAAGACGCTCATTCAGCACACGTTTGAGTCGGCCCGTCGGGCACGCAAGCCGCTCGGCATCGTCGTGGCCACCGATCATGAGCAAATCCTGCACGAGGTGCGCGGCTTTGGCGGCGTGGCCGAGATGACGAGCGTCGACTGCCAGAGCGGCACCGATCGCGTGGCCGAGGTGGCCAGTCGACGCGCGGACATCGACATCTTCGTGAATGTGCAAGGGGATGAACCGGAACTCTCGGGCGAAACGATCGATCTGGCCGTGCAATTGCTCGAACAGAATCCCGACGTCCAAATGGCCACGCTCGCCACGCCGATTCGCGAGCGCTGCAAGCTCATCGACCCGGGGTGTGTCAAAGTGGTGTGCGACGCCCGGTCGCGGGCGCTGTATTTCAGCCGTAGCGTGATCCCGCATCCGCGCGAGTGGGACGACGCCCTGCTCTCTGCCGAACCGCCGCGGTTCTTGCAGCACTTGGGGCTCTACGCCTACCGGCGCGATTTCCTGTTGCAACTCGCCTCGTTGCCGCCATGCGATCTGGAGCGGATCGAAAAGCTCGAACAACTGCGCGTGCTGCACGCGGGGCACGCGATCATCGTCGGTATTGTGGACGAGCCGAGCATTGGCATCGACACCCCCGACGACTATCGGGCGTTTGTCGAGCGCTGGCAACGTGGCGCGAGGCAAACACCTGAGTGAGCGTATCAATGGTTTTGCAAAAAGCTCTCGCTCGACACGATCTCGCGAAGGAGCGATTGCAGCCGGAAGCCCTCGTCGGCGGTCTTGCTGACCATTGCATCGATCGCGAGAGTGTCGGCGGGACTTAATTCTCGCGACAAGGCAAATCGCAACAGATGGGCCGTGAACGCTCGCGCGAATCGCTGTTGCTCTTTGACCAATGATTCCTTGAACCCCACGGCTCCGGCAAACGTGTACTGCCGCAGGAGCGTGCCGCTGGCATCGACCGGTTTGCCGTTCTCGTAACGGTCTCGCCACCGGCCCGTGATGTCGAAATTCTCCAGGGCGAAACCCAGTGGGTCGATTCGCGCGTGGCAACCGGCACACGACGGGTTGGCGCGGTGCGCGGCGAATTGCTCGCGAATGGTCCGGTTGGCCGTGTCGTCTTCTTTTAAGGGCGGGACATCGTTCGGAGGCGGAGGAGGTGGGTCGTTGAAGATCACTTCGATGACCCAAGCTCCGCGAGCAATCGGCTGGGTTCGGAGCGGCCCGGACGTCATGCTCAGCACGGCTGCATTGGTGATGACGCCACCGTAGCGCGGATCGCTTGTGGCCACGCGCTCGAAGACGGTCGAGCGCAACTTGGCGCGAACCTGGTCGTCGAGCTGTCGCTGCGCCTCTTGGCGCAGCGTCTTCAAATCGTATGGCGGAGGAACCTGAGCCAGGTCGGCCGTGGCCTGGGTAAGTGTTTTTTGTGCGGCGGCAAGTTGTTGCCGCTGCGGCTCGGTGAGTTCGGCAAGCAACTCGGGTTCGGAAAAATACCAACCCGTGCCGCTGAACGAGGCTGCAACCTCGCGGGCCGACAACGGGCGATCGTAGAGCCGAGCGCGATCGACGCTGACTGACAAATGTTTGTTGCCGCCGGGAGGGAGATGCCGCAGGCCGAACAGGATCGAACTTTTGTCCTTCGGAAAGGTCGTGGACCCTTTGCGAAACGGCTTGCCGTACGGCGTGCCATTGCGATAGAGCGTGGTTGTGCCGTCTGCCGTGTAGACCATCGCCAGGTGCAGGCGTTGATTGACGCTCGTTTCGGCGATCGAGTCAGGAAAGTCTTCCGTGCGACTGAAGCCGTTGCTGCCCGAGATCCAATGCTGCGGTTTGCGTTCGCCCAGCACGATCGAGTCAAAGTCCTTGGGTCCTTGAATGCCCATGACACCGCCGCCGCGCTGGTTGACATCGGCCAGCTGAAACCAGACTTCGAGCGTCTTGGCCCGCAGGTCGATGGGCAGCGGCTTGCTCTCCAAATATGCGCCTTTCAAGATCACGCTGCCGTCGCGGAACAGGACCTTGCCATGCGCCGTGAGGTCGAGCGCGCTGCGCGAGTCTTTCAAGTCGCCGTTGAATTCCCAGGCAGCGTAGGGTTTCAGTTCGACCACGGGCTTGTCACCGTGCCGTAGTTTCCAGTCGGCGATGCGTCGTTCGCGCGCGGGATTGAGCAGCGCATCGATCTCGGCCTGGGCGGATGCAAGAGTCGCTTCCAACTGTTTTCGCCGCTGGTGAAGTTCTTGATTCTTGGCGATCACCTGTTGGGCATCCACTTGCCGTGGTTGGAAGTCGGACTCATACCAATCGCGCAGCAACGCGCTGCGGTAACTAAACGCCGGCGCGAGCAAATCCACGACAGGACGATTCTCAACAAACACCGCGTCGAATAGCAGCAACGGCTCGACCAGCATTTGCAAACTCGCGGGGTAGCTCTCATCCAGGCTGAAATAGCGGCTCTTTTGTGGGTCGGGTGTCACGGCCAGCAGGTTCTCCAGCTGCATCCATTGCGCTGGAAAAGTGTCCAGGAATCGCTCGATCTTGCGATCCGCGAGCATTCGCGCGAGGGTCTTTTGCAGCACCTCGGGACGCCCCAGTTCGCCTTGTTGAGCCAGGTCGAGGAGCTGTTCGTCCGGGATGCTGGCCCAGAGGAACAACGACAATCGCGTCGCCAGTTCATACGCTCGCGCCGCGCCGTCGACTCCCGACGATTGGTAGAGGAACATCGGCGAGCACAAGGCGGCCGACGCGACCTTCTTCATGCTCTCGGTAAACGACAGGCCTTGCCGCATTTTCTGGGCAGCGTAGGACGCATACCGCTGCAGCGTTGGCTCATCAATCGGACCGCGAAAGGCTAGCCGCAGGAACTTTCGCAGCCGCCGTTGGATTTCCGCTTCCGTGTTCAAGCCGTCGGCGGGTTGTTGAAAGAACTCCTCCCAAATGCCGACCGTCTTGGGGTTGAAATCGGGACTTTCGACGATCGACACGCTGAGCCGCAAGAAGGCATCGAGCAATAACGGAGAGAGCGTCAGCTTGTTGGCCTGATTGTCGAAGCCATGTTCCGCGCGAAGATCTTTCGGAAACGCCTGCACGCCCGACAGGCCCGCGGGAGGATTCAACGCCTGCGAGACCACGTTGACACGGTCTGGCATTTTGCCCGTGACGGAGGGGACATAACGATCCAGTCGCGTCAGCAGTTTTTCCGGCAATTCAAAGATATCGCGGTTGAGCTGAAACAGATCGCGGACCGCGTTGTTGTACTGGAAGCGATTGAGACGATGCAGCGGCGTTCGTCCGCGCTCGACCAGGGCCGCTGATTGCCGCAGCAGCGACTTGAGCGCCGCCAACAACCGTGAACGATCCTGCGAGTCCAACGGCGGCTCGCTCTCGGGGGGCATGTCCTGGGTGTCGATCGCTTCGAGCATCCGCTGGATCAACTCAGGTTGAGCCAACAGTCGTTCGGCCGAGGTGAAGGCCTGGAAATTGATTTTTCCTTGCGACTCGCGTGCCCCATGACACTTCACGCACTTCGCGGTCAGCAACGGCTTGAGAACCTGATCGAACTCGGCGGCCTGAGCGCCCTGCGCGACACCACCGAGGCAGATCACGACACAGCTCAGCAGCCAGACCGTGGGAGCGCGCATCGACATTAACTCCACAGATCGGAGACCACGGCCGTGCTGTCGGCATATTGATCGATCTCCAAACCCATCAGGCGGGCGAACGTCAACCACAGGTTCGAGTGGGGCGTGCCACTTTTGCATCGGATGAGTCGGCCTTGCTTGATCTGGCCTTGCGCCTTGCCCGCGACGATCATCGGCAGATCGTAGTACTGATGCGTGGCACCATCGCCTAATCCGGCGCCATAGGCAATTAGGGAGTTGTCGAGCAGGCAACTGCCATCGGCTTCCTTGATCTCCTTCATGCGCTGGATCAGGTAGGCGTACTGTTGCATGTGGAACAGGTCGATCTTTTGGACGGCTTTGTAGCCCTCCCCTTTTTGGTTATGCGTCATGCTATGGTGCTGCACGGGCTTGTCGAACACCCCTTCGTACATGAGCGTGGCGTCCCAGCGTTCCGGGCCGATCATGAACGTGCAGACGTTGGTGATTCCCATCTGAAAAGCGAGCAACATCAGGTCTGCTTGCAGCCGGATGTATTCGCCGCGCGGCAGCACTTCGTTCTGCGGAATTTTGAGATCCACCTTCGAGAGCAGTTTTTGCATTTTCGCGATGCGGACTTCAATGTCGCGAATCATGGTCATGAACTGATCGAGCGTTTCACGATCGTCGCGCGCCAATTTGTTGGCCAGCGATTTGGCGTCGGACAGCACGAGGTCCGTGACGTCGGCGACGTGCGTGCGATAGCTGTCGCGCAGAAACAGCCGATCGTAGAGCCGCTGCGGTTCACGAATCGACGGCGCGACTTTGTTCGGACCATACCACGAGATGTTGTCGAACTCGAGTGGCTCTTTACCCGCCGTAAAACCGTTGCAGCTGATCTCCAGCGTGTTGAAGATGGTCGTATGACCGACGGCGTCGCCGATCACTTGATCCAAGGTGCGACCGTTGGGGTGACGAATGCCCTTGGCTGTTGCCTGACTGGGAGACAAACTGGTCAAATAGCACGACGCCCCTTGCGCATGCACGTCTTGGCCGTTCTTATAGGAACGATCCAAACCGGTAATCAGCGTGATATCGCGAGCGTGCTCGGCCAACGGTTCCAAGGTGGAGGTCAACGGGAGCGGATAAATGCCGGGCGTGTTCTTAAAGCGCCGTTCGTCTTTCGTTTTGTCCGCATTGAAGCCGCCGATGAAGCCAGGCAATTCAGCCTGTTCTTCGCCCGGAAAAAAACAGCGCCGCACAATGCCGTTGGGAATATACGCGATCACCAACTTCTGGCTGGGCTTGGCCGCGCCGACGGCCTGCTTCGCCGCGCCAGCCCATGAATGTAAAAACGGCAGCGAGATGATCGCCCCGTTGGCGCGCAAAAATTTTCTTCTGGAAATAGGCACGTGGGCAGCTCCTCCATAGTCAACCAGTCAGCGTCCATGATTGTAACCTACGCGTGAAGCCTGGAGGGGATATTTTGCCGGGCGTTTTGGCCCCGTCGGCTGCATTAGCCCTGGGAGTCGATTATGATAAACCAGACTGACGAGACGCGTTCATTCCATCTGTCCGAAAGGCTCCGTGCCACGCTCATGTCCACCGTTTTGCGCCGATATGCCGCTTGGCTGTGGATCGTCACGGCCGCGCTGCTGACCAGCAACGCCGAGGCTGCCGAGCAACCGGCATCCTCGAAGCCGCGTGAGGCAGGACTCCTCGCGCCCGCGGAGTTCGACGCACAGGTGCGGCCGTTTCTAGCGGCGCATTGCCTGCGTTGTCATGGCCCGGCGAAGCAAGCGGGCAAGTTGCGGCTCGACACGTTGGCTGTGAACTTCACGGCAACGGAATCGGCGCGGCATTGGATCGAAGTCATGGATCGCATCAATCTTGGCGAGATGCCGCCGGATAGCGAGCCCCGGCCGGGTGCCGAGCAAGTCCGAGCGGTCGCGCGTTGGCTCGCCGCCGAGTTGCGGCATGCCGCGCGGCAGTCGCTCAGCGGCAGCGGGCGCGTCGTGTTGCGGCGCATGAACCGTGTCGAGTACGCAAACACCATCCGCGACTTGCTCAGCCTGAACTTCTTGCCCGGCGAAAATCCGGTCGAGTTTCTGCCTCCCGACGGCACGGCCGAAGGGTTCGACAAAGTCGGCGCGGCGCTGATGCTCGACCCCTCGCTGTTGGAAAAGTACTACGAAGTTGCATCGCGGATTGCCGAGCAGGCGATCGTCACGGGTCCGCCCGAGGTGGCCACGCACAAGAAGCGCTTCGAGTTTGAGGACACGGCTCGCAATCGAGCGATCGACTATTTGTGCAGCAAGCCGGATTTTCAATGCCGCGAGCATGATGTCGTGTTGCTCGACGGCGGCGCACGATCGTTTGGCGAGTTCTTGTATCCCAAAACGCGCACCATGATCCCGGTCAAAGGGATGTATGCCATTCGTCTGCGCGCCGCCGCTTCGCAGGCGCTCCGCGACTCGCCGGTGCGCATTCGGCTGCGGCGCGGCGACGAGGTGCTGCTCGAGACGGATGTGACCGCACCTCCAGAATCACCCCAGACGTTCGAGTTGCTCGTGCCACTCGCTTCCCCCGGTGGTCAAGAACTCGATGTGCAGTTGCTCAACGGGACCAAGCTGTTCGTTTACAACCCGCCCAATGGTCAGATGGAAAAAGGGATTGCCGAAGCTGGGGCTCGCAACCAGCAGGCTGAATTGCTGCGACTGCGGGGTCGCATGATGAGCGAAGGTTTGATCTCGGGCGGAAAACCGAATCTGGCCGCGCTCGATCGCGATCAACTGCCGCGATTGCATCTCGATTGGATCGAACTTGAAGGTCCACTTTATGAGCAGTGGCCTCCCAAGAGTCATCGCGCGCTGTTTTTCAAGGCGGCCGATGCGGCCCAAGACTTGGCCTACGCGCGGGCGATCTTCGAGCAGTTCATGCCCCGCGCCTGGCGACGCCCCATCGAACCCACGGAAGTCGAGCCGATCGTTCGACTCATCCAGCAAGAACTCGATCAGGGCGTGCGATATGAAGACGCCATTCGCGCGGGACTCGTGGCCGTGCTGACCTCGCCCAAGTTCATCTATTTGGCGGAGCCTGCCGGTGAACAACTCCAACCGCTCAACGACTACGAAATCGCTTCGCGGTTGTCGTACTTCCTCTGGTCGAGCATGCCTGACGAGACGCTGTTCGATTTGGCACGGCACGGCAAGCTCAAGCGCCCCGAGGTATTGTCGACACAGGTCGACCGCCTGCTGGCCGACGTCAAGTCGCGCGCACTCGTCGACAGTTTTGCGGCCCAGTGGTTGCGGACCGGCGAGTATTTGAACTTTACGCCCGACCCGCGATTGTATCCCAACTACAACGCTTCGCTGGGCCAGGCGATGGTGGACGAGACGCTGCAATTCTTCGCGGAGATATTGCGTCACGACCGCAGCGTGTTGAACTTTATCGACTCCAATTGGACGATGCTCAACGAGCGATTGGCCCGGTTTTATGGCGTGGATGGCGTGCGGGGAGACGAGTTTCGGCATGTCACGTTGCCGGGCGAGAGCCATCGCGGCGGACTACTGGGCCACGCGGGGGTCATGCTCCGCGGCTCTGACGGCACTCGGACCAAGCCGGTGCGGCGCGGCGTGTATGTGCGCGAGGTGCTGTTCAACGACCCGCCTGATCCGCCCCCGCCAAACGTCGGCGAGATCGAACCGAACATTCAGGGCAAAAACCTCACGGTCCGTGATCGGCTGTTGCAACATCAGCAAATCGCGAGCTGCGCCGCGTGTCACCGCACGATCGACCCATATGGCCTGGCCTTGGAAAACTACGACGCGATCGGCGCATGGCGCACGCAGCAAAACGGCGAAGAATTTCGTGGCAAGACGGCTCCGCTCATCGATGCCAGCGGCCGGCTTCCCAATGGCCAGGAATTTGCCGATCCGGTCGCATTCAAACAGTTGTTAATGGGCCAAAAAGACCGATTCTTACAAGGGCTCGCCGAGAAAATGCTCACCTACGCGCTCGGCCGACCGATCGAGCCCGCCGATCGCGGCACGATCGAGTCGATCGCGCGGCACGCGGCCGAGAACGGCCATACATTGCGGAGTATGATCAAGGCGATTGTGCAGAGTGACGCATTCCTAAAAAAATAAGCGGCGGATCGTTACCAACCCTCACGACGAAAGTCTCACCGAATCATGTCAATCAGCCAACCCTTTCGTTTGCCGCGGCATGCCTTCTTGCGCGGCGCGGGCGCGATGCTCGCGCTCCCTTACCTCGAAGCCATGATGCCTTCGAGCGTGCTGGCCGCCGCAACGCCCAAGCCCCCTGCTCGCATGGGCATGTTCTACTTTGGCACCGGCATGAACATGTGGCAATTGACCCCCGAAGACTTCGGTCCCAACTTCACTTCCACCCGCATCCTCAAGCCGCTTGATCCGCTGCGGGGCGAGTTCACGATGCTCTCGGGCACGATGCTCAACAAAGGGGGCGGGCACGACGGCGCCTACCCCTTCTCGACCGGTATTGCCAAAGGAGAGAAGCAGCGTGTGTCGCCCGACCAGATCGCCGCCGCGGTGGTGGGCCGCGATACACGCTACGCATCGCTGCAATTGTCGGTTGACCGGGGCACGAATTTCGGCTCACAGGCGCTCGCCACGATCTCCTGGAATGAGCAAGGAGTGCCCCTCGCCGCGGAAAACGATCCGCACGTGTTGTTCAACCGACTGTTTCGGCCCGACAGTGCCGCCGAGGTGGCGCAGCGCGATCAAGAATTTCGCCGTCGACGAAGCGTGCTCGATTTGGTCAACGAGGACGCCAGGCAATTGAATGCGCGGGTCAGCTCGGCCGACCGACAACAACTCGAACAGTACTTCAATTCCATTCGCGAACTCGAAAAACAACTCGAGCGGCGCATATCGTGGTCCGGCAAAGACAAGCCAACTCCCAACACCGCCGGGCTTGGCGACTTCGGAAAATCCATCAAACCCGAAGGAAACGGAGCCTTTCTGTACGACGACTACGCCAAGCTCATGTACGACCTGATCGTGTTGGCGTTTCAGACCGACTCGACCCGGGTGGTGAGCTATGTCGTGCGAAAAGAATTGTCGGGAGGCGTGTATCCCGAGTTCGGCGTCTCGAAGGACTATCACTCGCTCACGCATCACGGCAACGACCCGCAAAATCTCGAAGAGCTAGCCAAGGTCGACACCATTTACATGCAGCACTGGGCCTATTTTCTCAATCGACTCAAGTCCATCAACGAGGGGGACCGCACGCTGCTCGACCACACCGTGCTGGGGCTGTCGAGCGGCATGGGCATGGGGCACAGCAAAGATCAACTCCCCACGATCGTCTCGGGGGGCCGCGGACTGGGCATGCAGCATCAGGGGCATCTCAAACTGAAGAATATGCCCCTCTCGGGCCTCTGGCATACGATGCTCGACCGACTACAGGTCCCCATCGCGGGATCGTTCCAAGACAGTCCCGGCCCGATCAAGGAGTTGATCGGTGCATAACCTCACACGCCAACTGGCTTGCGTCGGCCTGTCGATCGCCTGGGTCGCGCGTCTCGCACACGCCGAGCCGCCGCTGCCGACGATAAGCAACGCGCTGGGCATGAAGCTGGTGCAAATTCCCTCCGGCGAGTTTGTCATGGGCGAAGCGAGCGCCAACAAAGTGGCCGCCCATCATCCCACCAGCATTCAAATCGGCCAGGGGTTCGACGACGATCGGCCCGCGCTACCGGTGCGGCTCACCAAGCCGTTTCTCATCGCCACGCATGAAGTGACCGTGGGTCAGTTCCAAGCGTTTGTCGCCGCGACCGGTTATCTGACCGAGGCAGAGAAATCAGGCCGCGGTGCCTACGTGCTGCATCCCAGCGTGAAGAACGAGACCGAGCGCTTCACCCCCGAGAAACAAGCCTCCTGGCGCAATCCAGGGTTCGAGCAGACCGATGAGCACCCGGTCGTATGCGTGAGTTGGCATGACGCAAGCGCATTTTGCGAGTGGCTTACGAAACGTGACGGTGCCGTGTATCGTTTGCCCACCGAGGCCGAATGGGAATTCGCGTGTCGCGCCCGCACCGAGTCTATTTACTCCTGGGGTGATGAGCCCGACGCGGCCTACGCTCACGGCAACGTCGGCGATGGAGCGCTCGAAGCTCAGCATCCTGGCACCGTCTCGCGGCAACGCGGAGACCGGCTCGGCCGCGACGAGGGGGATGGCGTCGTCTATACCGCGCCGGTCGGCCGTTACAAGCCCAACGCCTTCGGACTGTATGACATGCACGGCAACGTTTGGGAGTGGTGTCGCGATCGGTATTACGACCGCCTCTACGCCACTCGGCAAAAGGAGTTGCAGGCGTTGCGTCTCGCCAAGCAGCCCGTGATCTCGATCGACCCTCACGGCCCCGAGACCACGCCGCAACATCAGTACGGTGACTGGCGGTCGTTGCGTGGCGGTTCGTGGTATGTCAGCCCGATCAGTTGCCGTTCGGCGACCCGCTCGTTTGCTGAAGCCGGTGACGGTTTCAGTTATATCGGCTTTCGCGTGGTGCGCGAGATGCCCTAACCGCGTGCGGATGGCTCCCTACCGTTGGCTCGCGGCGCCGCTCGCGCACAGCGCGGTGATCTGCGCCTCGGCGTAAGACAGCCACTCCCGGAGCACCTCGCGCGTGTGCTCGCCGACGCGCGGCGGAGCCGTGGGTCGACGCGGAGCTTCGTCGCGCCAATGCACCGGGCTCCCCAGCAGCCGGTATCGCGTGCCGTCGGCGCCGACCACGTCAGTCACCATCTCGCGCGCGGCCACTGTCGGACCGCTGAGCGCCTCGTCGACGCGCAGTACCGGCGAGTGCGGGATATCGGACTGCGTAAGGATCGACTGCCAAGCCTGCGTCGAGCGGCTCGCCAGCTCGACGCGCAGCAAGTCGATGAGTTCGCGGCGATGGGCAACCCGTTGCGGGTTCGTGGCAAAACGCGGATCGCTGGGCCAACCGTGCTGGTTAATCGCGGCGCAGAAGCGTTGCCATTGTCGATCGGCCCCGATGGCCAGGGCCAAGTGTCCGTCGGCGGTGGCGAACGCTTCGTAGGGGACGATCTGCGGATGAGCGTTTCCCCAGCGGCGCGGTGCCTGCCCGGTCACAAGCGTGGCCTGCGCCACGTTGACCAGGCTGGCCAGCGTGCAATCAGCCAGCGCCAGGTCGAACGCCTTGCCTCCCTGTCCGCGCTCGCGTCCCACGAGCCCCGCGAGCACGCTGGCGGCGGTGAACAACCCGGTGAGCACGTCACTGATCGCGACACCAACCTTCATCGGCTCGCCATCGGCGGCTCCGGTGATCGACATCAGGCCACTGCCGGCTTGGATCATCAAATCGTAGCCGGGCAGATGAGCGCCGGGGCCAGTGCGTCCGAAGGCCGAGATCGACGCGCTCACCAAGTTCGGATTGAGCATGGCGAGCCGATCGGCCGTCAGGCCCAACCGAGTCAGCGAGTCGCTCAGAAAGTTTTCCACCAGCACGTCGGCGCGACGGATCAACTCGTCGAGCACGTCGTGGCAGTCGGTATGTGCCAGGTCGAGTGCGAGCGAGCGTTTGCCTCGATTGCACGATAAATAGTACGCACTCTGTTCGGCGTCGACGAAGGGTGGTCCCCATTGGCGCGTGTCGTCCCCCAGGCCGGGTCGCTCGACTTTGACAACGTCCGCGCCCAGGTCGGCGAGCAATTGGGTGCATATGGGCCCGGCCAGCACGCGCGACAGATCGAGCACGCGAATCCCGGCGAGAGGCAAGTCGGCCGCACTCATGGAGTCTCTCGCTCGTTAAGTCTGATTGGGAGACGTGATGCCGAACCGCCGATCCGCGAGCGCGGAGAAACTTGCGCGCAGCTCGGCGATCTGCCGTGGGTCATACTCGGCGCTGATGATCGCGGCCCCCTCGCCGGCCTCGGCCAGGATGTTTCCCGTCGGCGCGACGACGAGGCTGTGCCCGGCGTAGGCCTGACCGTGATCGACCCCCGCGCTGTTGCAAGCCACGAGCAGGGCGAGGTTCTCGGCCGCTCGCGCGCGGGTGAACAGCCGCCAGGCCTCGAGTCTCGCCCGGGGCCAGGCGGACGTGACGAGGAACATGGACGCGCCCTGATCGACGAGCAGGCGAAACAACTCAGGGAACCGCAGGTCGTAACAGATGGCCAACCCCGCGCGGCCCCAGGGAGTGTCGACCACAACCGGTGTGTTGCCCGGCGTGAGCAACTCCGGCTCGCGCGATTGGTAGCCGAACAGATGCGCTTTGCGATAATGGGCGACGAGCGTGCCATGCTGGTCGAACAACACGGAGGTGTTGTAGAGCCGCTCGCCGTCCCGCTCGGGAATGCTGCCTGCGAGCAGCCATGCGCCCAGCGATCGAGCGCGTGCAGAGAGTTGTCGCATGAGCGGACCGTCGAGCGGTTCGGCAACGGTCGCATAGTGTTCGAAGCCAAAGTAGCCGCAGGGCCACATTTCGCCCAGCAGCACGAGGTCGTGCCCCGTCGCTTGGCCGAGCAACTCCCAGGCCATCGCCTGGCACGCGGCCGGCGTCGACTCGTTGAATGCGACTTGAACGCAGGCGATGCGCATGACAGCCTTTACCAGCTCAAGGAGATTCCGGCCGAGCGCAGCGCGGCAACAAACGCGCGGGGCGTCGTGTATTGTACCGCCTGCAAGCCCGCCGCCCGAGCGCCAAGCACGTTCCGCTCCAAATCGTCGACGAACAATATCTCGCCTGCTTCGACCCCCGCAAGCTTGGCTGCGTGCAGGTAAATGGCCGCGTCGGGCTTCATCAGCTTCAGCTCATAACTCATCACCAGCGGGTTGAACGCGCCAGGAATAAGCCCGTACCGACCACTGCAGAAGAACGCGCGATGCATGTCGCAGGTGTTCGAGATGATGCCGATGCGATAGCGCTGCGACGTGAGCTGCGCGGCGATGCCGATCATCGGCAGGTTGGGAGTAAAGATATCGCTAGAGGCGTGGATGATCGCCGCGTCGTCGGTCTGGCATTTCATTTCACGACGAAAGATCTCGCAAAACTCGGGGGCCGAGACGAGCCCGGCGTCGCAGCGATGGTTCAGGTCGCTCTCGAAGACGAACTGCCAAATGCGCTGGGGGTCGACCCCCGCCAACGCCGCGAGTTGCCGCGCGGCGCGTTGATGATCGAAGAACAGCAGCACATTGCCCAAGTCGAAGAAAACGACACGCGGGGGGCGCGGAGCATGATCGGTCCGCTCATTCATGGCTGCTTGATCTCGCGAATCACGATGTCTTTGTACCAGGCCTCGCTCGGTGGTCCGCCGTGGATTTGCACCGCGATCAGGCCCCGTTGTTCGAGCGCGTCGTCGGTCTCGGTGTAGTCGACGGTCGGCTGGCCGTTGATGGCGAGTTGCACGCGTTTGCCTTCGCAGCGAATGACGTATTCGTTCCAGTCGTCGCGGCGGAGCACCTTGTCGACGACCGCTTTGTCGGCCGTGGCGAGCACTTTGCGGCGCCGCGACTCGTCGTACAGGCTCCCCCACCAGCCGTCGCCGAGATCGGCCTGATAGCCGATCATCTCGAAGTGGTCGGGGATGCGTCGGCTGCGGATTTGAATGCCGGCGTTGGCTTTTTCGCCCAGCACCTTGAATTTTAGCCGCAGCTCAAAATCGCCGAACTCCCCCTCGAAGGCGAGAAACTCGTTGTGCGGAATCTTCTCTTTGAGGGTGCCGCCGACAATGGCCCCGTCCTGGATGCGAAACGTCTTTTGCGTGTCACCCTGCCAATGGGCGAAACTTTTTCCGTCGAACAGCGCGATCGGAGGGCCCAACTCGCCGGCAGCGAGCGAGGTCGAAATCGTCAGCAGCGCTGCCAGCGCTATTAACGGGGGTCGCGGCATGGTGTCATCTCCGGAGCGGGGTAGATCACGAGGGCATGGATGTGTCATTAGCATAATCATCGCCGCGCGGTTGCAAAGCCAAAAACTACCGGCCTCGTCTCCGCTGCACTTTCCGTGCGAGGTCAATCGCTTGCATCCACGCGCGTGGTCGGCGATCATTTAGAGCGTCTCACAAAATGGCAGCAGAGAGGGGGACCGTCCCATTTTTCTCGGCGGTCCTCGGAAATTGGGACCGTCCCCAGCCTTTTTGTCAGACGCTCTTAAGCATTGCATTGGCTTTAACACTCGGAGAGTTCTCATGCGCTCGTCCCTGCTCGCTTGGTTTGTGCTCATCACCTTGGGATTGATCGACGACGTCGCGGCGCAATGGAAGGCCGGGGCGGCCAAGGTGACGATCACGCCCGAGCAACTCATGTGGATGAGCGGTTATGGCGGACGAGACCATGCGGCCGAAGGAAAGCTGACCGAGCTGTGGGGCAAAGCGGTGGCCTTGGAAGACCCCCAAGGGGAGCGTGCCGTGCTCGTGACGGTCGACCTAGTGGGAATTGATCGCGTGACCAGCGAGCACGTTTGTGCCGCCGCGGCCGAACGCTTCAAATTGCGACGCGATCAAATTGCGATCAACTGCTCGCACACACATTGCGGACCGGTCGTGGGTCACAACCTGGGCGCGATGTACTCATTTGGCGCCGCCGAGCGGCAGCGCGTCGACGCCTACACGCGGCAACTGGAGACGAAGCTGATCGAGTTGATCGGTGCCGCCCTGAAAAAGCTCGCCCCGGCGCGGCTCGAATACGCCGAGGGAACGTGCGACTTTGCCGTCAACCGTCGCGCCAACAAAGAAGCCGACGTTCCGCAACTGCGCGCCGCCGCTCAGCTCAAGGGGCCCGTCGATCATCGCGTCCCGGTGTTGGCCATTAAGAACGCGCAGGGCGAATTGATGGCGGTGACATTTGGCTACGCCTGTCATGCGACCGTGTTGAGTTTTTATCAGTGGTGCGCCGATTATCCTGGCTTTGCGATGGACGCGGTCGAGCGTGCGCATCCGGGCGCGATTGCGTTGTTTTGGGCGGGTTGCGGAGCCGATCAGAATCCGTTGCCCCGACGGCAAGTTGAGCTTGCCCAACAATACGGCGAACGGCTGGCGAAGTCGGTCGAGGCGGTGCTCGGCGGCAAGCTCAACGAGGTGCGGGGGAAGCTCACGACGCGGTACGAGGAAATTCCGCTCCGCCTCGACACGCTCCCCACGCGCGCGGAACTGCTGAGCCAGTCGCAAGACAAGAACAACTACATCGCGCTACGCGCCAAGGGACTGCTGGCTCAGATCGACGCCGGGACTCCACTGAGCCCGACGTATCCGTATCCGGTGCAGGTGTGGCACGTGGGGAATGAGCTGCGATGGGTCGTGCTGGGGGGCGAAGTGGTCGTCGACTTCGCGCTGCGGCTGGCCAAGGAGCTTGGGCCGCGGCCGACGTGGATCGCCGGTTACTCGAACGACGTGATGGCCTACATCCCGTCGTTGCGCGTCCTGAAGGAAGGTGGCTACGAAGGCGCTTCGGCGATGATCTATTACGGCTTGCCCACGAGTTGGGACAGCACGGTCGAAGAGTCGATTGTGGCCAAGGTTCATGAGTTGGCGAAGTAAATGCGCGTCAGCCATGCGAGGCGGTGCGCTCATGGTGGGTCCGTGGATCGACAGGGATGCCGGCATGGAGTGCGAACCGGACGAGTTCGGGCAACGAATCGACCCGCAGTTTTTGCATCACCCGCGCGCGGCGATCCTCGACCGCGCGTTGGGATTATGCCGAGTTCAGCGGCCATTTCTTGATAGTTCAGGCCACTCAACAACATTCTTCCACAGCATTATTCGAGACCAACAGCTCAATTATTGCAGTTGATATTGAGGAGGGAGCAACCCAAGGAGATCGGCGTGGATTTGAGGCCAATGTTGGTTCAAGTTTAGCGTATTAACCCGTATTTGGTGGCCGTGGATTCGCAGGTTGAGTTTGAGTTCGCGAGTCGTCAAAGGGTAGACTAAGAGTCCTTCCACCTCCGCTTGATCGCTCATTATCGAGGCGATATTTTTTAAGTAGGCAAAGAGCTGATAGAGGTGAGCAGACCGAATAGTCGTGTGTCCTCGATATTCTTGTAATGTATCCCGGTAGTATTTGGCATCCACGACCAGCACTAAGCCAGGTCTGCGGAGGGTGACGTCGGTTCGCATACCAGGCAATAGAGCGAGGTCCTGGAAAGATCCGGAAGTGTCCTCCCATTGCATCGACTCGGACTCGACAGTGTATCCCTCTGCATGACGCTGGTAGAAGTTACGGATGAATCGTTCAAATAGAACGCTCATCCTCCTTTTATCACGCAGAAAGTTTCGGAAGAGGAATTGGCCCGTACGCTCGCTGGGGATGAGATAATCTTGGAGGAGTTGGCAAACATCAAGGAGGAAGCGGTAGGGGCGATTGTTGCGATGATATTGTACCCGTCGGAAAACGCGGTCACTCAGAGGAATCTCAGTGATCTCATGCAGACGGTGCCATGTGGCGCGTAGCGGTTCGCGCACACGAGCGTCTAGGCCGTCAGTTCGCAGCAAATGGCTGAGCGTGGATTTAAGTATTCGATTGTGCAAGATGTCGTGACTTAACTCATCGAACTCGCACACGGTTTGGGCGCGTTGCCACAGGTTGGCCTTCACTGTCGCAGACACGTCGAACTTGCCACGGACGCCGGGAATCGTTTCTTTTCGTGAAAGGTAAGCCTGGTGTAGACCCTGTCGCAACAGGCGATCGATGCCGTTGTTGAGCACGATTGCCAAAAGGTCAAGCACTTTCGTCTCAGGCTCGGATGTAACGGACTCTATGTCGCCCTGTTCCAATGCGTCCCAGGCGTAGAGTAGCAAGTAATAAACATTCTGAACCGGGATCATGCGAGCAGTCTTTCAACCTGTTTGTGGGCCCGCGGTATATCATCAAACCAGTACTCGCGAAGTAGAGGGGCAATTTCCCACTTGATAACGGAACGGTACCAAGCATCCCAGTCGGCGGTTGACATGAAACTAGTGGGCGGGCAGAAATAGCTGTGCCCAACTTCAAAGCCACGGCCAAGATTCTTTTCATCTTTGCTGATGGTTAGGTTCAAGGCAGTCATGCGCTCGATGGCGTGCGACACGAACCGAGTGCCGAGCGGGCTTTGTCGGCCGTGGTGGTCGGCACACAATTCGGGCAGATGTGCCTGCTCGTCGATCAGGTGCTGGGGACACGCAAAGTGGTCGTGAATGGCGTGAAAGACATTGTCAGCGCGACGCCGTCCGTGGCGGGTGTAGCTCAACTAGGGGGCGGGCAATTTGCTTTGGTGCTGAGCGTTCCTGAAATCGTGAACCGACTGATTGTTAATCATGACGTAGTTTTGTCGGCAAGCTGAATACTCGCCATGCGCAAAGACTTGGCTGCGTGCCAAGATTCCATGAGGCGGCCATGTATTGGAAAACCCCTATGAACAACGCTCCCGACCCTACCCAGCCCCATCGCAAGCAAGGGATTAGCCTTGCGCCTGCCGTGAGTTTCGGCGATTGTGCCTGGATAGTGCTATGCCTGGCAACCCTATGGGCCACGCCGACCTATGGCCAGGAACCGGTTGAAAATGAGACGATTTCGTTGGGATCAGCCCAGCCCCGGATGACGACCGCTTCCGCAGCAGCCGTACCCTTGGAACGGTTGGCCGCCGATGACGGCCGATTGATTATCGTTGGCGTCGTCATTGCCGTGACGTTTGCCGGCATGGGTTGGTTGATGGCTCGGCGCTCACACGGCAACGCGCATATCTTTCGCGGCCACCGGGCACACGATGCCTCACCCGACGACGCGGGTGTTTCTCCCGAGGTCGCGTCCCGCGCCCGGTTCGCCAAAAAACGGTTGCGTCTGATGAGCATGCTCGTCAAGGATACGCACAAGCTATTACCCAGCGATCTGAAGATTCGCGATTTGATGACGACCAACGTGACCACGGCGCTGCCGACGACCACCGCCAATGAACTTCGCGAGATTTTCGTGGCCGACAATATTCGCCATATGTTGATTTGTGACGAGGAGGGCCTGTTGGTCGGCATCGTCAGCGATCGTGACCTGCGAAATGTGTCAGATCATGCGCAGGCTTGTAATCTCATGGTCGCGTGCCCCACGACGGTCTCGTCCGATTCGTTGGTCAACGACGCGATCACGACGTTGCTTTACGGCCATATCTCCAGTCTGCCTGTCGTCGATGACGGGCGACTTGTCGGAATTTTGACCACGACCGACGTGGTGATGACGCTGCAATGCGCGTTGTTGGCTGTCGAACACATGGTGCGCAATCTGCAATCGGGTCGAACCAAGCCCATAGAAGCCCTCGCGATTTAATTGATATATACCTGGGGCTGCACCCATTGAGTATGTTCGCCGTCGACGCGCGCTGACTATGAAACCAACTGCAAACGGATTCGTGATCGTGGGTGGCGGTCTGCTGTGGTTGTCGCTGGTCGCGTATGGCGCTGCGCAATGGATGGCCTACGAACACATCGCGGGGCCGACGGCCCGCTTGCCGCTGGTTTGGCCGCTCGACTCGATGTTGCCTCACGATACGCGGCACGGAACGATTGTCATGTTTGTGCATCCGCGTTGTGCCTGTACGCGTGCCGGGTTGGTCAAGCTGCGCGACGCGCTGGCCACCCGTGGAGCCCGACCGACCTGCCATGTGTTGTTTTTGCCGGCCTTGATGAACGATTCGGGCCAGTCCTTGTCGGCGAACTGGCAGACCGCGGCGGAGATCGACCAGGCCCAACTGCAAAACGACATGGACGGCAGCGAGGCCGCCCGATTTGGCGCGACGACATCCGGTTACGTGCTGTATTACGACCCGCGCGGCGCGTTGCGATTTGCCGGAGGGCTGACCGCGCAGCGCGGTGGCGAGGCAGCCAGCGCGTACGAACAAGGGTTGCGTCACGCGCTCACGACCCCCGGCTACCCACTGATTCACGCACCGGTCTTCGGCTGCGCGCTGTTGAATCGCACCGAGACCGATCATCCTGAACGTTCCAACCCGCGATGAGAACGGGACCCATGAATACACTCAGTTACGAATCGAATCGCTTGTTGGCTCAGCACTGCGCGAGTAATTGGCGCACCACCGATCGGCTCTTTGGCTGGCTGCTGGGCATTGAATGGCTCATGGCCGTGGCCATCGCGATCTTTATTTCGCCCCGCACCTGGGCGGGGGCACAGAGCTACGTTCATCCGCACGTCTGGATCGCCTTGCTGTTGGGCGGACTGATCGTCGTGCCCCCCTTGGCGTTGATCTATTTCCGTCCCGGTCATGCCGCCACGCGGCACGCGGTGGCGATTGGGCAGTCGCTCATGTCGGCGCTGCTGATTCACTTGACGGGCGGTCGCATCGAAACCCATTTTCATGTGTTTGGTTCACTGGCCTTTTTGTCGTTCTATCGCGATTGGCGGGTGCTAATCACGGCAACGATCGTCACCGGAGTCGATCATGCCGCGCGCGGCATACTCTGGCCCGAAAGTGTGTTCGGTGCCGTGGAAACGTATCCCTGGCGCTGGGTGGAGCATGTCTGTTGGGTGATTTACGAAGACGTGTTTCTAATCGACGCTTGTCGGCGCAGCCTGAATGAGATGCGCGAGATTGCCCGCTGCCAGGCCGAGGCGGACCAGATTGCCGAAGTGATGGAAGACACGATCATCGCCCGGACCGAGGCCTTGCAGCGCAGCGAAGAGCAACTGCGTCACTCGCTGCAACAGGCCGAGACGGCGAACATCGCCAAAAGCGAGTTTCTGGCCAACATGAGCCACGAAATTCGCACGCCCATGACCGCCATCATTGGCTACGCAGACTTGCTGTACGAACACGGGGACATCCGCCAAGCCCCGCCCCAATGCTCCGACGCGATCGAAACGATTCGCCAGAATGGCCAGCATCTGCTTGCCATTATCAACGACATCCTTGATCTTTCTCGGATCGAGGCGGGCAAGTTCCGCATGGAATACGCCGAGTGTTCGCCACGCGCCATATTGTCGGATGTGGAAGCGCTGATGCGCATTCGCGCCGAGCAAAAAAAGATCGACCTGAATCTCACGTACGAGACGCCGCTGCCCCCGGTCGTGATCACCGACCCCGCCCGGTTCCGTCAGATTCTCGTCAACATCGTTGGCAATGGCATCAAATTTACCGACCAGGGCCAGGTCCAAATCGTTGCCCGCTATCTCGAAGCCGCCTCCTGTATTGAGTGTGACGTGATCGACACGGGGGTGGGCATCGAGCCGAACATTGTGCACCGTCTGTTTCAACCGTTTGTCCAGGCCGACAACTCGACGACGCGCCGCTTTGGCGGCACAGGGTTGGGCCTCGCCATCTGTCGCCGGTTCGCCGACATGCTCGGCGGCGAACTCACGATTGTCGAGTCCACGCCCGGCGTTGGCACCCGCATCCGCCTTCGTCTGCCCGTGCAGGTCGTCGTCGGCAATGCCGCACAGGCGTCGGTCGACGAGACCGACCGAGTACCGGGCACCATGATTGCCAAGCCCAGTTTGGCCACGGCCCTGGCGGGCATGCGCATCTTGTTGGCGGAGGACGGCCCCGACATCCGCCGCTTGCTCATGCATTTTCTGACCAAAGCTGGGGCTGCCGTCGAGACAGCCCAGCATGGGTGCGAAGCCGTCGAGATGGCCTTGAATGCCGCCGATGCCGGGCAAGCCTACGAGGCCATCATCATGGACATGCAAATGCCGGTCATGGACGGCTACGACGCCACCCGGTCGCTGCGCACCATCGGCTACGATGGCGTGATTATCGCGGCCACCGCCCATGCCATGTCCGGCGATCGCGAAAAATGCCTCGAAGCCGGCTGCACGCATTACATCACCAAGCCGGTCAATCGAGAGCAGTTGATTCGTCTCGTCGCCGAGACGGTCGCAGCCCATCGGGCCGAGACGCTCGCTTAACCAGTGCCTGGCCTAACAATCCGCCAGCGCCATGCACGCTGTAGGGATCGCCGCTCCATGCGGTGGCTCCACGGCCGGTTTCCGATTACAGTAGGATGCATCCTTGGTTGTCGCACAGGTCGAATGACGGAGCAACATGGCATTACGGCTGACCTATCTGGGCGCATCGCAGGCCCCGGTCGAAATCGAAGGGCTCACTCCCGACTGGGCCTGCCAACGATCGAACGCCGAGATTGAACGTTTCGAGATTTTCGACGGAAACCGAAAAGTCCCGCTGGCAGAACGGTTTCGCGTGGCCGGCGATGCTCGCGATCAACATTTCGACTTCGAGGGGAATCTCGCCGGTGTGCATTGGATCGGCGCGCACATGCGCAGCGGCTCCATTGAGATTCATGGCCCGGCCGGTCGACACGTCGGCAGTGACTTGCGCGGCGGACAAATCCATGTGCATGGCAACGCCCAGGGATGGGTCGGCGCCGAAATGCACGCGGGCCTGATCCATGTCCACGGCGACGCGGGGCACTTGGTCGGTGCCGCCTATCGAGGCTCGACCCACGGCATGACCGGCGGCACGATTCTCGTCGATGGCCATGTCGGCAACGAGGTGGCGCTCAGCATGCGTCGCGGCCTGATCGCCGTCGCTGGCTCGGCCGGCGACCTGATCGGCTTCAACATGATTGCCGGCACCGTGCTCGTGTTCGGCCCGTGTGGCATTCGTGCCGGAGCCGGCATGCGCCGCGGGACCATCGGCCTGCTCGGCCCAACTCCGCCCCCCCTGCTGCCAACCTTTCGATTCGCCACCACCGCGCGGCCGCAAATCGTCGACGTGTTGCTACGCCATGTTCACACCCGCGGGCTAAAAGTCGACACGACCTTGTTCACGGACGAGTTCGACATCTACCACGGCGACCAGGTGTCGATCGGCCGAGGTGAAGTGCTCATGCGTCACGCGGCGCGGCTCCAGTCAGCTTCGACATCCGCCTGAGGATGTGCAACCCCGACCGCAAGTTGTCCGGGCCACCCTCTCAACGACGTGCCGTTGGGCTGCACTTGTGACGATCTCCTCCGGCGGTCAGAATAGATCGTTGGAATGGCCGCTCGATTGACCTCGCGTCGTGATCGAGGTTCTGATCATCATCGCAACAGGACGACCCGCTGATCGTCCTACTTAACATATTTTGCTGAGCCTCGATCGCCACATCAAAGCGCAGGGCAAGCCGATGCCGGGAGTGACCGCGTAACGATGACCGTGATGGACTACACAAAAATCTCGGGCGGCACGATCCATGACCCGGCCAACGGCATCGATGGCCAGGTGCGCGACCTGTGGATCACGGACGGTCGTATCGTCGCGGCGCCGAGCGATCCGCGCGTGCGTCCCCATCGCGAGATCGATGCCCGTGGCTTGGTCGTCATGCCCGGCGGCATCGACATGCACTGTCACATTGCCGGCCCCAAGGTGAATGTTGCGCGCAAGATGCGGCCTGAGGAAAAGCGTCAATCCGCTCCGGTGGTTCGCACGGCCAACACCCGTAGCGGCACGATGGGAAGCGTCCCCAGCACGTTTGCCACCGGCTACAAGTACGCCGGACTCGGCTACACAACCGCGTTCGACGCCGCGATCCCGCCCCTTGCCGCGCGGCACGCGCACGAAGAATTCGACGACACCCCGTGTCTCGACAAGGGTTTTTATGTGCTGATGGGCAACAACCACTACGTCATGCAGTCGATCCGCGACCAGGAACCCCAAAAGCTCAAGGCGTTCATCGGCTGGTTGCTCTCGGCCACCAAAGGGTATGCCCCCAAGCTTGTTAACCCTGGCGGCGTCGAGGTCTGGAAGCAGCAGGCCTCGGGCAACGTCAGCGGGCTCGACTCGGTCGTCGACCATTTCCAAGTCACCCCACGGCAGATCGTCAGCGGCGTGGCCCAGGCCGCCGGCGAGTTGCGTCTCCCGCACCCCGTGCATATCCACTGCAACAACCTGGGAATGCCCGGCAATTGGACCACCACGCTCGAAACGATGCGGGCGCTCGAAGGGCATCGCGGGCACATTACGCACGCGCAGTTCCACAGCTACGGTGGCGGCGAGGCCGACGAGAGCACGTTCAACAGCCAGGTCGTGCCGCTGGCCGACTATGTCAACGCGCACGCGAATGTCACCATCGACGTGGGACAGGTGCTCTTCGGTCAGACGACCAGCATGACCGGCGACGGGCCGTTGGGCTACTTCCTCTCGAAAGTCTACGGCGGCAAATGGTTCAGCGGCGACACCGAAATGGAGTCCGGCTGCGGCATCACCCCGATCCAGTACAAGAACAAGTCAGCCGTCCACGCCCTGCAATGGGCCATCGGCCTCGAATGGTACTTGCTCGTCAATGACCCCTGGCGCGTTGTAATGAGCACCGACCATCCCAACGGCGGCTCGTTTCTGGCCTACCCGCAAATCATCCGACTGCTCATGGACCGGACCTATCGACGGGACGTGCTCAAGACCTGCAACCCGCTGGTCCGCGAGCGTTCGTCGCTCTACGATCTGGAGCGTGAATACACGCTCAACGAGATTGCGATCATCACGCGGGCCGGTCCCGCGCGCATCTTGGGGCTCAAAAACAAGGGGCATCTCGGCCCCGGCGCCGATGCCGACATCACGATCTACACGCCGCACGCGAATCAAGAGACCATGTTCGAGTTGCCGCGCATCGTGATCAAGTCCGGGCGCGTAATCGTCGAGCACGGCGAGATTCGCGACGAGGCCAACGGCAAGACCCTGCACGTCGAGCCCGACTATGATCGCGAGCTGGAGCGCGACATCCAACACTGGTTCGAGAAGCACTACTCGATTCGCTGGCGCAACTACCCGGTCGACGCCAGCTACCTGCACGCATCGGAATTGGTGAGTTAACGCAAGGATCACTGGAACTGCTATGACGATACCGACTGAAACCCCTGCTGCTTTGCAACTTCACGGCGTGAGCATCGTCGACACGTTCGCCGAGGCGTTTCCGATCAAGGCGGCCCGGCTCGTGATTACGGCCGACACGCTCGACTGGGCGCGGACCGCCGCCACGGTGCTGTGCGGCAACGCCACGAGCGTCATCGCCTGCGACGTCGAGGCGGCCATCGAACGCGAGGTGCCGCCGAGCGAAACCCCCGACGGCCGACCGGGCGTCGCGGTGCTCGTGTTCGCTTTCACGATCGACTCGCTGGGCAAGGCGTTGCAAGGGCGCGTCGGTCAGTGCGTGCTCACCTGCCCGACGACGGCCTGTTACAACGGCATCATGGACTGCCCCAAGGAAAAACGGATCCGCATTGGTGGCGGCATTCGCTATTTCGGCGACGGCTACCAACGCTCGAAAAAGATCGACGACCGCCGCTACTGGCGCATCCCCGTCATGGATGGCGAGTTCCTCTGCGAAGATTACTTTGGCACCGTCACCGGCGTTGCCGGCGGCAATCTGCTCATCGGCGGCACCAGCGGCGCCGCGGCGTTGCGAGCCGCCGAAGCCGCCGTCGCCGCGATTCGATCCGGAGTCGATGTGGCGTTGCCGTTTCCAGGGGGCATTGTCCGCTCGGGCAGCAAAGTCGGCTCGCAATACGCCAAGCTCAAGGCCAGCACCAACGACGCCTATTGCCCCACGCTCCGTTGCGACACCTCGACAGAACTACCCTCGACGTGTCGCGCCGTGTACGAGATCGTCATTGACGGCCTCAGCTTCGAGGCTGTGCAGTCCGCCATGCGACGTGGCCTGCACGCGGCTGCTGGTATGCCCGAGATCGTGATGATCACGGCTGGCAACTACGGCGGCAAGCTCGGCAAACATCACTTTCATTTGCGCGATCTGCTGTGATTTCTGCGGCTGAGCGTGCTCCTATTCGGGGTCGACAATACGATTGGGGTACAAGTACCTCTTCTGCAGGGAATCTTTGCCATGCTCAATCAACCCACGATTCGTGAACCCGGCGCGGGCCGAACGGTTGCCGTCGTCGGCGATGTTTACCGATTCTTAGCCACAGGCGACGAAACGAACGGCAAGTACGCGATGTGGGAAGCACTTGTGCCGCCCGGGGGTGGCCCCCCGCCGCACGTCCATCAGCGCGAGGAGGAGAGCTTTTACGTGCTCGATGGGGAGATTACCTTTCAGATCGGCGAACACAAGCATGTCGCTCGCGCAGGCACATTCGCCAACATGCCGGTCGGCACCCCTCACTCATTCAAAAACGAGACAGGTGAACCGGCCAGGATGATCATTTCGGTCGCCCCAGCCGGTTTGGAACAAATGTTCTTCGAGGTGGGCGTCGCTTTGCCCGAGGGCTCCACGACGGCATTGCCACCCACGAAAGATGAGATCGTAAAACTTTTGCAGATTGCACCGCGTTACGGTGTCGAAATTCGCGTGCCGCATCACGATTGAGGGTTACACGTGATCACGTGCGGCCCCAATTCATCGTCGTGATTGACAGTTGCAGCACGGTCGCCAGCGTGACCCAAGTGAGGTAGGGGATCTGCGCCACGGCCACCCAGCGATTATGTTGCCAGACTTCCGCAATGATCCACAGGATCGAGCTCCACACGACGAGAATGTCGATCGCCGCGAGCGGTAAGTTCCGCAAACCAAACTGAATGGGCGTAAAGATCAGATTGGCCACAAGGTTGATCGCGAAGGGGAGCGCAACCCGCCACGGTACCCGCCGTCGAAATGCCTGCACGAAAACAAATCCAAAACTGACCGCTATGATCGGATACAGGATTTGCCAGATCAGACCGATCGTCGCCGGTGCCGGAGTCCAGCTTGGCTTGGCGAGTGCGTGGTACCAATCTAACCAGTCCATGTCGGTTCTCGAAGTTGCCCGGTGTTGGTCCGTAAGCTCTTCGGCCAATGACGACTACCAACGCAGCGGCTTCTGCCACGCCTCTTTCAAGACATCGAGTGCCGCGTCGATCACCAGCGGAGCTTCGTCGGCCGACTGCTGGCTGTCATCGATCTCGACGCTCTGCGGTAGGCCGATGACTTCGAGTCGCCCGCTGTCGACCACTTCGCCGACCAAGGCACACGGCACGCCGACGAGTGCAGCCTCGAATGCGTCCGTCTGCTCGGGCGTGACCTCGACGAGGAACCGACTGTTCGACTCGCTGAAGAGCAACGAGCGCGTCGCGCCAGGGTCGCTCAGATCGAGCGCGTGTGGGGCTTGCGCCAGGAAGAGCCGCGCGCCCAACCCGCCGGCGAAGGCCATCTCGGCCGCGGTGACGGCCAAGCCCCCTTCGCTCAGGTCGTGGCACGCCCGCACCAAGCCCGCCTTGATCGCCGCGTGCAGCTTGATGAACGTCGCTTGCGCGGTCACGGTGTCGACCGTGGGAACCTGTCCGCCGCCGATCGTTTGCACGAGCGCGAAGTGCGAGCCGCCCAGCTCATCCTTCGTCACGCCAACTTGATAAAGGAAATTGCCGGCGCGTTTCAGGTCCATCGTCACGGCCTGCGCGATGTCGTCGATCTGCCCCAGAGCGCTAATCAGCAGCGAGGGGGGAATCGCGATCGCCTGGCGCGAGCCGTCGGCGGACGTGAACTTGAACTCGTTGTTGAGGCTGTCTTTGCCGCTGATGAACGGCATCGACCAAGCCACCGCTAGGTCATGGCAGGCCAGGGCGGCCCGCACCAGCGAACCGAGCGTCTCGGGCTTTTCGCAATCGCCCCAGCAGAAGTTGTCGAGAATGGCGATCCGCCGTGGGTCAGCTCCAACAGCCACGCAATTGCGCACGGCCTCGTCGATCGCACTGCTGGCCATGTGGTACGTGTCGAAATCGCCGTAGCGCGGATTCATGCCGCAGGCAATCACAATGCCGCGCCGCGAGTTGAGCACCGGACGCACGACCGCCGCGTCACTGGGACCATCGTTCGCGATGCCCACGAGCGGCTTGACCACCGAGCCCCCTTGCACTTCGTGGTCGTACTGGCGAATCACCCATTCCTTGCTCGCCACGTTGAGCGAACCGAGGATCGACAGCAACTCGGAGGTGTAGTCCCAGGTGTACTTGTCGGGCAGCGGTTGCGTGGTGACCACTTGGGGAGCGTAAGTCGCTTCGCGCACGACCGGCGGGCGACCGTCGTGCAAGAACTCCATCGCCAGATCGGCCACGACATGATCGTGATACTTGAGTTGCAGCCGACCCGTGGGCTGATAGATGCCGATCACCGTGGCCTCGACCCCTTCGCTGGCGCAGAGGCGAATAAACGCGTCGACCGTGTCGGGACCGACCGCCAGGATCATGCGCTCTTGCGCCTCGCTGATCCACATTTCGGTGTACGACAGGCCGTCGTACTTGAGTGGAATGCGATCGAGCCACACTTCGGCGCCGATCTCGGCCCCCATTTCGCCCACGGCGCTGCTAAAGCCCCCCGCCCCACAGTCGGTGATGGCATGATAGAGCCCCTGATCGCGGGCCGCGAGCACCACGTCGAGCAGCATCTTCTCGGTGATCGCGTTGCCGATTTGCACCGCGCCCCCCGACAGGCTCTCGCTCTCGCTGGTCAACTCGGCCGACGAGAACGTCGCGCCGTGAATGCCGTCGCGGCCCGTGCGACCTCCGACGGCGACAATGCGGTCGCCGGGCAAGGCTTCCTTGAACGCCATGTCGACTGGAATCAGCCCCACGTTACCGCAATAGACCAATGGGTTGCCCAAGTAACGCGGGTCGAAATAGACCGCGCCGTTGACGGTGGGAATGCCCATCCGGTTGCCGTAGTCGCGCACGCCACTCACCACGCCGTTCATCACGCGCTTCGGATGCAGCACACCCGCGGGCAACGAGTCATGGGGCGTATCAGGCGGCGCAAAGCAGAACACGTCGGTGTTGCAGACGGGCTTGGCGCCCATGCCGGTGCCGAGCGGATCGCGAATCACTCCGCCCAGGCCCGTGTTCGCGCCGCCGTAGGGTTCGAGCGCCGAGGGATGGTTATGCGTTTCGACTTTGAAGCAGACGTGATACTCGTCGTTGAACGTCACGACCCCGGCGTTGTCTTTGAACACGCTGACGCACCAGTCGTTCGTGCCGAGCGACTGACGGATCGTGTTCGTGGCGGCGAAGATCGTCTCTTTGAGCATGTTCTTAAAGAGTCGTTCGTGTTTCTCATCGCGGTACCGCACACGGCCGGCCAGTGTTTTATGGCTGCAATGCTCGCTCCACGTTTGGGCGATCGTTTCCAACTCGGCGTCGGTGGGGTCGCGCTGCTGGGCGCGGAAATGGGCCTGAATCGTCTGCATCTCGACCAAGCTGAGATACAACTGCCCCTCGCGGCTGAGCTTGACGAGCGCCGCGTCGTCGAGCGACAGCAGCGGCACCGTCAAGGGATGAAATTCGTAGCGCGAGCCAAGGTCCAGATGCTTCCAACCCAACGGGCCCACAATGACCTGCTCGATGGCATCGTTGGCCAGCACCTTGGAGCACAAGGTTGAAAGCTTGTCAGCGCTCAACTCTGAGAGCCAGTACTTCGAGAGGGTTCGTACCTGATCGACGGCCAACCCCAGGTCGGCGATCGCTTTCTGAGCGCTCTGCGCGACGGGGTCCATCACGCCCGGCTTGGGCAACACATGCACGGCGCTCGTGGTGCCCGCCGGGGCCACGTTCAACTGCGGGTCGCCGCACGGCGCGATGCGTGGCGACTCGACCACATGATCAACGAGCAAGGCGCGGGCGATCTGCTCGACCTGCGCGCGATCGAGTTCCCCTTGCAGCAAAAATCCGTGGGCGGCCACGACGTGCAAGTTCGAGGCTAAACCCATGTCGGCCGCGTTGCTGGCCACACGCTCAGCGGCTCGGTTGGGTCGTCCCGCCGCCGGATAAATGTCAACTTCCCAGAGCATCACGGGACAGCTTAGCCTCCTGGAGCAAATGGTCGAGCGTCGCCGGGTCGGCATGTTCCAACGCGGCGCGAAACGACGCGAGTACCTTTTCATAACGGCCGAGAGCCGTCAAGACACTGGAGCGGTTGTCGAGCAGAATCTGTCGCCACAGCAACGGATCAGCCGCGGCAATGCGGGTCGTGTCTCGCCACCCCCCCGCCGCTAGACCCCGTTCGGCTTCACTGGTCACGGCCGCCAGCGCAGCCGCGGCGACATGCGGCAAGTGGCTGATCGTGGCCACCGCCCGATCATGTTCCTCGCTCGACATGCGGACCACCCGGGCTCCGAGCGCCCGCCAGAAATCGCACACCGAGCTCACGTCCGCCTCGGTCGTCTCGGCTGTCGGCGTGACAATCGCCACACGATCGACAAACAAGTCGCTCTGCGCCGCGGCCGGGCCGCTCTTCTCGCTGCCGGCCATCGGGTGGCTGCCGACGAAACGAACGCCGGCCGGGAACTTGCCTTGACGCTGTGCAGCATCGAGCGCTTCGACCAGCGAGCCCTTGGTGCTGCCGGCGTCGGTGATGAGCATGTCGGCCGTGGCGGCCTGCGCGGCGGCCAACACGTCAGCCACGATCCGCTCGACCGGCGTGCAGACCACAACGAACTCGGCGCCCGACACCCCCGCGGCCAAGTCAGTCGTCCAGCGCGTCACGAGTTGCAATTGCTCTGCGAGTGCGAGCGACTCGGCGCGGCGACCGATCCCCACGACCTCGTCGGCCAAACCGCGACGCAACAGGTCGCCCCCGATCGAGCCTCCGATCAATCCCACCCCGATGATCGCGACGCGACGGTACCGCGGCATGGTCCAATAACAGAGTTGCGTGTGGGGTGAACGAAGGGTCAACCGAACCGTGGCTCGCATTCTAGCAAACGCGGTTCGCCTGGGTCAGGGGGCCCAGCGACGTTCAGGCAGTTTATCGAGCCAACCTCGTGAGAATGCCCCGCCCAGGCATTATACTCGAAAGCCCATCCCACTCGTTTTCAAAGCATATCACCTTCAGGCGAGTTTCATCATGTCCACTTACCGATCCCTGCGGCTCACCCGATTGCTCTCGGCCATCATTGCGACCGGCGGCTTGATTGCCAGCCTGGCGACCCTCGCGGCCGACGAAGCATTCCCGGCCCACTGTGTTGTGGGCAACGTTTACTACGTTGGCTCGAAGGAGCTGTCGAGCTACCTCATCACAACCCCCGACGGGCACCTGCTCATCAACAGCAGCTTTGAGGAGACGGTCCCCTTGATTCGCGGAGCAGTCGAGTCGCTGGGCTTCAAAATGCGCGACATCAAAATTCTCCTGGCCAGCCACGCGCACAACGATCACGTCGCCGGCCACTTCCTGATGCAACAGGCGACCGGAGCACAAGTGTTCGTGATGAAAGGGGACGACCGCGTGATCGCCTCCGGCGGCGAAGGACAGTATCTGTACACCGACCATCGCTGGCCGGCGTGTAAAGTCGATCGCGTGCTCAATGACGGCGACGAGGTCAAGCTCGGCGGCACGACACTCGTCGCTCGGCGCACACCCGGCCATACCCGCGGCTTCACCACCCGGGCCTGGAATGCCACCGAGGCGGGCAAGTCATTGCAGGTCGTCGTGATCGGCAGTCCCAATGTCAACCCGGGCTATCAACTCGTCAACAACCGTGACTATCCCGAGATTGCCGACGATTACACGACGACCTTCAAGATCCTCAAGTCGCTGAAGTGCGACGTGTTCCTCGGCGCGCATGGTAACTACTACGGCATGCTGGCCAAGTACGATCGATGGCAGCGCCGGGACGGCCCGAATCCGTTCATCGACCCGCAAGGCTATCGCGACTACGTCGAGCTCAAGGACCAGGCGTTTCGCAAAAATCTCGCCGAGCAGCGTGCCGCCGCCGGCAAGTAATCGCTTGTAGGGTACGCACCCCGTGCGTACCTTGCTTGGCAACAGAGGGTTGAAATGCGGTGCTTATTGTGTTTTGTGTTTGGTGTTTGGCGGCGGCTGTTGCCCAGCCGGTGGGACCGCAGGCGTGGTGCTCCTTTGGGCCGAGGCCGTGATCGAAGGGGACACGATCGTCGTTGCCTCGCCCAAGTACGTGCGTTACGGTGGGCCTGGAATCCGACGGTGAATCTCTACAACAAGGCGGGACTGCCCGCCTTCACATTCCGGACGGATGAGTAAATCATGCCGCTGAAAATTTCCGCGTTTCCGAAGTGCTACCTCGAAACGATCTCGCAGGCGCGGACAATGAGCGTCTTCGACTGGATCGATATGGCCCGGTCGCTCGATGCCGACGGGCTTGAGATGTACGAGGGGTTCTTCACGAGCCTCGACGACGCGTACATTGATCGCGTCGGGGCGGCGATTCGCGACGCGGGTTTTGCGATGCCGATGCTCTGCTGCTCGCCCGACTTCACCAATCCCGATCGGGCCGCCAGGCAGCGGGCGATTGAGCATCACGCGAAAATGATCGCCGTGACCAAGCGACTGGGCGGAGCCCGCGCGGTGTGTCGCGTCTTGAGCGGTCAGCGTTATCCCGAGGTGAGCCGCGAGCAAGGCATTGCCTGGGTCGTCGAGTGCATCGAGGCGTCGTTGGTCGTGGCCCGCGAGCACGACATCGTGCTGGGCCTTGAGAATCACTACAAAGATGGCTTCTGGAAGTACGCCGAGTTCGCGCAAAAGCAGGATGTGTTCTTGGAGTTGCTCGCGGCCATCGATGACCGCGAGCACTTTGGCGTGCAGTACGACCCGTCGAACGCGATCGTGGCGGGAGACGACCCCATCGAGTTGCTCACGGCGGTCGCGCCGCGCGTGGTGAGCATGCACGCCAGCGATCGGTACCTGGCCGAGGGAACAACCATCGCCGAGTTGCGTCAGGCCGATGGCACGCTCGGCTACAGCCCCAACTTGCGGCACGGGGTCACGGGCAAGGGGCTGAACGACTATCCGACGATCTTCCGCATCCTCGCCGAGCACAACTATTGCGGCTGGGTGAGCATCGAAGACGGCATGAATGGCATGGGGGAGATGGCCGAGTCGCTCGCCTTTTTACGCCAGATGGGGGCGCGGTTCTTTCCGTAGGTGGAAGAGAGGGAACCACCGATGAACACGGATGAACACAGAACGGATGGGATGAGGACAGCGGAGCGAGAGGAGAGCAAAGAACGAAACAGCTTTGCATCAGCGTGATGTGTCACCAGCCTTACACCTCCTCACTCCTGTCTCTTACCTCTCGGTGTTCATCCGCGTTCATCGGTGGTTTCATTTTCCTTATTTCCCGGTTTCGTTCAGGCTTCGAACAAGGTCATGCACCTTCTTGATGATCCGCTCTTCGATGTCGAGCTTGAAGTTCATGCCGGCTTCGTAACCTCCTTCGGCAGCAACGCGGCGGCTGGGTACGTAGCCGACCATCTCGTTGGAGTACCCGGCGATCCACACGGCGGGAGACTTGATCTCGTGTTTGAGTCGCAGCGAGTAATCGACCACCGTCTCGCTCCCCAGGGCCACGAGTGTGAGCGCGTCGCCGAGCCGCATCGCCTGGACAAGATAGTTGTGGTCCGGCTTCCCTTCGTTGCGCTCGAGCGTTACCTCGCCGGTCACGGCGCGAATGCTTCCTGCGATCGGTCGCGAGCCTCCTTGCATGCCGGCGACCACGGCCGTGGCGAGTGACTTGCCATGCTGCTCGGCCATTTCGAGCGGTTGCTTGCCCGGGAACTCGCCGTTGCGCGGGTATGGGTTCTGATCGCCACTACAGCCATTGACGAACAGCGCCACCGCGTCGGGATAGGCCTGCTCGAGCGCCTGCTGCGCGAAGCCCGGGTAGTCGCCGTGGAACATAAAGGTCGGCGCGGCCGGCGCGAGCGTGGTCGAGAACACCGTGGTCGCATGACAGGCGTAGCCAAAGGCCAGCGCAATCACTTTGTTCTCGGCGTTCTGCACCGCGAGCACCGGTACTTCATGATCGACGGGGCCAGCAAACGTGGGCCGATTCTGATAGCCCTTCTCACTCGGTCGACGCCGGTTCATCGCAAAGCCACAGCGGCCCTGTGAGTATGAGATGCGTGCTGGCGCGAGTCGCTCGACCGCCTGGCCAATGATTTTCACGAGCGTGTTTTCCAGTTCGGCCCGGTATTGCTTGAGCTGCTCTTCGACCCCGTCTTGAATGCTAAGCGACGGCCCGCAATGGGTGTGCGAGGCATTGAAGAGGATTGCGTCAGCGGCGAGTTGATAATCGCTCAGGCAGCGCGCCACGACCGCGTCGCGCAGCGAGCGACCCACGCCGATAAAGTCGAGCGTGACGATGACGGCCCGTTGTCCGGCATGATCTTCGAGCGCGAGCGCCTTGGCGAACAGGTCTTGAGCGATGCCATCGGCGGGTTTTTTACGCGCCGCGTAGCCCGCCATCCAAAGGTGGTCCCTGGGCGTGATGGTCGCTTTGGCCGCGCCCGCCTTCCAAACAATCGGCTCCTCGGGAGTTGTTGTTGTCTGAGCACTGGCGATGGAGGCATAGCCCAGGACCAGCACAAGCGAGAACGAAAGTAACCGTGTCATGGTGAATACTCGGCTGCGGATTGGATGACATGGGGTAGGGCGTAATTCTTTTTGACGATAGGGTATTCCAACGCCCACCACAACCAGTGCTGTCCTATGTCGTAGAATATCATTGTCACCTCGGCCTGGCGTAGTGAGCATCGGTCGCTCCATAAAGCTTTTCACTTTGTCCAGCCGCGCTGCTAAAATGCTCGTTGCCTTTCTCGCTCAAGGCGAGAGGGGCTATTCAAGCGAACATCATTCATTCAGCACGGGACACGCAGCATGGCATTTGCACGAGTAGTCATTCTTTGTTTGCTCATGTCGCGCGCCGTCTTCGCGGCCGAGACGCGCGATTTGATCCTGATTGCCGGACAGTCGAACGCGGTGGGCTACGACGCCAAGCCGAGTGAGTTGCCCGCCAACGCGAGTGATCGCGAGGTCATGTTCTGGTGGCGGTGCGGCGACCCGCCGCCTGATGAGTTCGACTCGACCAGTGGGGGCAAATGGACCTTCTTGCAGCCGCAGCCCAAGGGGATGCCCAACAAGACGCCCCGCGTGGCGAGGCAATACGGCAACTTCGCCCAAGCCGACGGCGGCTTTGGTCCCGAGATCGGCTTGGCACGCACGTTGCGAGCCCAAGAGCAAAAGCCGTTGGCCATCGTCAAGGCGGCGTTCAGCGGCACCTCGATGACCCAAGATTGGAACCCTACCGACCCGGGCGAGCGTGGTTCGAGCTATCGCGCGCTCGTGAGCGAGACCCAGCAGGCGATCGCGGCCGCCAAGCAAAAAGAGGTCACGCTGCGCTTGCGGGCACTCGTGTGGGTGCAGGGCGAGAGCGACGCGAACGCCAACGCTGCGGCGAAATACGAGCAGGCGCTGGGCGAGATGATCGCCGCGCTCCGCAAGGACCTGGCGGCACCCGAGCTGATCGCGCTCATTGCGGTGAACACGCGTTTTGGCGGCGGCAAGAACCTGTTCATGCCCAAGATTGTCGAGGCGCAACAGGCCTTGGCCTCGAAGCTGCCACGCTGTGCATACGTCGACACGGCGACGGCCACGATTGCCAACAGCGCACATTACGACACGGCGGGCACGCTCGATGTCGGCAAGCGGTTTGCCGAGGCGCTCTTGCAACTCGAAGCGAAGCGGTAACTCGCGCGTCTCACCATGAAGTTTACGGGTCATTCGCCATGCAGCCCCAACGCTCACGTCGCTCGTATGTCAACCGCCGAGGCGTTCTCGCCGCCGGGCTGAGTGTCGCCGCCCTCTCGGCAAGTTCGTATGCGCGCGTGCTCGGTGCAAACGATCGCATCGGCGTCGGCTACATTGGCTTCGGGCTGATCGGCAAGCGGCATGTGCTCGATTTTCAAGCACAGAAAGATGTGCAAGGCGTGGCCGTGTGCGAGGTTCATCAAGGCCGACTGGACGAGGGACGTGCCCTGATCGGTTCGAGCGCTCGGGGTTACCGCGACTTTCGCCACCTGCTCGACGATCGCGCGGTCGACGCCGTCGTGATTTCAACGCCCGACCACTGGCATGCCCTCATGACGATGCTCGCCTGCGCGGCACTCAAGGACGTGTATGTCGAGAAGCCGCTCTCGCTGTTCGTGCGCGAAGGACGCTGGATGGTCGACGTCGCCTCGCGCACCAAGCGAGTCGTGCAGGTCGGCACCCAGCAGCGGAGCGGGCTCCATTATCAACGGGCGCGTGAGTTGATCCGTGGCGGCGCGATCGGGCAGGTTCATGCCGTCCGCATGGATGTGCATCGCAACGTGATGCCCGGCTTCGGCAAGCCAGCCGATGGCGAACCGCCCCTTGATCTGGATTGGGATCTGTTCCTCGGTCCGGCTCCACGACGCGCGTACAATCCGAATCGCGCGCTGTATCACTTTCGCTGGTTTTGGGATTACTCCGGCGGCCAGATGACGAACCTCGGCCATCACGGTCTCGACATCGTCTATTGGTGCCTCGGCGGCGAACCGCGGTCGGTCACGAGCGTTGGCGGCCGCTGGTTATTGCAGGACAACGGCGAAACACCCGACACGCAGGACGCGCTCTACGACATGCACCGTCGCGCGAACCACTCGACCGCGGTGCCGGACCCGCTCGGCCCGCGCTACACGACCGCCTGGCATCATCGCGAGGCGTCGGCGGGTGTCGCGGGGCGGGGTCTCGAGTTTTTCGGCACCAAAGGCTCGCTGACCATCAACCGCCTGGGCTACACGATCGTCGGCGACAAAAAAGTTCCCCCCGAGAGTCGACTGCCGCAGTTCGCCGGTCACCCGGTGGGAGGGCCGTTATCAAAACCATCGACCGGGCCGGTCGAGTGGTGGACCGAGAGCGTCGAGGACCGCAGCGGCACGGAGCAGGAGCAGTTCACGTTGCACGTCCGGAATTTTCTCGACTGCGTCAAGTCGCGCGCCACGCCCATCTCCGACCTGGAGAGCGCGCATCGCGTGAGCACGCAGTGTCATCTGGCGAACATTTCGTTGCGGCTCGGTCGCGCCGTGCGCTGGGATGCCGCGTCCGAATCGATCGTCGACGACGCCGAGGCCAACGCTCAACTCGTGCGACCGTACCGCGCGCCGTGGGATGCTCAGCTACGGGCATTGAACGTTTCGTAACCCTTCACTCCCGCAACGATCATGAAACTGCAACGACGTGAACTGCTCCAGGCCGCCGTACTGACGCCCCTCGCGTTCGCTGCCGGAGAGGCATTCGCCGCCGACTCGAACCCCGCGCGGCACAAGCTCGGGCTCGTGGTCCATTCCTATTGGGTGCGACACGGTCGACCGTTGCCCCCCGAGTTCGGTCCGATCGCCGACGCCCGGGCGTTTGTCGAGTACGCGGCCACGATCGGCGCGCCGGGCGTGCAGACCCGCATTCCCGCCGGTGACACGGCCGACTTGAAAGCCCTCCGCGACACGCTCGAGCGGCACGGCATGTACATCGAGGGGACCATCGCTCTGCCCAAGAGCGAGGCCGACGTGAGCCGGTTCGAGGCCGAGCTGTTGGCCGCCAAGCACGTGGGGGCGACCGTGCTGCGCACCGTCTGCATGAGCGGGCGGCGCTACGAGGTTTATGACTCGGCCGAGCAGTTTGCCACGTTCGCTCAAGCGAGTTGGGAGGCGCTCACGCGCGCTGAGCCGATTGCCAAGCGGCACGCGATACGTTTGGCGATCGAGAACCACAAGGACTGGCGAGTCGACGAACTCGTCGGAGTGTTGCGCCGCATGAGCAGCGAGTTCGTCGGCGTCTGTCTCGATACGGGCAACAGCATGGCGCTGCTGGAAGAGCCCTATGCGGTCGTCGAGGCGTATGCCCCCTGGACGTTGACGACGCATCTAAAGGACATGGCGGTCGCCGAGAGCGACGACGGCTTCTTGCTCGCCGAGGTTCCGTTCGGCGCGGGGATCGTCGATCAGCGTCGGGTCGTTGAGCTGGTGCGCAAAGCGCGACCCAACGTGCGATTGAATTTGGAAATGATTACCCGCGATCCGCTCCGCATCCCATGCTTGACCCGCAAGTACTGGGCGACGATGTCGCAGGTGCGGGGCAACGAGCTGGCGGCGATGTTGGCTCTCGTCCGACAACAGCAATCCAAGACCCCTCTGTCGCGGATCAGCGCTCTGTCGCACGTCGAGCAGTTGCGGGCCGAGGCGGATAACATCCTCACGTGCATCCGCTATGCACGCGAGCATTTCTGAGTCGGATGTAGG
This sequence comes from uncultured Planctomycetaceae bacterium, assembly GCA_964652155.1. GTDB lineage: Bacteria > Planctomycetota > Planctomycetia > Pirellulales > PNKZ01 > CAZZBK01. The sequence goes on along the minus strand of CAZZBK010000006.1, from coordinate 42,718 downwards.
CCGACTGCAAAGTTGTTATGAGGGTGGCCCAGACAACTTGTTGTCTGGGTGGCGAAGCCATAAGAGGGCTTGGAAGCTTGACTAAGCCTCGCCGCTTGTCGCTAGCGCGACCCCGACAACGAGTGGTCGGGGCTACCCAGTTGACTCTGCAATTCTCCTTGAGTTGGGTGCGGGGCTGGTGTCTTGCGGCTTGTGGGCTCGTCGACCTAGAATAGAGACTTGCCTTCCACCCGCCAGTTTGCTTGCCGATGTGCTGCATGAATCGCCTTGCTCACTGCCCCCTGTTCGTGATGTTGCTGTGTGCTGCGACACGGTTGTCCCAAGCTCAGGACACGGCAGACACACTGACCCGCGCGGTCAAGCCGCTTGTGACGGCCCACTGCCTCGACTGTCATGGCCCCGACACGCCACGCGCCGCCTTGCGGCTCGACACGTTGGGAACCGATTTGCGCGACGAACGGACACTGGCCACGTGGGTCCGAGTTCACGACAAGCTCAAGGCGGGGGAGATGCCTCCTGAATCGTCACCGCGTCCGCCGCAAGCCGAGATCGATCGCACCATTCACTCGCTCCGGCAGTCATTGCACGCCGCGTCACTCGAGCGGCAGCAGACTCAAGGACGCGTCGTGGTCCGCCGACTCAACGGGACCGAATACGAGAACACGCTCCGCGATCTGTTGCAGACTCGCGTGACGGTCAAGGACCTGCTGCCCGACGACAACAGTGCGGCGGGGTTCGACAACGTGAGCGCGGCGCTCGAGGTGTCGGCGACCCATTTGCTGATGTATCAGGAGGCGGCCGAGCGGGCGATCATGTCGGCCATTCCGGCTCATCCGCCCATTGCGTTCAACGATCGCCGCACGGGTCGAGAGATCTCCGAGAAGGGGCCCAACTTTCGGCAGACGCTCACGCGCAGCTGCCGTCTCGAAGGGGACGGGCTGATCATCTACAGCAAATTGCCCCGTTATGGCTTGTGCTCGACGGCGCCGGTGACCACGGCGGGGCGCTATCGCGTGCGGATGTCGATTGGCGCGGTGGGCGAGAGCAAGCAGGCGGTTCCGGCCGCGTTCATGGTCGTCGAGTCGAGCGGCCGCGAAGACGCCGTCGTGCGAGAGTTGCGCGACATCCCCCATGGCCCGCCGCAGATCGTCGAGTTTGAGATCGATCTCCAGCGGCGGCAGCAATTCGTCGTCAACTTTCTCAACCTCTGGGACATTCGCGCGTTCAAGAAGCCCATCGAGGAGTACACGGGCCCGGGCTTGCACGTCGAGTGGCTGCAGATCGATGGCCCGATCAACGCCTACCCGCCGCCGAGTTACGAGACGGTGTTTGCCGGCGTGCCGCTCAAGGCCCGGTCGGTGGCCGAGGCCGAGCGCGCGGGGAAGAAACCGCCGACGATTCAGGTCAACCGATCCGAACAGAATTGGTTGTCTGATCCGCTCGTGCCCGTCTCGGCCCAACCCAAGCAGGACGCGGAGCGGCTGATCCGAGATTTTCTCCCCCGGGCTTTTCGTCGCCCGGTGAGCGAAGAGTTGCAGCGGAAGTACGTGCAGCGCGTGCATGCCAAGCTCGACGAACAATACACGTTCTTCGACTCCATGCTCTACGGTTACAAGTCGATCCTGTCATCGCCGCATTTTTTGCTCATGCTTGAGTCGACCGCGGCGGCATCGGCGACCAACAGGCCGCGCCCGCTGACACAGTTGGACGACTACGCGCTCGCGGCACGACTGTCGTACTTTTTGTGGTCGACCTTGCCCGACGCCGAACTGCTCGCGCTCGCCGCTCGGGGCGAGCTGCGCCAGCCGCAGGTCTTGCACTCCCAGGTCGAGCGGCTATTGAACGACCCTCGCGCAGAGCGCCTGACGCAGAATTTTGTGGGTCAGTGGCTTGAGCTGCGCAAGATCGACGCCACGATCCCCGATCCGCAATTGTACGGTGATTTCGACGGCACGCTGCTCTGGGCGATGCCCCGCGAAACGTACCTATTCTTCGACGAAGTGCTCCGCAACGATCGGAGCGTGTTGGAGTTTGTCGACTCGGATTGGACGATACTCAACGAGCGCTTGGCGCGGCATTACGGCATTGCGGGGGTGAGCGGCAATGCGCTGCGCAAGGTGACGCTGCCCGAGGGCTCGCATCGCGGTGGCGTGATGACCCACGCCAGCGTGCTCAAGGTGACGGCCGATGGCACGCGCACCTCGCCGGTGTTGCGCGGCAAATGGGTGTTGGAGCGGATTGTCGGCAAGCCCCCCTCGCCACCACCGCCGGACGTCCCGTCGATCGAGCCCGACATTCGCGGCGCGACCACCATTCGCGAGCAGCTCGACAAGCATCGCAACGTTGCGGCCTGCGCCGCGTGTCACAAGCACATCGACCCGCCGGGCTTCGCGCTCGAGTCGTTCGACCCCATTGGTGGCTGGCGGGATTTTTATCGGGCCTCGGCCCGCACCCCCGGCGGCATTGTGCAGTTGCCCAACTACACGGGTCGCGCCTTCTACCGTGGTCCGAACGTCGAGCAAGGGGGCGTCACCCACGATGGGCAGCCGTTTGCCGACATCGATGAGTTCAAAAAGTTGCTGTTGGCCGACAAGGACCAGTTGGCACGCAGCCTGACCGAAAAACTACTGATCTACGCCACGGGGGCCGATATCCAGTTTGCCGACCGCGAGGTCGTCGAGCAGATCGTGGACACCCTGAAGCATAAGAGTTATGGCCTCCGCACGCTCGTCCACCAAGTCGTGCAAAGCCGAGTGTTTTTGCATAAATAAGCCGCCGTCATTGACCGCCGGGAGAGCATCATGCCCTATCAGCCCCTCGATCGCCGATTGTTCCTCCGCTCGTCGGGCGTGGCCATCGCACTGCCGTTGCTCGATGCCATGACGCCCGCCATTGTTGCCCGGGCTAGCGCGGCCGCGGCGTCACCGAAGCGAATGGTGCTCGTCGGTCAGCCGCTCGGCATGTACGCGCCGTACTTTTTTCCCGAGCAAGCCGGCCGCGACTACGAGCCGAGCCGGTACATGAAGCTGCTCGAGCCGCACCGCGAACAGTTCACGGTCTTCTCGGGCATGTCGCATCGATACGCGGCCGGGCACTTTGCCGAGTGCGCGCTGCTCACCGGCGTGAGCCCCGACCACATTCGTCCCAATGAAATTCGCAATGGCATCTCGCTCGATCAGGAGGTCGCTTCACGCATCGGCAGCGATACTCGCTTCGCGTCGTTGGTGCTTGGCGGCGGCGATGTGGCCTGGAATCGGCGCGGGGTCCGCATCCCCTCGCAACAGCGGGCCACACAGGTCTTCAAGCAACTCTTCATTCGCGGCACTCCCCAAGAGGAAGCCCGTGAAATGCGCCGCGTACAAGATGGGCAGAGCATCCTCGACGACGTGCGTGACCAAGTGCAGTCGATCAGCGGCAAGCTGAGCACCGCCGACCGCCAGCGGTTGGACTTATACCTGTCGTCGGTCCGCGAGGCCGAGCAACGTTTACAGCAGGACGAACGCTGGGGGAAAACGCCTAAGCCGCAGGTCGAGGTACCAGTCCCCACGGTCGATTACGGCGGCCCGCAACTGTTGCAGCGTTCGCGACAATGGTACGACATCGTACATCTGGCGCTGCAAACCGACTCGACCCGCGTCATCTCGTTGTGGCTCGGTTCGCAAGAGCGGCCCGAGATCGACGGCGTCACGATCGCGCATCACGATGCCTCGCATCACGGCCAGGAGCCCACCAAGCTCGAACAACTTGCCCTCATCGAGGAGGCCGAGATCCGCCTCTTCGGCGAGTTTCTTGAGAAGCTCAAGCAAACCACCGAGCGCGACCAAAATCTGCTCGCTCAGACGGCCGTGTTTTACGCCAGCAACCTGGGCAACTCGTCGTCGCACGACAACAACAATCTGCCAATCATCCTCGCTGGCGGCCAGTTCAAGCATCAAGGGCATGTCGCGTACGATCGGGCGCATAACAAGCTGCTGTCGAATCTGTTCGTCCGCATGATGCAGCAACTCGACATCGAGGCCGACACGTTCGGCGCGAGCAACGGCACCGTCAGCGAAGTGTAACATGAATCCAAAAATTGCCATCGTGACCGGCGCGGGCTCAGGCATTGGTCGGGCCGTCGCCTTGCAGTTGCTCAGCGAGGGGTACGCGGTCACCTTGGCGGGACGGCGTCTCGAGGCGCTGCGCGAAACGGCCACGCTGTCCGGCGCGGCGGCCGAGCGAACGCTCTCCGTGCCCACCGATGTCGCCGACCCCGACGCGGTGCGGGCCTTGTTCGACGCGACGCTCAAAGAGTTCGGCCGACTCGATCTGCTCTTCAACAACGCCGGCATGGGCGCGCCCCCCGTGCCGCTCGACGAGTTGTCGATCGAACAGTGGCGGCGCGTCGTCGATGTGAATCTGTCGGGGGCGTTCTACTGCCTGCGCGAGGCGTTTCGGGTCATGAAGGCCCAGTCGCCGCGCGGCGGGCGGATCATCAACAACGGCTCGATCTCGGCTCAAACGCCGCGACCCGACTCGGCCCCCTACACCGCCACCAAGCACGCCATCTCGGGGCTCACCAAGTCGGCCGCGCTCGACGGCCGGCCCTTCGATATCGCCTGCGGACAAATCGACATTGGCAACGCGGCCACCGATTTGACCGAGCGGATGAAGAGCGGCGTGCGACAGGCCAACGGCACGCTCGCCCCAGAGCCGACCATGGACGTCACGAACGTCGCTCGCGCCGTGAGCACCATGGCCAGCTTGCCCCTCGACGCCAACGTGCTGTTCCTGACCGTGATGGCCACCAAAATGCCTCTGGTCGGGCGTGGCTGAGATCGACACGGACCCATGTTGGGGGGGTGGCGAAATTCTCCGTTGCCACGCGCTGCGCAGCCGGGGATAATAGCTCGGACGGCGCAACCGTCGCCGGGCGTGTCACTTGAGCGCGCCGGTCCCTCCCCAGCCTAGCGCCACCCTGCCCGCCGCAGATCGAGTGCCCACCATGCTGCGACCCACGAAACTTTGCTGTCTGTTGTGGCTGGCTTGCCTGGCACCGCTCGCCGCCGTCGAGAGTGCCGACCCCGACGCGAAACCGCTCAAATACGAGACCCACATCCGGCCAATCCTCAAGGCCAACTGTTTCCACTGCCACGGCGAAGCAGACGAGCTCGAAGCGAAACTCGACCTGCGATTGGTTCGGTCGATGCTGCGAGGGGGTGATTCCGGCCCGGCCATTGTCTCGGGCAGGCATGACCTGAGCCTGCTCTGGCAGAAGATCAACTCGGGCGAGATGCCCCCGGGGGACAATAAGCTCAGTACCCAGCAACGAGCTCGCATCGCCCGCTGGATCGACGAAGGGGCACAGACCGTCCGCAGCGAGCCTAACGAGATCTCCGCCACTGCGTTCACCGAGGAAGAACGCGCGCACTGGTCATTGCAGAAGGTCCAGCAACCGGCATTGCCCAAGGTCAAGCAGCCGCAACTTGTTCGTTCGCCGATCGACGCCTTTTTGCTCCACAAGCTCGAAGCGAAATCGGCGCGGTTCTCAAGCGAGGCCGATCGGGTCACGCTGATCCGCCGCGCGACGTTCGACTTGCTCGGTTTGCCGCCGACGCCCGACGAGATCGACGCCTTCATTAACGATTCTCGCCCTGACGCCTTTGAGCAACTCGTCGATCGGCTGCTCGAGTCGCCCCACTATGGCGAGCGTTGGGGGCGACATTGGCTCGACGTGGCCGGCTATGCCGACAGCGAAGGGTACAACGACAAAGACCTCGAGCGCAAATGGTCCTTCAAGTACCGCGACTATGTGATCCGCGCGTTCAATGCCGATCGCCCGTGGAATGAGTTGCTTGTCGAGCAACTCGCCGGCGACGAGTTGATTCCGCCGCCGTACACAAACCTAACAAGCGAACAAGCCGAGAAGCTCGTGGCGACCGGTTTCTTGCGCATGGCCCCCGACGGCACCAGTGACGCCGCTGATCAGAATGTTGCCCGTAACGACGTGATTGCCGAAACGATCAAAGTCGTCAGCACCTCGCTCTTGGGGTTGACGGTGGGCTGCGCCCAGTGTCACTCGCACCGCTACGACCCGATCACGCAAGACGATTATTACCGCCTGCGGGCCATTTTCGAGCCGGCGCTCGACTGGAAGAACTGGCGTAACCCGGCTTCTCGGCTCATCTCGCTCTGGACCGACGAGCAGCGCAAGCTCGCGTCCGAATGCGATGCCCAGGTGAAAGAGCTTGAGAAGCAACGGCTTGCCGAGTGGGAACAGCTCATCGACAGCATCCGCGAAAAAACGATCGCCAACCTCGATGACGCGCTCAAGGACAAAATTCGCGTCGCGGCCAAAACCCCCGTCGCGAAACGCTCTGCCGAGCAGAAAAAGCTGCTCACCGAATACCCCAAGGCGAACATCCCCATCGGGCTGCTCGATCGCAACGACAAACCGGGCTACGACGCAATCGCCAAGCGGTTCGGTGAGCAGATCGACGCGGTCAAGAAGCGTCGGCCCGTCGACGATTACGCGCAGTGTTTAACCGAGGTGCCGGGCAAGGTGCCGCCGACGCATTTATTCTTCCGCGGCGACTTTAACGCCCCGCGCCAAGAGATTGCCCCCGGCGAATTGTCCGTGCTGGGCGAGACGTTGTCCCTCTCGACCAGCGAGCCGCTCAAGACGAGCGGTCGACGCTTGGCCTATGCCCGACACTTGACCAGCGGCGAGCACCCGCTCGTGGCGCGGGTGTTTGTCAATCGCGTTTGGTTGCACCACTTTGGTCGCGGGCTCGTCGCCACGCCGGGTGACTTTGGCACATTGGGGCAACGCCCCTCGCATCCTGAATTGCTCGACTGGCTTGCCGATGATTTTGTTCGTGGCGGCTGGACGCTCAAGCGGATGCACCGTCTCTTGATGAACTCGACCGCCTATCGGCAGTCGTCGCGGCGCACGATGGAACTCGATCGCATTGACGGCGACAATCAACTGCTGGGACGGATGTCGATCCGACGACTCGAGGCCGAGACGCTTCGCGACACGATTCTGGCCGCCAGCGGCAAGCTGAATCGCTCGCTGTACGGGAAAGCCGTGCCCGTTACGCCCGACGACGCGGGGCAGATCATCGTGGGGGTCGACACGCGTGACGGGGCGGGTCGGCCGACCGGCAAAAAGGTGCCGCTCAACGGCGAGGAGTTTCGCCGCAGCGTGTACGTGCAGGTGCGCCGCTCGATGCCCCTGGCCATGCTCGACACGTTCGACGCACCGGCCCTGGAGCCGAACTGCACGCTGCGCAACTCGTCGACCGTCGCGCCGCAATCGCTGCTGCTGATGAACAACGAGTTCGTGGTCGAGCAGTCGCAGGTCTTTGCCCGCAGCGTGATCGCCTCGGCCGATCCGGCAGACATTGCGGCGCAGGTCACGCTGGCTTGGCGACGGGCGCTGGGGCGGACACCGTCGGCCGCCGAACGTGACGCCGCGGCGGAATATGTGCGGCAACAGACCCATGAGTTGACCACGCTCAAGACGAAGGAACCCGCCGAGCACGCGCTGGCCACGTTCTGCCAGGCGCTCATCAGCTCGAACGCATTTTTGTACGTCGACTAAATATTGAGCTCACCCGATCATGTCCACTCTCGACAACCTCCGCTCGACGCGGCGTCATTTTTTGGCCAGCCAGAGTTTCTCGCTCTCGGCCTTTGCCCTGGCGTGGCTCATGCAGCGCGACGGCGTGCTCTCCGCGCCGGCCAAGCCGAGCTTCGAGCGTCCAACGTTCGATTTGAAAGCAAAGTCGCCGCATCACGCGCCCCGCGCCCGGGCAATGATCAGCATGTTCATGCAAGGGGGGCCCAGCCATGTCGATCTGTTCGACCCCAAGCCGGCACTGATCAATGGGCACATGAAGGATTACTCTGGCGACTTCAAATTCGACAGCGTCGACCAAGCGAGCCGCAAGCTGTATGCCCCGCAATGGAAATTTCGCCGCTACGGCGAGTGTGGCACCGAGATGAGCGAGCTCGTGCCGCACTTGGGTGGCGTGGCCGACGATATTTGCCTGATCCGCTCGATGCGGACCGCCGTCAATAACCACGGACAGTCGATTTTCGCGTTGCAGTCGGGTGGCATTCTGCCGGGGCGTCCCTCGCTCGGCTCGTGGATGACGTATGCCTTGGGGAGCGAGAACGACGACCTGCCCGCGTTCATGGTGCTGCGCGATCCCGCCTCGATTCCCGTCGAAGGCGTTTACAACTGGTCGAACGGCTATTTGCCGTCGCTGTTTCAAGGGACCGTGGCTCGACCGACCGAGCCGCGGATACCGAACCTCGATCCGCCTGTGTACCTGCGCGGCCAACCGCAGCAGCGCTTTCTGGCGTATCTCGATCAGCTCAATCGCGACCACCTTGCCGAGCGTGGCGGCGAAAATGACCTCGCTGCCCGCATCGCCAGCTATGAATTGGCCGCCAAGATGCAAACGGCCGCCAAGGAAGCATTCGATATTTCGAGCGAAAGCCCGGAAACGAAACGGATGTACGGTTTGGAACAAAAGGAGACGCAAGAATTTGGCACGCGCTGCCTGATCGCGCGGCGGCTCGTCGAGCGCGGCGTGCGATTCGTGCAAATCTTCTCGGCCAACCAGGAATGGGACCATCACGCGGGGATCACCGAGAGCCTGCCGCGCGTCACTCGCAAGATCGATCAAGGGTCCGCCGCCTTGGTTCGCGATCTCAAGCAGCGCGGCCTGCTCGACTCGACGCTCGTCCATTGGGGCGGCGAGATGGGGCGACTGCCGGTCATTCAGCAGGCCAAGAGCATCGGCCGCGACCATAACACCTACGGCTTCAGCATGTGGCTCGCCGGCGGTGGCGTGCGCGGCGGCATGACCTACGGCAACACCGACGAGGTCGGCTACCAAGCCGTCGACAACGTCGTCATGCATTACGATTATCACGCCACGCTCATGCACCTGTTCGGCCTCGACCATCAGCAAGTCACGTTCACTCGGGCCAACGGCCCAGGGCAACTCATCGATTCGGCCAAGGCTCGCGTGGTCCGCGAAATCTTGGCATAAGCGGGAGCACGTGCCGATGGACCTGTTTTTGCTCGCGGCCCGAGCTTTGGAACGAGGACCTTGGCGTGCAAGCCGAGTTGCGACTCGCGACAAGCGTGGTGCGTCGAGTACAATGGAGTGATGAGCACATTCGAGCAACTGTCGCTGGCGTTGCGCGCCGAGGTCGATGTCCTGCTGGCCGACGTCCAGACCTGGAGCAACACGCTCCCCGCAGGTCAAATAGCCCGGTATGCTCAGAGTGCCGTGCGGCAACTACTCGAACGAGTCAGTTCGCTGCGAGTGCGATTCGACGCGCCGCTGGTCGTGGCCACGCTGGGCGGGACCGGCAGCGGCAAGAGCACGCTGGTTAACGCCCTCGTCGGCAGCACGGTGAGCGAATCAGGGCGCGAGCGGCCGACGACACGCAAGCCGGTGCTCGTTTGTCGCGGCGATATCACCCCCGCCATGCTCGGCATCGCCGCCGAGGACGTCGAGTGGGCGCAGCGCGACTTGCCGATGCTGCACGATCTGGCGCTGTTGGATTGTCCGGACCCCGACACGAGCGAAGCGGCCGACGAGCCGACGTCGAATTTAGCCCGGCTGCGAAAATTGTTGCCCCACTGTGATGTGCTGCTCGTGACCGCCACGCAACAAAAGTATCGCGACGAACGGGTGCGAGCCGAGTTGATGGCGGCCGCGGCCGGGGCCCGACTCATCTTCGTGCAGACGCATGCCGACACGGATGACGACGTTCGCGAGGATTGGGCACGGCAGTTGGGCAAGTCGTTTGCGACCGGCGAGTTGTTTTTTGTCGACTCGCTCGCCGCGCTCTGCGACGCGGCGGCAGGCGTTTCGCCGCGCGGAGAATTCGGGCGGCTGGTCGACCACCTGCGTCGGGAACTATCGCACGCCACGGCGCATCGCATTCGCCGCGCCAATTTTCTGGACCTCGTCGAGCAAACGCTCGTCGATTTGCGCCGCCGCCTCAGCGAGCAACGCGCGCCGCTCGATCAGCTTGAAGAAAGCATTCAACAGCAACGCACCCGGCTCGCGCAGCGCCTGGCGCAGCAAATGCGCGACGAACTCGTGACGGCCCAACGGGCCTGGGAGTCGCGCTTGCTCAGCGAGGTGACATCGCAATGGGGGTTCAGCCCTTTCTCGTGCCTGCTGCGCGCGTATCAGAGCTTGGGAGGGCTGTTCGCGAGTGCATTGTTGTTTCGCCTGCGCTCGCCGGCGCAACTTGCGTTGTGGGGGGCGATGGAGACCGGCCGACGTTGGCAAAGCAAACGGCAGGAACAAGTCGCCGACGCGGCCGTCGAGCGGGCGGTCGAATTTTCCTGGGATATGGGCGAGCTGCGCACCGCCGCCATCATCGTCGACGGTTATGCCCGCGAGTTGGGTTGGGATCACACCGCGGCCGACTTCGCCACGCTGCAGCGCGAAGCGAGCAGCGCCGGCACGTTGTTCATCGACGAAGTGGCCAGCGAGTTGCAACAGGCCATCCATCGCCTGTCGCAGCGGCACACGCATTGGTGGACGCGCTGGCGCTACGAGGGGGCGCTGCTCGTGTTTCTCGGCAGCCTGGTGTATCGCTTCGCGCGAAATTTCTTCTACGACTCATGGCTGGCGTTCGAGTTGGGCAAGGTCGATAGTGCCGCCCCACTGCTGGGCATCGACTTTTTTCTCGGCGCGACGGTGGCGCTCGTCCTGTGGTGCGTGGTGCTCATTGGGCTGTTCGCGGCCCGGTTGCGGCGCGGTCTGCGGTCGCAGATCCATCAACTGGCCCAGCGTTGGACGACGGCGGTCGCCTCGACCGAGTTGTTTCACGGCGTGCAGCAGCCGTGTCAGCAACTGCGCGGCGGGATGAGTGACCTCGACCGCTTGATTGCCCGAGTCGAGCTGATGCAAAGCGACTTGACGACCGCCGGAGAGCCGCTGGGGCATCGGATGAAGTCGATCGGATACCCGATGGGCGATCAGTAACGCGTGCATCGCCGGTCCGTCTCGGACCGGAACTGCAACACTCGCCCCGTGATGCAGGCCTTTTCTCTTCACGTCCGGTCCGAGACGGACCGGCTCTGGGAGCAGGCCGTTGGGCCAATGTCACTGCACCGAGTACGGCCGATCGGTGGGTGGTGCGATCGGCTGCGACCAATTCCAGTGCGAGGTGTATCGCACGTCCAGGTGCGGTGTCTCGCGGCGAGCGCCGTTGTTCATCCGCGACAAGAGTAAATCATCGACCAAGCCGCTCGTGAGCAAGGTTCGCTCGACGGGCCAATTGGGTTGACCGGTCTGCATGAACTGCTCGATGTTGTTGAGCAGCACGGCAAAGTGAGCAAACGGACGATTCTCTTGCAGTACAAACGCCGTGCTGGTGACGCGATCGTCGGCGTCTTTCCAGGCGGCGGCCCATTCGGCGATCGCGCCGTCGAGCGTGAACATGCAGGCGCGCAGTCCGTCGCGGTAATCGATCACGCACAAAACGGGTTTCTTGGCCAACTCGGCGACCGTTTTGCCCGCGGGGATCGGCCGCTCGCGCAGCGCCGCGAGGGTCGCTGCGAACAACTGCTTGTCGTACACACCTTGCTCGCCAGCCTTCCAGACATCGTCTCCGCTGATTGTTTGTACCGCGGCGACTCCGGTCTCGCCGCCGGCGCGGCGCTCGGCCAAGGCTTGCAAGCCTTCCAGGGCATGGAAGCCGTAGATGTCGATCTTGTGGTACGACACGACCTGAATCTGCTTGAGTTTTGCGCCGCGCGGCACGTCGACGGGCGGGTCGCGCCACGCCGATGGCAACGACGAGCCCGCCATTAAAGGCATGCCCCGCTTTTGGGCCTCGTCGTAGATCCACTTGGCGTCGGTCCAGGTGTCGGCCAGATGTTTGTCGCAGAACACGCTCATGCCGCGGTGGCCCAAGCGATCGACGGTCGCAAAGATCTCGGCGAACATTTTGCGCTTTGGATATTGTGTGGCGCCCGAGGGGGACTCGGGATAATCGCCATGCTCGGCGACGAGCAGCACGCCATCGACCGCCAGTTTGTTTTGGCCCAGCGTGAGAGTTTCAGCGATCGATTTGAACTGTCCCACGCCGAGGTCACCCGTGATGCGGCGGCTCGTGTCATTGGTGGGGAATTGGTCGACGTACAGGCCCATCATTTTCAGCGACGAGACACGACCGCGGCCATCGAGCGATTCGGTTTGCATGACGCGACCGAGGATTAAGTCGCTGTGCGAGTTGTGCCGGTACACGGTCGTGATGCCGGCGACCGGCTTGCGCGGCGTGACCTGAGTGATGCGAGGCCGCGGAATGCGAATTTCGTGCAGCGTGAACGGCGCGAGTGTGGTGGCGTAGATCGTGCCGTCGCGCGCGGCACAAATACCCAGCATGGCATAGCGGGGAACGAGATTGCCATCGCCGTAACGATAGACGCCATGATGCCAAGGCAACGGCTGGTTCTTGCGATCGGTGAAGGTCGTGTAGTCGGGATTGCCAATGGCGAGCGGGCCGTGATCCACCGGTCCCGCCTCACCGTTCTTGTAACTGATAATGTGCAGAAACTGCTGTTTGTTGGGGTGCGTGATGGCGACGCCGGCCCAGACCATGCCGTTGGGGGCAACACACAGGGCGCGGCAGTCGACGGCGATGGCCGTGGGATGCAGCTTGCCGAGCTGACGACCCGGCAAGACATCTCCCTTCGCGGTCAGGTCGTAGGCGTAGAGTTGATTGCTGGAGAGGGCGATCGCGTACAGCGTCTTGCGATCGGGCGAGACTTCCCAGTTGATCGGGTGCGTGTCGGGATCGGCGAGATGCGAGTCGCTCGTGGGGGGCGCGCCGTCGATGGTTTGCTTGAGCCGCTCGAACGTGTCGGTCTTGGGGTCATAGCGGCCGATCTCGCCGCCACGCAGCGGATGATACGCGCGTCCCTGGTTGTCGAGCACGATAAAGCCATACATGTGCTGGGTGTCGACCAGATCACGGTACGTCCCCTTTTCCAGATCGAGGATCATGAAGTGGGCACTCTCGACGGGTCGCTCGTCGCTGCATGTCGAGATGTAGGCGATTTTCCGCGCCTCGTCGGGCGTGACACTAATGATGCCCTGATGTTTGATCGGAATCGGATACACGCGTGTCTGCTGCGTCTCGGGGTCGTAGACCATCGGGTAGCCGCCGGGATAATCGGTCACCGACTCATCCTTGGCCGGGTAGCCTTGCTTGGTGCCGAAGTAAATTTTGCCGCTCGGGCCAATGTTGTTGCGGGTGTGAATTTTCGCCTGGGCCGCAAAGCCCGTCGCGGTCGTGCCGATCGCCCGTTGGCAGTCGACCACGGTTTGCATTTGTTTCAGTGCGGGGTCGTACTCAACCAGGTAGGCGTTGTGCCGGTACTTGGCTGTGCCGACGTAGATTTTCGCGTTCTTCCCCTCGATGATTGAAAAGTATCCGCTCCCTTCGCTGGTCGTCTCCTTGGGAATGGCCCGGGCGGTCGAGTAGAGCCACGGCTGCTCGGGAGGCTGCGCGAGACTGCTGGCACTCAAGGCGAGGGGGGCCAACAGGCCAAGCACGAACGTAAAGGGGCGAAGCGATGTGACGTTCATGAGAGATACTGACCAAGGTGGGAAAGGAAGCGGTGAGCGCATTGGGGACTCCAGCGCTGGACGTTAGACTACGTTCTCGAAGGGTCCTTGTCACGCATTTTGAACGATTGAGAGCTGTGATGCCGCCGCAACGTATTGTCTCGATGTTGGCCAGCGCCACGGAAATGCTTTATGGCCTCGGGCTGGGAGACCGCGTTGTGGCCGTCAGTCACGAATGCGATTGGCCGCGCGACGTGCTCAATAAACCGCGCGTCACAACGTCGCACGTGTTGTCGACCGCGAGCTCTCAGGCGATCGACGACCAGGTACGCGCGCTGTTTCAGGCCGGAGAGTCGCTGTATGGCATCGACGTGCGAGCGCTCGTCGAGTTGCAGCCCGACTTGATCGTGACCCAGGCGCAGTGCGATGTGTGTGCCGTGGCGTATGAAGACGTGGTGCGGACGGTGCAAAACGAGCCCGCGTTGCGTGCAACGCAGGTCGTGGCACTGAATCCGCGGAGCTTTGCCGACGTGCTGAGCGATATTCGCCACTTGGCCGCAGCCTGCGATTGCTCGCAGGCCGGTGAGCGCTACGTGAGCCAACTCAGCGAGCGGATCGACGCGGTGCGACGAGTCACGGCGAGCATTGCGTTGGCCGCGCGGCCTCGGGTGGCGTGCATCGAGTGGATTGAGCCGCTCATGATTGCCGCGAATTGGATTCCGGACTTGATCGATATCGCCGGCGGGGAGCAATCCCTGACCCGCGGCGGCGAGCATAGCGGCTACACCCCCTGGGACGACCTGCATGCCTTCGATCCGCAGAAGATCATCATCATGCCCTGCGGGTTCGACCTGCGACGCACCTTGCACGAGGCGGAGTGCCTGCGCACGAAACCGAACTGGCGGCAAATCTCGGCCGTCCGCAACGGCGAGGTGTACGCGGTCGACGGCAACGCGTATTTCAATCGCTCCGGGCCACGGTTGATCGAGAGTCTGGAAATCCTCGCGCGGCTATTGCACCCGCGACACTATGGCTTGCGCGGCGATGAGCCGGGCGAAGCGGAGATCTGGACGCGCTGGCAAACGTAGTGCTATTTGGCTAGCGGCGGCGCGTCCCAAGTCGCTTCGAGCTTTTGCAGTTGCGCGCGACGAGCCGCGGCATCGGCCTGTGGATCGAAGGACACTTTGCGATGCAGCAGGGTTTGGAGCTGCGCCAGGGCCAACTCGCGGGTCGCCAAATCGTCGCGGTGCAGCAGAGCCGCCCAGGTGCGAGGATCGCAGGAGAGCCACACCGGCGCGCCGCGCGAGGAGTCGGCTTCTTCGAGATTGCCCAACTCGTCGAGAATCTGTCGAATGCGGCGACGCTGCTCGTTGTCGAGATGCTCGCGGCCCGTGCGTCGTAGTTGCGGCACGATCGTGGGGCCGAGTTCGACCAGCGAACGTTCGGCCGCGCGGCGGGTGACGAACGACGTGCTGCCCAGGTCGTCGATCAATCGTTCGATGCTGTTTGGATCGACCGCGCCGAGTTGCTGCGACCAGCCACGCAGTTTCTGCTCGATTTCCTTGGCCGTCGCAATTAGTTGCCAGTTGGGACGCATCAGCTCAAGGAGCGGAAACAATCGCTGCTGACACACCTCGTGCTCGGCCAGGTAAAGCTGCCAGATCGATGGGGCCCGCACCTCGCGTTGCTGCTCGCCGCCACCGACGGTGAGCTGCAACAGGCCGTCGGCGGGCTGAATGAACAGCAACGGCTCGACCTTGGAATCGCTCACCGGGTCAATGCGGACGATAAACTCATGGCTGTCGACAGCCCGCACGCTCGACGCCGTCGTGGGGGTCGTGAGCGAGTAGGTGAGCGAGACGATATCGGCTTGAAACTCGACGGATAATTTTTCTTGGCGGTCATTCTGCCGCGACGAGGTCGTGAAGTTGCGGGTGGGATCGTCGGTCGTGACACGCAGTCGGCCCATCGAGACGCGAAAATCGAGAAAGCCCAACTGCTGGGCGAGCACCGAGTGCAAGCGATGCGGAGCCTGAGCGACAACCGGCGAGGCCCAGCAACTCGCGGCGAGACCGACGAGCAGAACCAAACACCAACCGCCACGCAGCCGGCTAAGCGGACTGTGTTTCGTGAACTTGCGGCGGGGTCGGAGTCTTGGAGTCGCTATCATCTTTACTCACTCCCAACGCTCGGTCGAGCAATTCCGCGATGCTCAGGCACTTGTTGCGGCGGCGCCACCACAGGTAACCCCCGATCGCCACCGCGCTGAGCACGAGTCCGACCGTCAGGGCAATCTCGGCTTGATGGATGACGTGCCACCAGGTTTGAATCCGATCGGCAAAATAGTAGCTCAGCCCAAAGAATAGGCTCACCACGGTCGTGGCACAAATAGAATCGACGATTAAAAACCAGGTGAGCGGCACGCGCAGAATACCCGCCGTGAGGTACACACTCGAACGCACGCCGACCAAAAAACGCGAGACGATAAACACCTTGATGCCGTGGCGGCGGATGAGCATTTCGAGATGCCGTTCGCGTTCGGGCGTGAGGTGCTTGGCAATGATGGGATGTTCGCGAATGACATTGTGGCCAAAATGACGCCCCAGTCCGTAGGTCGCGAGGTCGCCGATCAAGGCCCCGGCCAGACAAGCGGCCCAGGCGATCAATGGAGTCCGCAGGACCCCCTGATGGCTAAAGACCCCAGCCAGAATCACGAAGGCCTCTTCGGGCACCGGTAGGCCGATGCCCGTCAGGACCATCGCAAGGAATAGGCCCGCATACGAACCGTGTTCGATCCAATCGCTAACGTCGAACATTTTGACCTATTGAACGGAGTGCCGAGCGCGCCACGCATGCCGCCACCGGACATTCTATAACGATCGGTCAAAGAGACGAGAGGAAGTTAGGGAGTTTTTGCAGTTTGCGTAAACTGATGCGAATTGTCTGGCTTTGCTGGCGACACGATTCCATTTATTCCGGTCGGGTCAGCGTGGGCGGTCCCGACAGGTAACCCAGCGAGGCGAGAAACTCGTCGGTCTCGAACAGTGTTCGTTCCATCCAAGGTGAGCGGTTGAAGTAGCCGTGCTTTTGCTCGGGAGCTTGCTTTAACTCGGCGCGCACACCTAACTCCTTGGCCCGAACGGTGAATTCGCGCCCTTGCTCGATGAGCACATCGCTGGTGCCGTAGAACAGGATGGTCGGCACGCCACCGCCTTGTAACTGGAGCGTTGGGGAGATGGCGCGGCCGAGTTCGGTGTTGTTGGCAATGCGCGACATGAGTTGCTCAGCACCGGTGAACTTCAGCACGGGATTAAAGAGCACCAAGGCATTGGCTCGGCACGAGACGGCCGCGTTCGCGTCGTCGACCTTGAGCGGAGGCACACAACCGGTGCAGGCCGCTAGATGTCCGCCGGCGGAGCCGCCGGCCGCGACGATCCGCTGCGGATCGATCCCCAGCTTGGCGGAGTGTTCGCGCACATAGCGAATCGCCGCTTGAGCGTCGCGTACGCACTCGTCGGGGGTGACGTTGTGACGAGTCTTCACGCGATAGTCGGCGCGAGCGGCGACCATGCCGCGCGTGGCCAGGTAGTCGGCTTGTTTGAGAAACTGCTCTGGGGAGCCGCCACTCCAACCGCCACCAAAGAAGAAAACGATCGAGGGCCGAGCGTCGGTTGCCTTCCACTGCGGCGGATAGTGGACCGTCAGTTTCAGTTCGGCTTGAGGCGTCTTACGGTAGATGACCGACTCGGTGCGGACGGTCTCCTCGGCGCTCGCGGTCGAGACGAACACCATCAAGCCCACCAGGACCGAGCCGACCATCCGCAAAAACGTGCGAGCGCTCATAACAAACCTCAGGCGAGAAAAATGAACGGTAAGAAACTCAGACGGTAAACGCTCTGTATGACAACCGCATAAGATGCAAACGTGGCCGCAAAAAACTCACAAACTCACAAAGAAACGCCATTGATCCACGACTCGGCGTGATTGCTATCTGATTCATCATTTTTTGTGCTTTCTTGTGTTCTTTGTGGCAATTATTCCTCTGTTGAGAGAACCGATTCGCTTATCGTTTGAATCCGTAAATGACACAGGCCGAGAGTGCTGAGCTCTCGGCCTGTGCGTCATGGAGTGAACCAAGCAATCCTGATTAGGCGAACAAGCCGGGGATCAGGTGACCGTCGCGGGCGATCATGATCGGCCGGCCGGTGTTGGTTTGGTATTCCTTGTGATGATCGATGCCGAGCGAGTGCATGAGCGAGGCGGCCACGTCGTCGGGCTTGATCGCGTCGTTGGCCGGGCCTTCACCCTTGGCGTCGCTGGCACCGATGACTTGACCGGTCTTCATGCCGCCACCGGCGAGCACCATGAACATGGCGCGAGGCCAGTGGTCGCGGCCTGCGCGGGCGTTGATCTTCGGCGTGCGGCCGAATTCGCCGCTGAGCACAACCGCGGTCGACTCGAGCAAGCCGCGCTCTTCGAGCGTCAGCAGCAACGCCGACAAGGCCTGGTCGACTGGCGGCAGCCGGGTGCCCAGGTTCTTGAATACTTCGGCGTGCATATCCCAACCGCCGGTGGTGACCGTCACAAAGCGGCAACCGGCTTCAATCAGGCGGACGGCCAGCATCGCGCCTTGTCCGACATCGCTCGCGCCGAATCGCTCTTGGATCGAGTCCTTCTCGCGCTTCGTGTCGAACGCCTCGCGGGCGCGCTTGCTGGTAATCATGTTGTAGGCCTGCTCGGAGAACTCATCGAGTCCGGTCAGGATGTCCGCTTTCTGCTCGAAACCCTTGAAGGTCGTGTCGACGGTGGCGAGCAACTTCTCGCGGCGCGCGACATCGGCCAACGTCACCGAGGGGCTCATGCCCACGCCGCGGACGTTGAACTGCTCACCCTTCTTGGGCGTGGAGTTGGTGGCAAACGCGCCGTATTGCAGACCAAGGTAACCCGGGCCTTGATTGGCGTTGGGAACCGCGACGAACGGGGGCAGATCGCTCGGCGAGGGGAGTTCCTTGGCCACGATCGAGCCCAAGTGCGGGTACTCGAGCGACGGCAACGGACGATTGCCGGTGAGCGTGTACTTGGTGCCCAACTCGTGAGCGGCGAGCGTGTGGCTCACGCCGCGCAGGATGGTGAATTTGTCGGCCACCTTGGCCAAGTTGGGGAGCAGTTCGCTGATCTCCATGCCGGCGACATTGGTCTTGATCGGCTTGAGTTCGCCGCGATACTCGGCCGGGGCGTCGGGCTTGAGATCGAAGGTGTCCATGTGCGTCGGACCGCCGCCGAGGCGAATGTAAATCGCCGCTTGGGCCTTCCCCTTGGTGGCCGTGCCGGCCCGCGAGAGACGCAAGAAATCCGGGAGCGACAGTCCCAAGCCGGCCAGCGCGCCGACCTTGAGGAAATCACGCCGCTGGACGCCGTCGCAATAACGATGCTGACTCATAATGCACACAATCCTTTTTGAACTGAATGACGGTGATCGATAAACGAGAAGTGAACAAGCAGGACCGCGGCGGAGTTGCTAAGCGACCCCATCGCGTGTCTCGCACATATTTAGTGATTGACCATGAACTCTTTGCTGTTAATCAGCGCCCAGACCAGGTCACGCAACCCGGCCTTGGCATCCTCGGAATCCTGAATGTACTGCTGGGCCGCGGCCAGTTCCTGAGCGCTCGGCGCTCGGCTGAACGTGCGCAGATAGGCCTGCTTGACAGCGTCGGCGAGCGTGAGCTTGGTCTCGGACAAATTGGCCAGTTTCTCTTCGGTCACGCGGATGCTGTTGGCCAGCTTCTTCGACTCGTCCTTGAGCGCTTCGACGCGCTCCTTGGAGAGCTTGCCCTTGCCACTCTTGGCGGACGAGAGGCTGTCAGTCGCGCTCTTGAGCTGCTGACGATAGTCGGCCAGCGACTTCTCGATCGACGCGCGTTGCACCGCGACATCGCCGAGGACCAGTTGTTTGGCCGTGTCGGCCACGAACCCATTGCTCCGCTCGATCAGCTTGAACATTTCTTGATCGTTGCGGAGATACACGGTTTGTAGCAGCGATGGCTCGTTGCTCCGTTCGCAGTCGCAAGGCGTTTCGCGCTTCGGTTTGCCGAAGACGTTCAGGGCGTAACCTGTACCGTTGTTGCGCTGGGTGTAGCCCTTGCCCAGGCCAACCGAGCAGAGTTCGACCGGCTCGGCAGCCCGTTTGTCGAGTTCGGACTTGCCAGCCGTGGAACCCGTGACGGCGTCGAGCATAGCTTCGGCGGGGAGGCGACGCGGCACCGAGTGACTGAAGTTACGCAGGTCATGCTCGTTCGTGTCGTTCGTCTTCCAGGTAAGCTGATAGGTGCGGCTGCTGGTGATCGTTTTGTGCAGCCACTTGAGATCGTAATCGTGTTCGATGAACTCTTCGGCCAGCCAGTCGAGCAGCTCTTTGTTGCTCGGCGCGTTGGCCAGGTTCATGTCGTCGGCCGGTTCGACAATGCCGACATTGAAGTAGTGCGCCCACACGCGATTGACCAGCGCCTTGGCAAAGTATGGGTTGTCCTTCTGCCGCAGCCACTGCATGAGCGGCTCGCGTGGGTCGTCGATCGTGTCCTCGACCACCGCTTCGCCACCGAGCACCTTGGGGGTGATGACGCGCGAGGCGTCGATGCGAGCGGTCTTGTCTTTGTCCTTGCGGCTGCTTGCCGACGCGTTCTTGGCCGGGATGATATAAACCTCGTCGATCGGAATCAGCTTGCCGGCCTTGATGGCTTCCGTGGCGAGCTTGCGCCGATCGGCCATCGTGGAGGTTTTGACGTTCAGGCCCGCCTCTTCGCGAATCCGCTCATAGTCCTTGCGGTCGCGTGGGTCGACGGCGCCGTAGTTGACTCGATTGAAAAAAGCCGTGAACTGATTGAAGTCCTGTTGGCTCCACTGGTCGAACGGATGCTTGTGGCACTCGGCACACTGCAAACGGACACCCAGCAAGGCGTAGCTGAACGACAGGGCTTTTTCACTCGGTTTGCGCAGGTTGCGACGCGCCCAGAAGTGGGGCATCATGTCGCGATCGCTGGCGTCGGCCTTTTCGGTGGCAAAACCCAGCATCTCGCGGCAATAGTCCTCGTAGGACTGGTTCTCGGACGAGCGTCCCTTGGCCAGCACGATCCGTTCGATCAGATCGTCGTAGTGCATATTTTCGCGCAACCGAGCGTAGGTCCAACGGTACCATTGCTCGCTGATGTTGTTGGGCACGCCGTCGTTGAAACGGAGCTGGTTCTCGCTATTGCCCAACAGGTCGTTGAACTTGGTGGCCCACCAGGCGGCGTAGGCTGGTCGCTCGAGCAACTCATCGATCTTGGCGGTGCGTTTGGCCTTCGACGTGTTAGCCAAGAAGGCGGAGACTTCCTCGGCGGTCGGCAATTGACCGGTGATGTCGATCGACACGCGGCGGAGGAACTCGGCGTCGGTGCTCAAATCGCTGGGGGACATGCCGAGCTTCTTGAGCTTGCTGACGACCAACTCGTCGACCTTGGTGGGCGTGGGAACGCGCGGATACTTGGGGCCCACCTGATCGCTTACCGGCAACAGCACGCTCACCGGCACGACGCCGTTGTCGTAGTAGGCGACGATGTGCGTGTCTCCCTTGCCGAGGATGGTGATTTGACCGTTGAGGTCAACCTTGGCCACCGCGTCGTCGTTGGTCGAGAAGCGGCACAGGGGCGTGACGTCTTCGACGCTGCCGTCGGACCAGTGGCTCAGCACGCGCAGGTTGGCTTTCTCGTTCACTTTGCCAAAGACGATCTCAAGCGGCGACACTTCAAGACGGACAAAGCTCGGATCCTTCTCTTGGTCGGTCGGCGTGGCACCGGCCTCGATCCAGCGATGGATAAGCCGATACTGCCAACTCTTGCGGTCCATCCGTTTGCCACCGCCGTGAAAGTCCTGCTCGTCGCTCGATGGCTTGTCGAGCAGCAAACTCGCGGCAATGTTCTTCAAGTCGACGCGGGGATGCTCGCCTTTGAGCAGCGCGTCGTGATCGATCTTGAAATCGTAACCGAAGAGCGAGAGGCGAAAGCCCCCTTGCCCTTGGAACGAACCGTGACAGGCTCGGCCGTTGCAGCCCAAGCGGCCCATCAACGGCAAGACATGCCGCTGAAAGCTGGGGACCTCGTCGGTCGCTTTCGCGAACCGCTCGTCAGCCGGGCGAATCACATCGGCGGCCGTGGCCACGCTGGCCAGGCTCCAAACCATTGCTGCGGTTAACAACCATCGTTTCATCTTCGACAAACTCCTGGTGGGAGAGGCGAGCCCGCGGCGAGCGGGTTCACGATCCTTTTTTGGTGGGCTTATTACTATTGTTCTTCTTCAACGCGGCGCTCTGGAGCAGCGATTGCACGCGCTCGTCAATCCGCTCGGCAGAGCTGCGCGACAACTCTTGATCGAGTTCGCTCAGTCGAGCCGAGAGCCGCTCTTTCTCGGCGAGTAGTTCTTGGCGACGAATTTCAATCTGCTCGGTGATCGCCTGACGCAATTGTTGCTCCACGGCCGGGTCGCTCGCCATCGACAACTGAGCCAGCAGCAATTGAATGCGCGAGTTGAGCTTCCAGAGCGCCAACTCAGTCTCGTATTTCTTGGGATTCTTTTCTTGCCATTGCGCCAGTCGCTCGCTGCTGCGGAACAACTCGCGGATCGCCTGCTGATACTCCGACTTATTGTGCTTTTTGAGTTGAGTCAACAGGTCAGCCAACTCGTTGTGATGGGCCCGTAGGAATGTCAACGCGGCCGCTTCGCGCTCTTGCGTAAACGAGGGGAGCTCGCGGATCTTGGCCGATTTGGCCAGCGATTCAGCCTTGGCGGGCAATTCAGCGCGCGTCACTTCAACCAGCAACCAAAGCGAGGCGGCTAGGCCGACAAAGAACACGGTGATGAATAAAGGCGTGCGACGCATGGCCAGAAACAATGGAAGGAAAGAAACTATGGCGTGCTGCGGGCAGCCGGCACGCGGGCCGCTTCAATCGCGGCCAGCAACCAACTCGGGGCCAACATATCATCGTCCCCGTCACGATCCAAATGCAAGGCCAAGAACTGCTGCGACTCAAGCTCCGCGGCATGCTCTTCGGCTAACTCATGACGATGTTGAATATCGTCATTCAGCTCGGCAAGCTGCTGCGCCCACACAAGCGCCACATCCGACGAGCCCACCGAACTGGCCGAACTCATCCAATGCCAAGTCAACATGATCGCCACACTCGCCGCGAGCACCGCCCCACCCCAGCTCGCCACGCGGCCGGTATAGGAAAAACGTCGCGCTGGGGCAACGTCTGCCGCCACCGTATCGACCACAATCTCTTGCTCAATCAAGCTCACGGCTGCCAATAGCTCGACCGCCTCGGCCACCGCCTCGCGCGCCGCCTGATCGTCGGCCAAGCGCAACTCGAATTCAAGCCGTTGAGCAATGGTCAACTCGTCCTGCACGTAGCACAGGGCCAACCAAGCCGTCTCGGATTCGTGGGGGCTATTCATCGTCGTTCCTCCTTCTGAGCGTCGCCAAGGAACCGACATGCTGGATGCAACCCCGCAGCATGCCAAGGACTTCCGTCGCGATCCGCCCTTCACATCTTGAGATGCGCTCGGCGGGGAGATTATTTTCCCAGCACGTTCGATGAGCCGATCGAACTCGGATGAGAAATAAATGTAAATCTACTTATGCGTTATTACCTGTTGTCTAAAAAAGAGTTACGACACGTACCAAATTCATTGACCCTCGACCCTTGCCAACTACGATTCTTCCTAGAGAGACGAGTACGACGCTCGTCCGCAGCGGCCCCCAGGTAGGGTGGGGTATGCAACCAAGCTCCCAAAGCCTCGGCGAGCGCGAACTCTCCGCCATCGAGCGATCGACCCAAGAGATCGGTCGGCGGATCTTCGAACAGACCCGCCACGCGGGGCCGACCATCGTGCAGCGCCGCTGGTGGGACGATCGGATCATGGCCTGGGCGATGGCCGACGAGTCGGTCAAGCTGCAAATGTTCCGCTTTGTCGACGTGCTTCCGATGCTCGGCGATCACGCGAGCATCTCGCGGCACTTACACGAATACTTTCACGACGTCGCTCAGTTCTTGCCCAGCGCGGTGCGATTGGGTTTGCAATGGGCTGAACCGAACACGATCGCGGGTCGCGCGGTGGCGATGGCCGCGCGTCGCAACGCGCTCAGCTCGGCGCGACGATTTATCGCCGGCACGAACAGCCAGGAAGTGCTTGCCGCCGCGCGGCGCGAACGCAAGCTCCGCCGCGCCTTCACGCTCGACCTGCTCGGCGAGGCGGTGACCAGCGAGCCCGAGGCGGATCGCTATCTGCACATGTACCTCGAGCTGATTCGTCAACTGGCCCCGGCGGTGAACCGTTGGCCCGAGGTGCCGCAGATCGATCGGAGCGAATTGGCTCCGCTGCCGCGCGTGAACGTGTCGGTCAAACTCTCGGCGCTCGACAGTCAATTTGATTCGCTCGACTGGGACGGCACGACCGAGCGCGTGGCGACACGGTTGCGCATGCTGTTTCGCGAGGCGCGAGCGCACCATGCCTACATCCATGTCGACATGGAAAACTACGACAAGAAAGATCTCACGTTGCATATCTTTCGCAGCGTGCTGCGCGAGGCCGAGTTTCGCGATTGGGCCGACGTCGGGATCGTGATTCAATGCTACTTGCGCGATGCCGAGGCCGATCTCGTCGCGCTGCGCGATTGGGCCGTCGAGCGCGGCACGAGCGTCTGGGTGCGACTGGTCAAAGGGGCCTACTGGGATTACGAGACCGTGCTGGCGCGGCAGCGCGGCTGGGATGTCCCCGTCTACGAACAAAAATGGCGCAGCGACGCCAATTACGAACGGCTCACGCGGTTCTTGCTCGGCAATCACCCCCGGCTACGCACCGCGCTGGCGAGCCACAACATCCGCTCGCTCGCCCACGGCATGGCCACCGCGCGGCACCTCGGCGTGCCACAGAGCGCCTTCGAGTTGCAGATGCTCTACGGCATGGCGGACGAGGAGAAACAAGCCATCGTCGATCTGGGGCATCGCCTGCGGATCTACATGCCCTACGGCGAGTTGATCCCGGGCATGGCGTATCTCGTTCGCCGGTTGTTGGAGAACACGTCAAACGATTCGTTTTTGCGAGCCAGTTTCAGCGCGCATGTCGACCTGGATCGACTGCTGTCCGCGCCGCAAGCCCCGAGCGATGCGCTCGAGGGTGTCGCGCCCGCTGTCGTCCCTTGTCGTGTCGAGGAGGAACCGATCGTGCAATCCATCTTCATCAACGAGCCGCACACCGATTTTGGCCGCGCCGAGAACCGCCTGCGAATGCAACAAGCACTCACGTCGATCGGTGCGGCGCAAGGCCGACACGAGCCGCTTGTCATCAATGGCCAGCGCATCGACACCCCCGAACGCCTCACGTCGTACAATCCATCGCACCGCCGTCGCATCGTGGGCACGACCGCCTCGGCCACACAGGTGCATGTCGACGCGGCAGTCGCAGCCGCCGCGTTAGCCTATCCGGCCTGGAACGCCACGCCGGTCGAACGCCGCGCGCAGCTGCTCATGCGGCTGGCGGAACTCATGTCGCAGCAACGGATGGAGTTGTCGGCCTGGATGGTGTACGAGTGCGGCAAAACGTGGCGCGAGGCGGATGCCGACACGGCCGAGGCCATCGACTTCTGCCGCTACTATGCCCAGCAAGCCGTTGACTTGCAGGCGGGACACTTGAACGTCAGCGGCGAAGAGAATCGCTTCGTCTATCTCGGACGCGGCGTGGCGGCCGTGATCGCGCCCTGGAACTTCCCGCTGGCTATTCTCACCGGCATGACCGTCGCGGCGCTGGTCACGGGCAATACGGTGATCATGAAGCCCGCGGAGCAATCGGCGCTCCTGGCTGCCCGACTGATGGAACTTTGCGAGCAAGCGGGCTTTCCCTCGGGTGTGATCCATTACTTGAGCGGCCGGGGCGAACTCGCCGGTGCCGCGCTCGTCGAGCACCCGCAGGTCGCGCTCATCGCCTTTACCGGTTCACGTCAAGTGGGCCTCGCCATTCATCGTCGCGCGGCCGAGTTGTCCGCCAGCGGCATTCCGCTCGTCAAACGGGTCATTGCCGAGATGGGGGGCAAAAACGCCATCATCGTCGACGACGACGCCGACCTCGACGAGGCGGTCGTGGGGGTCATGAAAAGTGCCTTTGGCTATCAGGGACAAAAGTGCTCGGCCTGCTCGCGCGCGATCGTGCTCGACGCGGTGCACGACGTCTTTGTGCAACGGCTGATCGACGCCACGCAGAGCCTCAAGATCGGGCCGGCCGAGGACCCCGCGACCAGCGTTGGGCCGGTGATCGACGCCACCGCGTTTCAAACAATTCACACCTACATCGAGCACGGTTTTCGCGAGGCTCGCAACGTGCTCAGCCTGGACCCCGGCTCGCTGGTCGACGAAGGCTATTACATCGGCCCGCATATCTTCACCGACGTACCGTCGCACGCCAAGATTGCCCAGGAGGAGATCTTTGGGCCGGTGCTGGCCGTGCTGCGCGCGGCCGACTTCGATCAAGCATTGCAACGGGCGAACGACACGCCCTACGCGCTCACCGGCGGCGTCTTCTCGCGCTCGCCGGCGCATCTGGAGCAAGCGCGACGCGAATTTCAGGTTGGCAATTTGTATCTCAATCGGGGCATCACTGGCGCAATGGTCGCGCGTCAGCCGTTCGGCGGCTATCGTCTCAGCGGAATTGGCAGCAAGGCCGGGGGCGCGGACTATCTATTGCAGTTCGTCGTGCCCAAGACCGTGACCGAGAACACATTGCGGCGCGGCTTTGCGCCTCCGGCGGAATAGTCGCGCATCAGCCATCACGCTTTTCCAAGTCTGACGACCGGCGGCCGGCCGAGACGTAGGTCGTATGCACCGTGCGGCCCAGTGCGTCGGTGACGATTTGCCGCGAACCGCTGTTGTCGAGCGTGACGTACTGGACCTGTCCCTGTCCGCGACTTGTCAAGATAATAGTTCTGACCCCTTATTGCCCTAATACTGCTGCGCCACCAAGACGCGGGCCGCTCTCCGAGTTACAGAAAGCTAGATGCGGCCGCCGAAAAAGAATGACATGCAAGGCGATCAATTGGTTCGCCGCCTATCTTGACAATTCATCGTCCCGCATTGCATAGCGAACCGCCCTGATTACCGCCTGCATTTCAGTGGCGTTCAATCTTCCAAGTGAGCCTCGCTCGAAATCAATCTCATCCTTATCGATGTAGCTGATTTCGTCGCCCTTGGCAGCGCTATCTTTTTCAAGACCGCCCGCGCCCCGATCAAGAACCGCACAGAACGGTTGGTTGCGACGTCTTTCAAGTTGCTGAGAGTAAAATGGAACAGCTAAAACCTGATCGCCCCTACATAAGTCATCTCTCGACATGACGACTATGGGCCTGCCCTTCGTTTCATCTGTTCCGCCGTCTTTTAGGTAGTATACCTGCCCGCGCTGGACTACCACGCTTCTTCTGCGAATCGCCGCTTGCGTGCCTTCTGCCCCAGCTTCAACCACTCCTGGCGTTGTATCTGATCGATGATTTTCGCCTTGCATTCGCGATACTCGCCTAGGTTTTCAGGGGTTCGTCCGTTTGCCAAGACGCGATCGATCCACTCATCAGCCTCAGCGCAAGGGCGGAGCCATAGGCGGTAAAGCGTCTCGATTGCATCCTTCACTTCAGTAGTTAATACAACGAGCCCCTCATAGGACGCAACTCGAAGCGTATTTTCAACTTGCGTAATCCACAGATGCGCTGTTATTCCCTTGTTCAGCCACTCCTCGCAGTCCATGCAATCCATAGCATGCTTGTGCTCCTTCATTATCACGTCGTCTGCAAATTCATCGACGTATTGCTTGGCAATGCGATATTCGATGGAGTTTTCGACGTCTTTAAGCACGGACATTTGGTACACCGGATTATTGAATTATTCGATTACACTCAGCAGCCTTCACGAACGTGGCGAATTACCGATACCACGTAGGCAATCACTGCCATCAATTCAAAATTACGCCACAAAAACAAAAAAGGGCATCATCTTATCGACACATCGACTTTACAACAATAGATGTTTCCCTAGTCATGTGCAACTATAACCTTGGCCGCACGCAACGTCAATTACCGCAGTAAGTTACGTCACGCAAAAGTGTGGTAAAAATTACCGTAACTTGATAGCACAAATAGCGTTGCGGTAGTCCTGGCTATATCAGGCATAGCCCTAACCTCATTAAAAAATACTCTCCATGACATCTTGACGATAGGAAAATTGTGACCAAAACGCCCGAAAATTATTCAGATTTAGTGACACAGTCCCCATCACCCCACCCACTTCCCGCCATCCCGCTTAAACCCGCCTTGGCGCAACAGCCGCATGACCACGCTCCTTAACGTGTTCGGCTTCATGGCGGTCTGATACCCGGCTTCAATCACGGCCACCGTCAACTCGGTCGAGGTCATGGGCCGGGTTAGGGCCTTGTGCATCGTCTGCTCCAGCGTCATGTCGTCCAAGGGCACCGCCTTGGCCTGCAAGTCGCCTTTGACGTACTGGGCGGGCTCGTGGACCGACGCTCGCTTGATCCGTCGTATGACGCCCAACTCGCGGAGCTTCGAGAAGTGATAGTCGACCGACTTCCTGCGCCAGATGCGGCCATCGTCCATCGCTTCCAGGCCGATCATAATGTCCCGCACGGTAAACGGCCTGTCGCTGGGCATCAGGGCCGCGACACACTCGGCGAGCGTCTTGTGCTTGGTTAGCTCCCGGTTGAGCAGCTCTCGCTCCAGGGCGGCGATCTGCACGAGGGTTGAGTCATACTCGGCACGGACCCGAGCGAGCAGCTTGTCCCGCTTCTCCCTGGCCAGCGTGCGTAGCTTGGTGAACTCGTTCATGCCCGCCATGTTAGCGCACAAAGTCAGGCGGGCAAGCCGGGGCTAAAGGTGTGTGGGTCTGCGGGGCAGTACCAGGCCATGACCCTCAACGTCATGATCCTCAGGCATGCTTGGGTTTTCTACAGAGCAGGTCTGACCCCTTTATTCCAGGCTGTCGTAATGGGTCGTGACGGTGCGGCCACTGGGGTCGGTCACACGGGCCACGCGGCCGGCCGAGTCGCCCCCTGGGATGCTCAGGTGTGAGCGTCACCGTTGTGGGTGGCTGGTGGTTTGCGAAGCAAACCCCGGCGAGTGACATGTGACACCGCCTCGAAGTGAGCCGGGGATTGCAGACGCAAACCGCCAGCCACCCGCTGAATGATGCCCTGGATGCCAGATCCTCTGATTTACCAACGTTGAAGATGCTCGCACGATGCTCAACGCCCCCCCGAAGCGTCATCACGCGCACAGCTAGCGGCTGATTTTGCGCACAACACTGGAGAAGTTATGCCGATTATGCCGATAAGGCTGACATTGCGGCGACAGCGTGTCGGCCGCGCGGTCAATCGTGCTATCAACTTCGGTGGCTTACCGTGGCGCTGCACTGGATTCGACTATGGGCGGTGGGTTGGCTGTTGCTCGGGGGCTGCACGTTTTTGCCCGAGACCAGTCGTCGACCGCAGGTGCATAACCCTTTTCCGCAATTGCACCGGGTGGCGGTGGCGCCGTTCTTTAATCTGAGCACCGAGCCGAGTGTCGATGGTCGTCAATTCGCGCTGGCCTATTACAACGAATTGCAATGCACGCCGGGGTTCGAGGTTGTGCCGGTGGGCGTCGTCGAGCAACAGATGAAAGCCCACGGCCTGACGCTCAATGGGGCCGAGCAGGCGCGCAAGCTGGCGCAGCTATTGCAAGTCGATGCCGTGATTGTTGGCGCGGTCACCGATTTTACGCCGTACTATCCGCCGCGTTGTGCGTTGCAAGTGGAGTGGTACACGGCCAACCCGGGCTTCCATCCCATCCCGGCCGGCTACGGTCTGCCGTGGGGCACGCCCGATGAAGAGCATATTCCCCCTGCTTTGATCTTTGAAGCGCAGCTAGCGCTGGCGCGCGAGCAACTCAAAACCCAAGAGCCGGCCTACCGGCCGCTCGATGCTGTCAGCCCCGAAGCGGACAAGTCGCTGCCGGCTTCGAGCCAAACGTCGGACGAAAAAAATAAAACGCAGCGGGCGAGTGCTGAAGAATCGATGCCCGAATCGGTCGAGACAATCGTTACAGGTGTCAAAAGCGGCGCGGCGGGTTTGCCGCCTGATTGGCCAAATCCGAGTGGATTGACCCCGGCTCAGCCGCGTCCCCAGCGTCCGGCGCTGCATGAATCGCGTTCGCCGGTGTTGAGCCACACGCGAACTTTTAACGGTCATGATGCGGATGTCACCGAAGCGCTGAGAACCTATGCCTATTATCGCGATGATGCGCGGTTCGGCGGGTGGCAGTCGTACTTGCAGCGCAGCGATGACTTCATCCGTTTTTGCTGTCACATGCACATTGCCGAGATGCTGTCGGCACGAGGCGGTGCTGGCGAAACACGAGTCGTGTGGCGCTGGCCAACTGGCCGATAAAGACACATAGCCGCAGGCCCGAACGCAACGGAGTCGCGTTCACCAGGGGGGCTTCGCGGAACGAATCCCGTTCAGTTCCGTAGCTGAGGAGTAAGCAGGATCGTGACTCAGGATATCAATGTGCTGGCGTTGGTGAAGGGTACTGAACGTTACGTCTTTTTGTACGACGACTCGAGCCAAGCCGAGGCACTGCGTACGCTCGGGCGATTTGCGAGCAACCCCGAGTTGAGCTTCTCCTGGTACGACGCCGCCGTGCTGAGCCAGAAGATTCGCCAGGAATCGGCCACGAAGAACCAATCGGGCCAACGCCGCTTCACGCTGCCCCTGCCCACCGATCAGGACAATGCGTAAGTCGATCGCGCGATTTCTGCAGTACCTGCAAGTCGAGCGCAATGCGTCGCCCCTGACGATCAAGAGCTATCGCGAAGATCTGCTTTCGCTGGCCGCGTATTTCGACGAGGCCTATGGCGGCGAGTGTCCGGCACCGGGCGCACTCACGACGCTCGACCTGCGCGGCTACATGACCGCGCTGCACGAGGCCGAGTACTCGAAGGCATCGATCGCCCGGCGGCTCGCGTCGTTGCGCAGCTTTTTCAAGTTCGGACAGCGCGAGGGCTGGGCGAAACAGAACCCGGCCAAGCCGTTGCGAAGCCCGCGCAAAACTCGTGCGCTGCCGCATTTTCTCACGACCGACGAATTGCGGCGGTTGCTCGAAACGCCCGGGGCCGATGACTCGCCCGGGCTGCGCGATCGCGCAATCCTCGAAACGCTCTACTCGGCTGGCCTGCGCGTGAGCGAGCTGGTCGGGCTCAACGATAGCGACCTTGACCTTGCCAGCGGCATCGTGTTGGTGCGCGGCAAAGGACGCCGCGAACGACTCGCCCCGATCGGTTCATTCGCCGCCAAAGCGATCGGACACTGGTTGCGGGTGCGCAAGGTGGCCTCAAAGCTGGCGACTAACCCGCATCGCCCGCTGTTCGTGAACAAGTTCGGCTCCCGGCTCACAACGCGCAGCGTGGCCCGATTGCTCGACAAGCACATCACGCAGGCCGGCCTCGATCAGCGGACGTCGCCCCACACGTTGCGGCACAGTTTTGCCACGCATCTGCTCGACCGCGGGGCAGATATTCGCAGCGTGCAAGAGCTGCTGGGGCACAAAAGCCTGCTCACCACGCAAATTTATACGCACGTGAGCACCGCCAACCTGCGGGCCGTGTACGAGAAAGCGCATCCCCGCGCGCGTTGAGTTTCGAGCGACGCCCGGCGGTTACTGATTTACTGTCTCGGGGCAGGCGGGTGCGTCGACCCACTCGTCACCGTTCACCGGGTCGCCGCAATCGTCCGGCGATGCCTCGCTCGGCCGCAAATCGATTCGCCGCGGAATATAGTAGCGGGCAATCCACTCCTGCTCAGCGTCGGACCAAAACTGCACGCCGTCGCAATTCGGGCAGCCAGCTTCATGCCATCGTTGATAGGCCATCCGCCGCACCACCTCGCGAACCAGTTCCAACTCGTCCGGTGGAATGTCCAGCGTTTCAAGATTTACGACCATTCGCGTGGTTCTCCTTCCTCGTGGCCCGGGGCGTGATGCGATCCGACGAGCGGCACAAATGCAAAAGCACCCAAGTCGACGGTCGTTACCATGTCATCTCGCTTCGTTAAGCGTAGCATTCGCTGCCGCAACGGGGAACCAACCGGAATGACTAATCGACCACCGTCGGCCAATTGTTCCAGATATGCCGGTGGTATCGACTCGGCGGCGGCCGTTACCACTATTGCATCAAATGGCGCGCATTCTGGCAAGCCAAGCAGGCCGTCCCCCGTCAATACACGAACCTGATATCCCAGCGCATGCAATCGCCGCCGTGCCTGCTCGGCCAACTCGGGCCAACGCTCGATGGTCCAGACCTGGTCGGCCAAACGAGACAGTACGGCGGCTCCGTAGCCCGATCCGGTGCCGATTTCCAGCACCCGATCGCTCGGCTTAAGTTGTGCTGCGTGCGCCATAAACGCGACGGTAAAGGGCTGCGAAATGGTCTGACCCAGTCCAATGGGGAGTGCCGTGTCGTCGTAGGCGCGCTCGATCTGGCTCGCATCGACAAACCGTTCACGAGGAACCTCGCGCATTGCCGCGATGACCCGTGGGTCGTCGATTCCGCGGCGGAGCAAGTGTTGCTCGATCATGCGCGTTCGCGCTGGCTCGAAAGACACGGCGTTCATGGTTTCGGTTTCTCCGTGCGGATGCGTTCGGCGACAATGGCGACATGCTGACCCTGATACGGGGTCAGCAGCAGCGTAGCTTGCTCAGCGCCTGGCACGCGTAATAGCTTACGCAGCGCATGCGGATCGACATCGACGCCACGCTTCTTGATCTCCAACGTCGCGCATCCGCGCTCGCGCAAGTAGGCTTTGAGCCGACGCGTATCCAGCGGCAAGACATCGCGCACCGCAAACGCGGCCAAGGCCGGATCAGCCAGCGCGTCGCTCAGGTAAGGCCCCGACAAGTAACCGCTGTTGGGGTCGAGGCCGTGCAGGTCGTGTTCCGCCGCTAGCGAGGCGAGCAGTCCCGAGGCAAAAACCGCGGCATCGGCCTCGTACAACACCTGCTCGATGGGGCCTAACGGCGGCAGCGTCCGCGCCCTGAGTCGTTCGACCACCGTGCGATACGATCCACCACGCCGCGCGACAATGGTCGCCGTCCGCTGGCCACGTTGCTCGGCGAGCGCTCCGAACCAGGCGACCAACTGTCGGCACTCCCCCTCGCGACTGATCCATTCCCATTCGGCGCGAGTCGTCCAGTGATCGGGCCACTCGGCCGCCGGCGCCAGCTTGATCGCCCCATGCTCGTTGGCCGCGAGCAGTGCTTCGAGCGCCGTTGCGTCCGGTTCGTGGTCCACGACCCGAATCGTGCGTTGCCCTCCGCTACGTCGGTCGGGATCGATGTGCCACGCCGCGGCGTGCTCGACGTCGGCAATCGAACAGTCGGCGGCGGTCACGTCGACCTGCGCGTTGTACGCGGCGAGCAGAGCGCAGATCGGATCACGATCGACGCCGTGCGCGGTGCCGCCTCGCGCCGCCAGGGCTTCTAACTCAACCCTTCTCCTTTCGGGAGAAGGTGGCGACGCAGTCGCCCTATGAGGGGGCATGGCACTGTCGCCCGGTCTACCACCATCATTGATCTGCGGACCGCCCTCACCCGGCCTTCGGCCACCCTCTCCCAAAGGGAGAGGGGTTACCGCATCGACGCCCCGCGCGGTGCCTCGTGCCGCCAGGGCTTGCAGGTCGCCGCCGATGCCGCTGCACAGATCGACCACCTCGCCAGAGACCGGAAATCGCCGGGCTTTGTAGGCTGCGACCCACTCATCGGTGGCCTGTTCGAGTCCCACGCCGGTGAATAGCATTTCATCGGCGCGCGAGAACTTGGCGCGCGCACGCTGGCGTAGCTCATGTTGTTGCATGAGCACGTGGACCCGCTCGGCCGACAGTTGTTTCCGCAAGCGAGCAACTTGCTGCACAAGTGGTGCCCCGTCGCCGCTTAACGACGACAGAAAGGCGTTTGCCTCGCCGCAGGTCAACCAACGATAATCGTCGAGCGCGTCGCTCATGCCTCGTCGGCGATCAAAAAGCTCATGTGCATTGCCGAGTGGGTGAGATGCACCCGATCGGCTTCCTCGCGAGACAGGTTTCCCAGGAACGGACTTGGCGCGCGACGCGCCTCACGATTTATGCGCTCGACTGCCGCGCGCCGCTCGTCGAACGTGGCGTAGTAAACGTGCCGTCGAAGCGTGACCTTGCCGGTGTTGACTGTCATTCGTACGAGCGTCTCAAAAACGGGTGGAGAATCGGTTCTGGTGGTAAGGCATCATCGGACGGGTGGCTGGCGTTTTGCGCAGCAAACCCGGCGCACTCCGGAGCGGTGTCAAACGTCACTCGCCACCCAACCCGATGACGCTCGCACACGATCATCTCACATCTGGCCTGCATGATATGCGACTCGCCCGTTACGCTAACGCGCGGCCGACCGCTTGCCAAGCGGACGCCGGTGCCAGGTGCTGATCTCAACGCCGCCGCGCGACATTTGGCAAGTAATCGTTCCATGGCGAGCCGTGTGCAACACCTCGGCACCGGATTTTTCGTAGGCCGCACTCACCAACTCGATCGTGGGATTGTTGCCGCCGCTAATCACGACAAACTCGGGCGAACACCACGCGGCGCAACCCGGCGGATTGCTCCGCAAGCTGCCGTGATGCGGCACCAGCAGCACGTCACAATCCCACCGTGGCGAGGCGAGCACGCGCTCCAAGCCGGGCGGCTCCAGGTCGCCCGTCAGCAACAAGCGTCGGCCGGCATGCTCGATCGCCAGCACGATGCTATTGGCGTTGTCGCTCCCATACATCCCCTGCGGAGGCGGATGCAGCACGTGAATCGATACGCCCGGATCCAATTCGAGGCGGTCCCCTTGAGCTAAATCCAGGCACGACGCGCCCGAAAGCTGAACCGCCGTGAGCATCGTTCGCGTGGGCTCACTCGCATCGCGCCTCAAGGCCGACGAAACAAACACATTGCCCACCGAGAATCGTCGCAGCAACTCAGGCAGCGCGTTGTAATGGTCGACGTCGGCGTGCGAGATCACCACGGCATCGAAGTGGTGTACGCGCTGCTCGAGCGCGAAGCTCGAGATCGTTTGGGCTCCATAGGCCGGCGGGCCTAAACGCCCGCAGTCGTACAACAGCGTCTTGCCGTTGGGCATCTCCAGCAACACCGCACAGCCGTGCCCCACGGCCAAAAACGAGCAGACCAACGGGCGGTCGTGCTGCGGCCAGTGCGGTGGCGGCAACAGCGAGGCCAGCGACCAACAGGCAACCACGGCCAACTCGCGTGACGGTTTGACGACACTGCGCCAGCGCAAGCAGGCTAGAACCAGCACGAGATAAAACGCCACGACCCACCACGGCTGGGGACCCGCGAGCCAAGCATGATTGCCGGGCAACGTGACTGCCGTTTGCACGCAACGCTCGATCAACTCGAGGCTCGCGCCGCACAACCATCCACAAACGTGCGACAGCGGCGGCACGATGCCTCCCAACACGAGCACGCCGAAGCCGCTGAAGAGCGCAATCCCGATTGGCACGCTAAGCAAGGGCGTCAACAAGATCGAGACCGGCGCCACGATGTGAAAGCGACACATGATCAGCGGCAGTGCGACGGCCCAGATCAAGATCGACACGATCGTCATCTCGCACAGCGCGTCCCACACCACCAGCGTGCCGCGCACATATAGCGGACGGCTCGCGCGGATCAACTCGGCGAGCGGGTCGTCCGTGTGGCGTAACAACGTCGACTCGGCGTTCCACACCAACACGGCCGCGGCCAGAAACGAGAGTTGCGGGCCGGCGCGGAGCAGATCGGCCGGATTCAGCGCGAGCACCACGATAGCCGCCGTGGCCAGCGTGTTAAACGCTTGGCTGCACCGCCCGAGCAGCATGCCGACACAACCCAGCACGACCAACAGGGTCGCGCGCAGCGCAGGTGGCTCGGCGTCGATCAGCAGGGCATAAAACGTGGTCACAGAGGCCACCAGCACGAGCGTGTTGCGGCGGCTCAGCCACCCCAGCCGCAGGCCCGCCATCAAGCCCAAGGCCAAGATCCCGACGTGCAAACCCGAAATCGACAACAGATGGATCATCCCCGTGCGAAAATAGGCGTCGTTCACCGCGCGGTCGACCTGCTCGCGCTCGCCGAGCAGCAGCGCGATGGCCATCCCCCGTTGCGACCCACTCACATCGCGACGTAGCCAGCCCTCGGCATGTTGCCGCACTCGTGCGAGCCAAGCGGCCAGCGTGTAGCCGCGGCGCGTGTCGAGCTTCGTCACGGCCGCCGAGTGATCGACCCACAACTCGGCCAGCACGCGATCTGCCCGTTGATACGCGGCGAAATCGAACTCGCCGGGGTTCAGTGGTGGTTGCGGCGCCGAGAGTTGGCCAAACAACTGCACACGATCCCCCAGTTGCACGTCGAGCACGTGCCCCTCGACGCGCACGTTCAGCAGCCCCGACGCACTGCGCCACGTGTCGCGATCGCGAATCCGTTCGACTGCGACGCTTAGCCGCGTCCGGTCGCCATGCGGCAGAGCGTTGAGCGGATCGTGCTGCTCGGCCGCGATGCGACGCGGCATCGACTGCGCGATGCCCTGAATGCAGGCCGGTAGCGGGCGATCCGCCGTGAACAACCCGATCTCATCCGCGTTGAACTGCGACCAACGCGCGTGATGCCAAGCGCCTCCGAGCGCGGCGATGCTCAGCAATAACAGCGCGCTGGACCGCAGCGGATTGCCGCGCCGGTGTTCAACGAACCAACCGATCCAGCCGAGCAGACTCAGGCCCCCGAGCAGTGCAAAGTTGCCCCCCCAGTAACGATCGACGGCCATGCCTCCGCTGAGCGCGGCAAGCGTAATGACCAACGGTTGATAATGCCGCGCCAGCCGGCTCGACGACGCCTGATCGTCGCTGAGTTCCGTCACGGTGAGCTCCGCAGTCGACATGATCGAGGGGCCCGAAAGTACGTTGCATCCGTTCGATGAACGCCCTGAGTCCAATCTACGCGGTTGGCTTCATGCGACAAGCGGATTTACCGAGCCGTTCACAGAATATACCGGTCGCCATGAGCGCCAGATGACCAAATAGCATGGCTGACAGCCAACAAATCGGTATGATGCTCACGGGTTTCTTTTGCTCGTTCGTTCGGCTTTTACACAAGGACTTACGTACAATGCAACTTTCTGCACTATTTGCCCAACAAGACGGAACGACCGAGTCAGTCGGTCTCGTGGCTGTGGTTGTCTATCTGGCGATCATGGTCGTCGTGATCGCCGGTATATGGAAGACCTTCGCCAAAGCGGGAAAACCTGGCTGGGCCTGTATCATCCCCATCTACAACGTCATTGTGCTTCTGGAAATCGCCGGGAAACCGCTCTGGTGGCTGTTGCTGTTGTTGATTCCATTCGTCAACTTTGTCATCATCATCCTGGTCATGCTTGATCTGGCCAAGGCATTTGGCAAAGGGGCCGGTTTTGGCCTGGGATTGGCCTTTTTGCCGTTCATCTTCTACCCCTTGCTCGGCTTTGGTGATGCGCGCTATCGAAGTCCGGCGTGATCGTTCCATTCACGCCACGATTGCCCGCTTTGCGGTTAAACGATCGCAGGTGTCGAGAGTCGTGTTCATGCTCGGCTCCCGGCACCTGCTTTTTGTTTCCACCTAAGTCTTGGCTTTCCCTTTACTCGCCGGGCCTTCGGCCCGCGTGTCCTCGGGTACCTTCAACTCGCTCCGCAGTCGGGCCAACTCACGCTTCAACTCGGTCACAACGTCGGCGTAACTCACATCGCTGTAGACGCTTTTCATCTGCTGCGGGTCGGTCTGCCGGTCGAAGAGTTCCCACTCGTCGAGGGTGTAGTAGTACACCAGCGTATAGCGGTTGCTGCGGACACCGTAGTGCCGCCGGACACTGTGCGGGCCGGGGAACTCGTAGTAATGGTAATAAAAGTGTTGCCGCCAGTCGGCCGGCGTTTGACCCGCCAGAATCGGCTTTAAGCTCTTCCCCTGCATGTCGCCCGGGATCGGCAACCCTGCCGCCTCCAAGAACGTCTCGGGAAAATCGAGATTAAGCACCAGATCGCGACTCACGCTCCCCGGCTTCGTCACGCCGGGCCAACGCACCAACAGCGGCGTGCGAACCGACTCCTCGTAGATCCAGCGCTTGTCGAACCAACCATGCTCGCCCAAGTAAAAGCCCTGGTCAGATGAGTAGACGACGATCGTGTTCTCGGCCAGTCCAGTGCGATCGAGGTAATCCAACACCCGGCCGACATTGTCGTCGACGCTGGCCACGCAGCGCAGATAGTCTTTGATGTAGCGCTGGTATTTCCAACGCACGAGCTCGTCGCCTGATAGATTGGCTTTCTGAAACGCCTCATTCTCGGCCGCGTAGGCCGCGTCCCAGGCGCGCTGTTGCTCGGGGGTGAGCTTGCCGGGCGTCACGAGTTTCAAGTCGCGCGGGGTCATCGTCTTGGCAATGGTCATGTCTTGCCGCTTGGCGGCCGAGCCACGGCCCTCGTAATTGTCGAACAATGTCGCCGGCTCGGGGATCTTCACGTCCTTGAAGTCTTGCAAGTGCGCGGGCCCCGGTTCCCATTCGCGGTGCGGCGCCTTGTGCTGACACATCAGCAGGAACGGCTTGTTGGGATCGCGACGCTTTTCGAGCCACTCGAGCGTCAAGTCGCCGATGATGTCGGTCGTGTACCCGGTGTGCGTGATCCGCTTGCCGTTGTCGATCATCGGCGGATTGTAGTACGCCCCTTGGCCCGGCAGGATGTGCCAGTAGTCGAACCCGGTCGGATCGCTGACCAGGTGCCACTTGCCGATCATGGCCGTCTGGTAACCGCCGGCTTGCATCAGCTTGGCGACGGTCTGCTGCGCGCCGTCGAAGCGAATGCCGCTGTTGTCAATGAACCCGTTCAGGTGACTGTACTTGCCGGTGAGAATAACGGCCCGGCTGGGACCGCAGATCGAGTTGGTCACGCAGCAGTTGTCGAATCGCATGCCTTCGCGAGCCAGGCGATCGATTTGCGGCGTGCGATTGATCTTTGACCCATAGGCGCTGATGGCCTGAAAGGCGTGATCGTCGCTGAAGATGAACACGATGTTGGGTCGCCGCGGCTGTGCGGCCTGGGTCAGCGAGACCCCTGCGAGGCAGCAAAGCAGAACGGCCAACAGGCGGAAGCGGCGGTGGGTCATGGTGGAATCCACGCGATATTTCAGGGTAATTTTCAGTTGATCGTAGCATGCGGCCCAGAGCGTGAGTAGCATAAATTAATCGTCATTTGGATCGCCCGCTCTGAGTCCATCATCCGAATCCAGTCATGACCGAGACCAACGCCGCGCAACACGTTGAACATGCCGAACCTTATGTCGTGTACCGAGTGCTCGACAAGCAGTTGGAATGCGCCCTGTGGACGCTCTGCGACGGCACGCGGACCCTGGCGTTGTTTCTGAAAGAAGCGGCGGCCCGGCAATACTGTCAAGTCGCGCAACTCGATGCGCAGTGGAAACCATTGCGGCCCGAGCGACACGACCTGCTGGCGATCATTCGAGCCAGTTTCGAGGCGGGCATCCATTGGGCCGCGCTCGACCCTGACGATCGTCAGGCCCGGCGGCTATTTGACCTCCGCGAGGTCGTGCGGCTGAACCCCGATGGCGCGCTCACGGTGTCTTCGTAACCCGAGCGGGCCGAGACGAACCGGCTCTGATAACTCAGTCGCGCATCCGCTCGTCGCTTTGGATTTTGCCGTCGCGCAGGCGAATGATCCGCTTGCTGCGATGAGCCACCTCGTCTTCATGCGTCACCAGCACGATGGTCTTGCCCGAGCGGTTGAGGTCCTCGAACAAATTGAGGATGTCGGCCGTGGTGACCGAATCGAGGTTGCCCGTCGGTTCGTCGGCCAAGATGAAGTAAGGGTTGTTGACCAGGCTGCGGGCAATACCCGCGCGCTGCTGTTGACCGCCGGACAACTGTGTTGGCCGATGGTCGAGTCGATTGCCCAAGCCGACCAGCGTGGCCATTTGGCGGCATCGCTCGCGATCGGCGGGGGACCAGCGTCGCTGATAGTACAAGGGCACTTCCAGGTTCTCGAGCACGGTCAACTGCGGGATCAGGTTGTACGATTGGAACACGAACCCGATGCGCGAGCCGCGAATCTCGCTGAGCCGGTCGTCGTCGAGGTTCGCGACGTCGTCGGGCCCGAGAAAGTAGCTGCCGCCGGTCGGCCGGTCGAGACAGCCGAGCAAGTTGAGCAGCGTGCTCTTGCCGCTCCCCGACGGGCCCATGATCGCGACGTAGTCACCCTCGGGCACGGTGAACGTGACGCCGTCGAGGGCCCGGACGGTCTCGCCTCCGAGAAAGTAATGCTTCTGTAAATGGTCGATCTGGGCGGCGTACATGAGCGAACTGGGCGAAAGTGACCGGCGGTGCGTTTAGCGTGACGGCGAGCGTTGTTGCAGCAGCAGCGTGTGCGTGCGCGATTGTTCAATCTTACTTCGCGAGTAGAGCAAGGGGAAATACTGTCCGTCTTTCCACAACGGGAGCAAATCGGCGTAATGGGGGCTGCCGGGCTGGCCGCTCTGCCCCGGCGTGCTGGTCGCTTGGCCCAAGTCCCAGTCGGCCAGATCGACGACCATGCGGAACGACGCGCCATGAATATGACGAAAATTCTTGTCGTGCCGCGCGTTGTTGGGGGAGTTCACGTCGCCGGGGGTCGCCACGGCCGGCGGCGAAAAGGCCTGCGCGTAAGTCTCGCCCAGCGTGCCCAACGAGTGCGTGAAGTGCGCCCGATGCAGTCGGCCCCACGACCACGTGGCGAGATCGCCCCCCAGCCGCTTTTCGAGCTGCGCCACGGCGCGTCGCAACGAACGCTCTAAAAGTTGCACGCGCGCTTCGGCTGGGTTCGAGCCGAACCAGCGTGGGTCGGGTTTCTCCAGCGCGTCGAGCAGACGTTCCATGCCTGGCCCGCTCGTGCAGAAATCGATCAGATCAGGCGGTACGTGCGGGCTGAACAATTCGCGCAGCGCCTCATTGGACCACGCGGCGAATATCGGTGCGGCTTGACTCTCGCGAACCATCGCTCCATCCCACTGGGCAACGCTCTTGGCGTAAGGCAGCAAGTCGCTGTCGCTCAACGTCACCTGGCTCACCACGGCCGCGAAGCGTTTGGCGGCCAGGTTCGTGTTGTCATGTTGGATCGACTTCATGTCGTCGAGCGTCAGTCGTGCCGTGCCACGCAGCCGCTCGTCGCAACGCTGATAGCGAAAGGGGGCCGAGAACTCGTAGGCAATCTCTCGCCCGTAACCCAAGGGGAGAATGTTATGGTTCGCCGTGGCGACATAATGATTCGCCGGGTTGAGGACCTGCGGCA
This sequence comes from uncultured Planctomycetaceae bacterium, assembly GCA_964652155.1. Taxonomy (GTDB): domain Bacteria; phylum Planctomycetota; class Planctomycetia; order Pirellulales; family PNKZ01; genus CAZZBK01. The sequence continues at coordinate 1,647 of CAZZBK010000006.1, read as the reverse complement.
ACTGTTCACGGGGCAAGAAACCGGTCCAGCGGTACTTGTCGTCCCAGCCGGGCACCGGGAGCAGACCGTCCCAGCCTTGACGGACGGGGGTCAAGGCGGCGGCGATCCAGCCGATGTTCCCGTCCACGTCGGCAAACACGAGATTCTCGCTCGGCAGCTTCCAACGCGCCGACTCCTTGAGGAACTCGTGTGCATTGTTAACTCGGTTCAGCGCGAGGCAGCCGAGGTACCCGGCCGTCCCTGGCTCAGCGCCTGTCCACCGCAACGCATACGCGCGCTGCTTGTCGCGGTCCTGATGAATAATGGGCCCGTGCGAGCTGAAACACAATTCGAGCTCGACGTCGGCCGCGCCGCGAACCCGGATCGTCTCGCGAACCACGGTCAGCTTTTCCCACCGCTCGCCGCGACGGACCTGATAGGGGTCGTCACGCTTGGTCTGCTCGACGAACACGTCGGCCTGATCGGTGCCGACGATCGTCATGCCCCAGGCGACATGGTCGTTGTGGCCGATCGCCACGCCGGGCAAGGCTGGCTCGCCACCGCCGATCACGTTCCAGCCTGGGGCATTCAAATGCACCAGGTAACGCAACGACGGCAAGGCCAACGAGCGGTGCGGGTCACTCGCCAACATCGGCTTGCCCGACGCGCTGCGGGTCGCGTCGACGGCCCAGTTGTTGCTGCCCGGCGGAACGCGCGCGAAGTCGAGCGCCTTGGTCGCGGCTTCATAGCCCGAGAAGATCGAGGCAGGCAAGCTCGCCGGATCGAGGGCCGCGTCGAGCGTAAACTCGCGGGCCGGATCGGTCGGCGCGAGCCAACGGGCCTTGTCGACGCCTACCGCCGCGATGAGCCGCGCGCGGTCGACCTCGCTACGAAAGTTGCGGCACATGATGATGCCCGACATGCGGGTCAAAATGTCCTCGGGCTTCCACAGGCCCGGCCGATACTTGAGCAACTGGAACTCGATGGGCAGCCGGTCGCCGATGTGCGCGATGTAGGCGTTGATCCCGCGCGTGAAAGAGGTGGCGATCTGCTGCGTATCGCTCGAGTAACTGGTCCACTCGGCTTGCATGTCGCCGCGGTAACGCACGAGCCGGGCGAAACGGTCGCCGGCCACGCCCGACGCACCCAGCACCTCGGCGGTCTCTCCCACCCCGATGCGTCGCCACATGTCGATCTGCCAGAGGCGGTCTTGCGCGGCGATGAAACCTTGGGCGAAGAAGAGGTCGTCCTGGTTTTGTGCATAGATGTGCGGGATACCCCAGCGGTCGCGGATGACCTCGACGCGCTCTTTGAGTCCGTCGATTGAAATGTTCCCGGCATGCTGGGCGAGCACCGCCTTGGAGCGTTCCAGCAGGGACTCGGCGGTCGGCTCCTGAGCGCCGAGCGGCGCGGTCATGAGTGTGCCGAACAACATGATCCAGCACCACACGCGACTGGCCATGCGCACCAACACGTGAGCATGGCACCCTCGACACGATCTTGAAATGTTTTCGAAGTCGCGCATCAGAGACTCCTCTTGTTGTTCAGATATATTGAGCACGACCGGTCCCAGAGGGACCGGCTATGGGAGTTACGGTTGATTTCATTTTCGCAGCGAAGCGCTTGTCGACTTTGGCCATTCTCTCCCGATGGGAGAGGGGGACAGGG
>CAZZBK010000005.1:104419-106991 GCA_964652155.1 uncultured Planctomycetaceae bacterium | reverse complement strand
CAGAAGGGATGAAGGATGAGGGATGAGGGATGAAAGGGGAGACACGCTCACGCGGCAGCGCTCCGTTTTCATCCCTCATCCCTCATCCCTCATCATTTCCCCCACGCCCCTTCCACCAATAAAATAGGCCGGCGTACTCGAACGACCCGGAGCGGATCGAGCAAGCACGCCGGCCTTTCTCGTTGTAGCCGTTCGAGGCGGAGCGGTTGGGCTCCGCGCGAAGACTACTTCTTCTTGGCGGCCTTCTTGGTCGAACGCTTGGCAGTGGTCTTGGTCGCGGCCTTGGTGGTCTTCTTTGCAGCCATGTCCGTGGCTCCTTGTGGTTAACGGCACCCAACAATCGATCAAACGATTTCACACTCGCGGGTGCCAGGAGCGGGAAGATCGCAAACACATTGCCACGCCTCGGCGACACGCGCCGTGACCTGACGCCGCGCATTGGAACGATTATTGCCCAATGTCGTCAAGACGAGTTTGCCCGGGCGACCCGTCGCGTCTGACATCTAACGATTGCCGTCATCAGTTGGTACGATAGTCGATCATGAGCACGAAGAACGAACTCGCCGACCATACGATCGCACAACTTGTCGAGCGGCTCGAGCGCCAACTCGACGCGCAGAGCGAGTGGAGCGACCGACTGCTGGCCGAACTATCCACGCGCGCCAACCCACAAGGGCCTCGCGGCGCACTCGACCCGGCCGCGGTCGCCGCGATGGCCGCCCAATATGACCGGCTGGGGCGTGCGCATCCGAAGCGGCACGAGTTGCTGCGGGTGTTGGCGGCCGATGCGGGCAACCAGGCGCTGGAGACGGTCGTGTCGCGGCTGATCGACGACCCACCGGCGAGCGGCGACGGCGCGGCGCTGGCCCTGGCGCCGCTGTTCCAGCGGCGTGTTTGGCCGGCGTCGGTCGTGTTTCCTCGGCTGTTTGCGGCCCTGCACGAGAGCGCTCTGGCGGCCGTCATTCTGGATTTGGCCAATTATCTGACCCGACAACAACGGGTCGCCGAGCACCCGGGGGTTGACCGTGTGTCGACCTTTGCCGAGTTGTTGGGGCGACTGAGTCTGACGCTCGGTCGGCTGGAAGAGAGCCCTCAGGAGTTTGCGCTCTCGCCGCAGCAACTGACGCAACGGGTGAGCGAGTCGCTGTCGCTCGTCGTGGCGTTGTGCGACACGCTGGCCTTGATCGGCGACCCGAGCGTGAGCGGCAAGTTGCATCAGGCCCTGGAGCTACGGCACCGGCGGATTCAGGTCGAGGCCGGTTGGGCGCTGGCGCGACTGCACGAGCCGCGCGGAGTCGAGGTGCTCGTGGCGATGGCGGCCGAGCCACTCGTGCGGACGCGGGCCTTGGCCTATCTCGAAGATGTCGGGCAGCTCGACCGAGCCGCGGCCGAGCACCGAACTCCGGCGGCTCAGGCAGCCGGGACATTGGCCGCGTGGCTAGCCGAGCCGATGCGATTTGGGATCGGCCCGTTGAGCCTTGAGCTCATCGACCAGCGGCGACAGTACTGGCCCGGCTACGACGAGCGCGTCGAGTGCTTTTTGTTCCAGTTCGAGGTGCCACTCCCGGAAGCCAATTTGGTGGGCGTGGGGATTGCTGGTCCGATGGTGTATGCCTCGTCGGTCGACCTGAGTGATGAATCTGCCGAGAACATTTACGCCTACTATGCCGGCTTAAGCGTCGAGCATGAGGCGATTCGGGAGCAACGTGTCGAGCAGCTCACCCACCGCGAACGGACCGAGTGGGCGAGACTGAAGCCCATGCTTGTCGAGGCCGGTTATCAGGATTTGCAATTGCAGGGGGTGGCGCAGTTCTTCGAGCATTATTATTGGCTCGCCGAAGGACGTTACCAGGGGAGCGCGGGACTGCTTGTGCTTGAGGGGGACCGACCGTACTGGTACCCGCACCGGTCCAGCGTGCGACCGCTGCAGAGCGACGGTTTGTATGCCCTGCACAAAGGGCGCGTGCTGCTCGAAACGTTTAATACGCGAGCCGACGACGCCTCGTAAATTGGACCAGCGGCGATTGCGATTACGTTCGAGGAAGGCCGCGGAACTTGGGGCGATCGCCGCTCATGGGTCGCTTGGCGCGGGGGGCGGCCAAGTGCTGCCACCGAGCAACGAGCCGTTCGAGTTCGGCGTCGAGCCACGTCGCAAAGTGACGGCTGGCCAATTCCTCTGCCGCAATGGCCGCCGACGTCGAACCATGCAGATCGAGAAAGACGTCCGCGGGCTCAGGTTTCGGCAGGTCGTTGAATGGGTTCATGTTGGGCCTCCCCGTGCGTATCGTGGCGCCGTGGCGTGTTGCACAGCTATTCTACGCAGAGCGGGAGCCGATGGTTCGGGTTCGCGCGGCAATAATTGGGTGTGATCTATTTCACAAGGCCGCACAACGAGTAAAAACGAACCAGCCCTGTCGGCGGCACACCTTGCACCCCTCCGACAGGGCTGGAAAATCGGCTCGTCACCGAGCTTGAACGGGTTACTCGGACTTTGGCTCGCGCGGCTTGGCGTCTGGGTTGGGTACGCGCGGCTTGGCATCTGGGTCACGCTCGCGGGGCTTGGCGTCTGGGT
>CAZZBK010000005.1:75344-104319 GCA_964652155.1 uncultured Planctomycetaceae bacterium | reverse complement strand
GGAGCGCCATCGCGACGGCCTTGCATTTGAGCAAACATCTGCTTCAACTCGGTCTCGTCCACCACGCCGTCACTGTTGGCGTCGAGGCGAGCAAAGTTCTCCTGCATCCGTTCGGGCAACTCGTCCTTGCTCCACTTGCCATCGTTGTTCTTGTCGAGCTGCTTGAGGTATTGCAAGAACCGCTCGCCGTCGGGGCGGCCATCGGGATTCCCTTGAGGGGCTCCCTCCGGTCGACGCGCGCCGTCGGGACCACCGGCCAGCATGGGGCGCAACGCGAACATCAACTCTTCGCGGTCGATCTGGCCATCGCTGTTGCGATCGAGGCCTTTGAGAGCCTCGTTGGACTTGGCCAGCTCGTCGGCCGAGATCTTGCCATCCTTGTCGGTGTCGAGCAGCCGCAACAACGCATCCGCTGGGCCACCAAAACCGATCGGCGGGTTGCCGCGACCGGGCTCACCAGGCCGATTCGGATCGCCTGGGCGACCGGGTTCGCCGGGGCGCTGCGGAGCGCCGCCAAAGGCCTGCGCGAACTCGTCGCGCGACAAGCTCTTGTCGCCATCTTTGTCGGCACGCTCGACCATTTGGGCAAACCGTTCACGGCGATCCTCGGGCACTTCATCGACCGTGACCTTGCCGTCCTTGTTGGCATCGAGCTGCTCGAACAGCCCTGCGGGTGCTCCGGAGGGACGATCGCCGCCTCCTTCGCGTCGCGGCCCTTCGCCGCGCTCGCCACCGCGGCGCGGCTCTTCGGCCGTGCCCACCAAGAACTCTTCGAGGCTGAGCTTGCCGTCCTGGTTCCGATCGCTGCGGAGCAGCCGGGTGAACAGGAGCTTCTGCTCGGCGGGAACTTCGTCGGCGGCCACCACGCCATCGCTGTTGGCGTCGAGCTTGTTGAACAGCGCGCTGCGTTCGTCATTTTGTTCGCCCGGCTTGTCTTGAGCCTGGGCCTGCACCGCGAGCGAGGCCAGCAAGGCCGCGCCGCAGAGCGAATAAAGTCGAGGTCGTCGCATGGCAGTCGTTCTCCACAGAGGAAAGAGTATCAAGGGCACCCAACGCCGGAGCGAACAAAGCTGGCTCGTCGATCGTTTAACAACAATAGCGAGTTCGTACCATCCAACCCCGAGCGACCCGCAAAGTTTCGCCGCGCGCCCTTGGCCAGCCGACACCGCTAGCAGCGCCAGCGATCGCAAGTCTTGCAGGGGCTATGCCTTGCGGCGGTATTGTTGCTTTCCGGCCTCAGCTCTACAATGCCGCGAGAAAATATTTTTGGGAGAGGCAAACCTCACTGGGTCGGCCTCCGTAGAAGGTGACGAGTTCGCTGATTATGCCAAGAGCACGTGTCGAACGCGTTACAACAAATAGGCCTGTCGTTGGGAATCGAGTGCGGTGGTAGGTGGCTATCGGGCAACATGGGTTGACGATGTTCAACACAGCGGGTCCGATGGTGAGCGCGTCGCGCTCGAAACGGCTTGCACAAACGGAGGCGACGGCACGACACGAAGGATTCGCATAACAGTTTGCAAACAGAATTGATTCACAGTGGCGGCCGCGCCGCGTCGATGAACACGCTTGCAGTTAAGGGTTCCGAGCCCGCGAGTCGTGCGACATGGAATGCGGCGCCGGCAGTTCAACAAGTTTTCCGAGGAGTTGCGATTCTGCAAGGATGAGCCAAGTGGTCGGTGGCCAAAACATGGGCTAGGCTTGAATACAAGCTTCGATATCCCGTGTGCGGCGCAAAACCACAACCAGAACGGCTCAACGATTCGCAACCATCGGCAGACGCTGGCAACAGACATTCCGGTTTTGGTTAACACGCACGACGACAACATTCGCCTCTGAGTTCGCGACGATCCTCGGCCAGAACTAGTTCTAGTTCGGCCTCGTCGAGTATCAGCGGATGTTGCCGTAGCGGGGAGAGAAGCACAATGCAAATCTACGGTCCAGCCCAAGTTCATGGCCCTCAGTCCGTTTCGGCTCCGCACAACGCGCGGAGCACCACGGCACCGAGCGCAGAAGCGAGTTCGAGCGTGACAGACGAATTGAGCATTTCCTCGGCAGCCCAGTTCGTGGCCCAGGCCCAACAACTGCCCGACATCCGTCACGACAAGGTGGCCGCCATTCGCGCCGCCCTGGCCGACGGCACCTACGAAACAGCCGACAAACTCGGCACGGCCGTCGATCGCCTGCTGGATGAAATTGGCTAAGTAATACCGCCAGCACAACTTACGCGGCCGCCGCCGGGACCGTCCCTGCGGCGGCCGTTGTGTTGCGCCAACAGCCCGTTCCCTGTTTCGCTCGCGCATCCTACAATAAGGTATTGCCAGTAACCGCGTCGCGTTCTGGCCATGTCCTCACTCCTGGTTCCGCTCACGAGCCGTCTGCACCCATGCCCGACGATTTCACGCTCTCGACGGTCGAAGTTTCACTCTCGCCGGTCGAGCGGTTCGAAGAGTTCCTGCAAAGCCGCGGCAAACGGGTCACCAAGCCGCGCCGCGTGATCGTCGAGCAAATCTTCAGCCGCCACGAACACTTCGACGCCGAGGGACTGCTCGCCCTGCTGCAAGAAAACCTGGGGCGCGGACATGTCAGCCGACCGACCGTCTATCGCACCCTGAGCGAGTTGGTCGACGCCGGACTGTTGCGGCAAATGACTCTCGCCGGCCGCAGCGTGTACGAACACGACTACGGCTACCCGCAACACGACCATCTGTACTGTCAAAAGTGCGAGAAGCTCATCGAGTTCTCCAGCGAAGAGGTCAAAGAGATTCGCCAAGCCGTCGCCCGCCAGCACAACTTTCGGGTCACCGGCCACCGGCTGATCGTCTACGGCGTATGCCAAGAGTGCTCTCGACAGCGACGCCGCGCCTCGCCACTCGATTTGATCTAGCGCGCGATCGAAGACATCACGACACCAGCCCCATAGCCGGTCCCTCCGGGACCGGATCTTTTCGGCCGCAAAGCGAGTCTCCATTCGCGATGCATCATCGCTCATTGCACGAGGGGCTCAAGACCGGTCCGAGACGGACCGGCGATGGAAACGGCTCTCTGCGTCCGTTATCACTCACGTCAGCCGAGCAAACCCGGAGTGTTTGACCGGCCCGCCTATGCGGCTGTGGACGTCCCCCTGGGCAATCGCTTGGGCAATTTCAGCGAACACCTCATCGAGCGCCGCCAAGTACGCATCGACGTGCTGCTCCTGATGCGCGAGCATGCCATTAAAGTACCCGCCGGCGAGGAACCCGTGCTTGAGCATCCGGGCGGTCAACAGCGTCACCAGGGCCGCGCTCTCCAGATGCTCGAACGAGAACGTGAGCATTTCACTCCGCCCCCCCACGATCGCCGGCACGCCATGTTGTTGCGCCAGGCGTTGCCAGCCGTCGCGCATCCGTCGACCGATCCGATCGAGATGCGCGGGCACATTGATCCGCTGCATCTTGCTCACGGCGGCCAAGGCCGCGGCGGGGCCCACGCCTTCGGTCCAGTACGCGCTCGAGATGAACGACTCTTGAGCCGAGTGCATCGTGTCGGCCGTGCCGATCACCGCCCCAAACGCGAAACCGTTGCTGATCGTCTTGGCCATCACGGCCAGGTCCGGATACACGCCGAACTTGAGATGCGCCCCGCCGAGGCACAGCCGCCAGCCGATCGAGATTTCGTCAAAAATCAACCGTGCGCCATGTCGATCGCACAGCGCGCGCACCCCTTCCAAAAAACCCGGCTGTGGGTCGATGTGCCGCGTGGTCTCCATGACCACCGCCGCCAGCTCCGAGCCATGCTGGGCAAATATCTGCTCCAACTCGTCGAGCCGATTGTAATGAAACGGCAGCGCCGTCCCCGCGAGCGCGGCAGGAACCCCTTTCGGCTCAAGGCCAGGCAGCAAGTGCTTGTCGAGCCGCCCGACCGCTGCGCCTCCGTCGGTCGGCAAATTCGCCGCCAAGTACCAATCGTGCCAGCCGTGATAGCCGCAGATCGCCACCGTGTCGCGTCCGGTTCTCGCCCGGGCAATTCTCACCGCGACCGCCATCGCCTCGCCGCCGCAGCGAGTAAATCGAGCCATCGCGGCCCACGGATGAATCGCGATCAGCCGCTGAGCCAACTCGACTTCGTCATACGTTTGCAACGTGCTCATCGAGCCGAACTGGACTCGCCGAATGACCGCCGCATTCACGTCCGGATCACTGTAGCCCAAGATGCACGCCAAGATGCCGCCACTCGACATGTCGATGTACCGTCGCCCGGCCGTGTCGATCACCTCGCAGCCCCGGGCCTCGCTGTAGTAAGCGGGCCACTGCTCAGGAGCAAACTGCTCAGGTCGCTTCGAGAGCAACTGCGTCCCGCCGGGGATGATCTGCTTCGCCTCGCGATACTGCCGCTGCACGTCGACCGCAGGCGTCGCTAGCGGCATGCCAAGCCACTGTCGCGCCGCGCCGCCAAATATCTGCTCGATGTCGCGATCGTTCAGATGCAGTGTCCGGCAAGCCTGCTTGAGTGCGAGCAGATTCTCGATCCCCACGAGCGTCGGTCGCGCGAACTTCGAGCGGCTCCAGTCGGGCTCGACCTCGTTCGTCCACACAAACCCGTCACCGATGCTGATGCACCGACCGCGAATCGAACTGACCGGATGATCCAGGCCAAACAGCAATCGGGTCGGACCGAAGGTTCGCAGAATGGCTTCATGAGGCGCGGCTTCGCAAATGGCGCTGTTGTCGAACAACACGTTGTCCAGATCGGCGAGTGCCGTCAAACCGTCGATCGTGTGCTGAGCGCAAAAGCTCCGGCCGCAGTGGGCCAAAATCAACTTGGCATTCGCGTAGCGGCGGCAATGCGCGCGGATGTAGTGCTGGTTCGACTCGTCGGCCAGCGCCCGGCTCTTGACCATGTGCAACATGATGAACAGCCCGCGCTCGTGGGCCAGTTGCCACATCCACTCGCTCACGAACTGCTCGCAGCCGGCATGAAACGTGTCGGCGTGGTCGGCGTAGCAGTGATAGACCTTGAAGCCCAGCAGTGAGCGATTCGAGAGCAGCGACTGATGTTCGGCAGGGTCGCACTCGGGCGTCGCCAGCAACAGCCCGCGTGACTGGGGATCGCCACGCAACTGATCGATGAGGAATTGATTTTGCCCCCGGGTGTCGCTCCCCCGTTTTGGAAAGGGGAAGAACAGGCCGCCACTCGGCACACGATCTCCCATCCAGCCTTGCAGCATGCGCGTGTACAACTCGCGGGTCATCGCCGCCTCGCCAGCCGGGACGAACAGCGCCCCCGCCCCCGCGCTGCGTTGTGGATCGTACAGGTGCCCGTGCGCGTCAAAACTCCCCGGCGGCACAAACGCTCGCAACTCTCGCTCGAACAGTTCGCGATCGTGATCGAATACCTGGAGCGCGTACGGGTTGCTGAGTTCGGCGGCGGAGGGAGTGCTCATCAGATGCTCTTGTTGACGGCGGCGGCGAATAAAACCGCCCCAAGTTTAACGCTCCGCCGCCTTAGAAGGAACGCATGGGCGACACGCGGCCGAACACGTCCGGTCCCAGAGGGACCGGCTATCGGAGGTCGTCACACGTGCCCAGAGCCGGTCCGTCTCGGACCGGATGGGTGACGATGGGGACGTTCTCTCGCGCCGCAATACGGTAGAACCCCCGGCGTACGCGACGTACCGTCGCTATCGCCGGGGGCTAAAGTGTTGTTGCGATGTCGACGATCGGCGGCAGAGCCGCCAGCTTGGGGTAATAGAACTGCCTACTGCCCTCTGTCTACTGCCTACTCTCTCTGCCCGCTAATTGTCGCACGGCGGCAAGCGCCTCGCGCCAGGCCGACTCACGTTGCTCTTGAGCCTGCTGGGCCTGTTGTTGCGACTTGGCATGAAACAACGCCTCGACGACATTGGGCGAGGCGGGGGCCTTTGTCGCTTGTCTCGCGATCCGATCAGCGACCACCGCCAGATAACTGGCGATCGTGCGGGCGTCGCTGTCGGCCTCCAAATGCAAGCCAATCAAAAATCGCTGCGCGCCACTGTCGACTTGCAACGAACCGAAGAGAAACTTGTCCTGCGAACGGGCGAGGCAGTCGACCTGCAACCAGTCGCCCCGCCAGGCGCTGGGCACGGCGGCGACGATCGTGAATTCGTGCGCCCCTTCGAGCAGCGATTGCGAGCTGGGCCGCAGCTTGAAGAACACACCGCAGCCTTGGTTCATCGTCCCGGACGCGACCACCGGCACCTTGGGTGGCAGCCGTTCGTAAATCTCCTGGCGCGTGGCTTGCTGCTGGGCGTCGAGCTTGGCCGAGGCATTGGCCGCCGCCGAGAGCAGGCCGCTCGTCAGCTCGGCATGCAGCGAGCGCGATTGCTGCTCGTTGGTCGAGCCACGGACGTTCCCCACCACGTCGCTGGTCAACTCGGTGCGGGGCGAAAAGTCCACCACGCGCATGCGTCGGTCGGGATGCGAGATCTGTAAGAGCACTTCCTGCACGTCCTCGTGACTGCCGCGAGCCACCAACACCGAAATGCGAAACGTGGCCGCCACGAGCTTTTCGCCCGGGTGGACGGTAGCGAACTGCGGTGTCGTGACGTCGCGGCACGCCACCAGCGTGGGTGTGTCAAATTGCACCGCTGGCAGCGCGGCCTCGGCCGACGACGTGAGCAACGGCAACCCCAGACCCCACACAACGAGCAGGGCGCGACGAGCTAGACTGAAAGCCTTCATGACAACCCCTTCCGACAAAGCGGACTGCTGATAGCATGGTGGTTGTGCATCCTTTCATGCTGCAGCGCGGTCGTCATGACGGCGTGAGGGAATCGTAGAAGCTGGCATCGAGTTGGGCCAACCCCTTACGTTCCGCTAGTGTTGGTTACGTGAGCGGGCGGAGCAAGGTTCACAAAAAAATCGCCCGCGGCTAAATGAGTTGCTGGCACTGGACACCTCGCTGTGCCAATAGCCCGCCGGGGGAGCGAACGCTAAACTATAAGAGCGTCTCACAACATGGCTGGGGACTGTCCCCCTCGCCGCCGCCACTTTGTGAGACGCTCTCAATAAGTCACGATCAACTTTGCCGGAGATTCCGTTCATGCTCGGTGCGCAGCTCAACGTGGGCCAGTACATTGACCGCCTGCAGGCCGAGTTGGCCCGGGTCAATCAGGCCGACATCGTCAAAATGGCCGACCTGATCTATCAGGCCTGGGAGAACGGTCGCTTCGTGTACATCTTTGGCAACGGCGGCTCGGGCACGACGGCCAGTCACTTTTGCGAAGACCTCGGCAAGAGCACCCTGCGCGAGAAAGAGCTCAAAGACGAAACGAAAAAGCGGCTCAAGGTGCTCAGCCTGACCGACAACCTCGGCTGGATCATGGCCCTCGGCAACGACGTTGGCTACGACCAAATCTTCGTGCAGCAGCTCATGAACTACGGCAGCGAAGGGGACGTCTGTCTGGCCATCAGCGGGTCGGGCAATAGTCCCAACGTGCTCAACGCCGTCGATTGGGCCAACCGTCACGGGCTGACCACCTTCGGCCTCACAGGCTACAGCGGCGGCAAGCTTCGCCAGATGCAGCAGCACGGCCTGCATGTCCCGCTCGACGACATGGGGATGGTCGAAAGCATCCATTTGTGCATATTCCACTGGGTGCTCAACGACGTCTTCGCCCGCATCAATCACGAAGGACGCTACGTGGGAGGAGAGGTTAGGGGCTAGAGGCTTGGGCCTAGTCAGGAAACTCCGACTGATCGCGTCAGCGTGCCTTCATCCTTCATCCTTCACCCCTCACCCCTCACCCCTCATCCCTTCCCCTCATGTTCCTCGGCATCGAAATCGGCGGGACGAAATTGCAACTGGGGGTGGGCAACGGCGACGGCCGACTCACGGCTCTGGAACGCTTCAACGTCGAAGCGTCACGCGGCGCGGCGGGGATACTGGACCAGATCGCGTCTTGCGGCGCGGCGTTGCAACAGCGGTTCAAGATCGAGCGCGTCGGCATCGCGTTCGGCGGACCGATCGACCTCGACCAAGGCCGCGCGGTGAAGAGTCACCATATCGACGGTTGGGACAACTTCCCACTGATCGATTGGGCCCGGCGGACATTCGGTCTCCCGGCGGCGATCGGTAACGACGCCGACGCGGCCGCCTTGGCCGAGGCCCATTACGGGGCGGGGCGCGGTTTCAGCCCGGTCTTCTATCTCACGGTGGGGACCGGCATCGGCGGCGGCTTGGTCATCGACGGCAATATTTATCGCGGCAACGGGCGCGGAGCCGCCGAGCTCGGACACCTGCGGCCGGGCTTGCACGCCGATCGGCCCGAAGAGACGCTCGAATCGCTCGCGGCCGGCTGGGGCATCGCCGCCGCCGCGCAAGCACGCCTCGCCGGGGTCGTCTCGCACTCGTTGCGACCGTTCGTCAACGGCGATCGACCGCTCGATCCGTCGCAAATCCGCGCACGATGGAAAGTAACCGAGGAGGCCGAGGAGGAACACGCCGCCGACCTGCGGCAACGCTGCGCGGGGGACCCGGAAAAATTGACCGCCCGGCATGTCGCCCAGGCCGCGGCCGATGGCAACCCGCTGGCCCTCGAGATCATGCAGCACGCCTGCCAGGCGCTGGGCTGGGGGATTGCCCAGGCCATTACGCTGCTCGCGCCACGCATGGTCATCATCGGCGGAGGGGTCTCGCTCGCCGGTCGCTCGCTGTTCTTCGAGCCCGTCATCGCGGCCGTCGAGCGATACGTCTTTCCGCCGTTTCTGGGGAGCTACGCCATTGTCGAGAGCCAACTGGGCGAAGAGGTGGTCGTCCACGGGGCCGTGGCCCTGGCCCAGCAGGCATAACGCCGCGCGGCATGGTACGATAGCAGCCTATTGTTTCCTCACCCGATACGGAACCCTTGTCATGCTCCGTCGAATGATTTGCTCGGCCGCTCTGTTCGCACTCATCGCCTCGATCAGTCCACTGGCAAGGGCTGAGGACGCGACCAAAACCAAACTCCCTTCGCCATTCGATGGTCAATCGCTCGCGGGCTGGACGACCGGCGACGGCAAGCCAGTCGCCGCGGGCTGGGAGATCGTCGACGGCGTAATTCACTTGAGCAAGGGTGGCCCGCGCGGCGGCAACATTGTCACCGCCGAGGAGTTTGGCGACTTCGACTTGTCGTTCGAGTGGAAGATTGCTCCGCGCGGCAATAGCGGCATCAAGTACCGGGTCCGCAGCTACGACGGTCGCCTGCTGGGCTGTGAGTATCAGATCTATGACGACGGAACGGCGAAAAAAGTCCAGGACAAGAACAGCGCCGGCGCGCTCTACGACCTGTACGAACCCAACGATCAGAAAACGCTCCGCCCGAGCGGCGAATATAACACCGCGCGGATCGTGGTGCGCGGAGACCGCATCGAGCACTGGCTCAACGGCAAGCTCATCGTCGCGGCCACCGTCGGCGACGCCGAGTGGGAACGACGCATTAAGCAGAGCAAGTTCAACGACAAGCCCGGCTTTGCCCAAAACCCGCGAGGCAAGATCATGCTCACCGATCACGGCAGCGAAGTCTGGTACCGGAACTTCAAATTCGAAACGAAATAGAGAAGGAAAAGGAACCACGGATGAACACGGATAAACACCGATGAGAAAGACTGGAGACGAGAGACAGGAGTGAAGAGATAAACAAATCACCAGGGAACTTTGAAGTGCAAACGATGAGTGGTCCTTTTTGTTTCCTTCATCCTCATCCGTGTTTATCCGTGTTCATCCGTGGTTCCCTGCTCCTATTTTACTTTGGCGCGTTCTTCAAAAACGCGATCAGGTCGGCGATCTCCTGCGGGTTAAGAATCTTGTCGATCCCTTGCGGCATCAGCGAGACGTTCCCCGGCTGCATTTCCTCGATCTCGCTGCGAAGCAGCGGCTGAAATTGTTGCGGGCCCGTGGCCAGCACCAACTCGGTGCTCGTTTCCTTGACGACGATCCCGGTGAAGGTGCGGCCGTCGTCCATCGCGACCAGCACGCTCTCGTAACTGCGCACGAAACTGGCGCTCGGGAAGATGATGGCTTCGAGCAGATCGCGATCATTGCGGACCTTGCCGATGTTTGTCAGGTCGGGTCCCAACTTGCCACCGTGATAGCCGATCGTATGACACTGCACGCAGGCGATCTTCTTATTGGTGAAGACCACGTGCCCGCGGTTGGCGTCTCCCGGGGGCAATGCGGCGAGCAAGGCTTCGAGCTGCGCGGCCTGTTGCGCGGCGCTGGCGTTGAGCAGCGCGATCAACCGCTGGCCCGACTCTTGAACTGACGCCGGATACTTGGCCAGCAGCGGTCGGATCAGGTCGACCCTGAGCCCGCGCACGCCAACCGACTGGCCCAGCGTGTCGAACAATTTCATCCCAAGCGGTTCGGTCGCGTGACGTTCAAACGCTCCCAACAGCTTGGGCAGTTCGAGTGGGCCAACCTCCTTGAGCTGCTCCAACAACGCCTGCTGCTGCTCGACGGAGAGGGCCGCCTTGCCCAACACCGTCGCGGCGCTGCTGCGGACATCGAGCGACTCGTCGGGGCCAATGTGCGCGAGCAGATCGCTGAACAGCGCCGGCTCGAGCTGCCCCAACGCGCCGAGCACGACCAGCGCTTCGAGCCGGACCGACAGCGGCACACCGCTGCGCCGGCCGACCTCGAACAGAGCTTGCCGCAGCGCGGCGTGCCCACCCTTGGGCTGGGGCAATTGCCGCGCCACCGCGACGCCCTGCTGGAGCAACAGCGGATCGTTCGTCGAGAGGAGCGGTGCCAACTCGTCGAGCCACGGCGAGGGGACGACCGTGAAACCGGCCTCGGACATCGCCCGCAAGACGATCAACCGCGCTTCACGTTGCCGCGCGTCGCGGAGCGTCTCAGTAATTAATCCCTGAATCGCCGGAGATTTTGCCAATTGAGCCAGTTGCGTCGTTAACTCGGCCTGCACATCGACGTCGCTCGGCGGCGTGGCGAGTCGCTGGCGGAAGTAGTCGACCAGCTCGTTGCCCCATTGCGGCCGATGCGAGACGATCCACGCGGCGGTCCGTTTCAGAATCGGATTCTTGTCGTCAAGCAACGCGATCACGTCGCGGCTATTGAGGTGCTCGCCTTCGATTTGATCCAGCGCCACGAGCGCCGCGCGACGCCCCTGCGGTTGAGCGGATGTCATGGCGGACTTGATTGCCGCAGCATTGCCAATCTCGATCAATGCGTAGATCAACGCGTGTTCGCTGACCCGCACGGCATCGTCGATCGGTGCGCCGCTGGCCCCTGGAGAGAATGGTCCCAGTTGCTTGACCGCCGCGAATAGCGAAGGAACGAGCAGCGGATCACCCAGTCTCCCCAACGCTTCGACGGCGGCGCGAGACACTGCGGCATCTGAGAGAGCCAGCCCTTTCAGGAGCGGTGCGATGGCCTGTTGATCACGTCGCAAGCCCGCGACGTGTGCAGCAACCTGGGCCACGCTCGGGTCACGATCGTCGAGGGCCAATCGCGCCACGTCACGCGCCTTGGGCACGTCCAACGAGGCCGACGCCCAGACCGTTCGGCGCCGCGTGGCGCTGTCCTGTTGCAATCGGATCACTTGCGCCAACGCATGTGCTGCCGCATCGCCACGCTTGCGCAGCTCGGCCGTCGCGCGCCGCTGCACGAACAATCGCGAGTCCCCGAGCAGCCGGGCGAGCGCTTCTTCATTAAGCTTGTCCCAAGCGAGTTTTAATCCCAGCGGATCGTCGATCTGCGGTTGGCCAACCTTACGCAAGCGGTAGATCGACCCGAGCACGTCGGGCTTGGCGAGTTGCGAGGTGGGGCAACACATCTTGTACCAGCCACCCGTGTCGACAATGAGCAACGAGCCGTCGGCGTCTTCAAACACGTCGGTGGGATGAAAGTCCGGGTGATCGCAGGCCACGAGGTCCATGTCGCGTGCCTTGTACGTCGGCCCGTTGGGCTCCAGGATGTGCCGCACAACTTTGTGCAAGTTGAAGTAGCAGGCGAACAGATTGTCGAGGTGGCCGCCGCCAAAGAGTTGCTCGCTGCCGGCGATCAACCCGCACGGCGCGGCTGCCCCTTGATGCGAAAGGACGGGCATCACATCGCCGGTCATCTTGTGAGCATAGATCGGGTCGTGTTTCTTGCCGTACACGCCGCCGTAAATGGCATGGATCAAACCGTCACGCATGCCTGCCGCGGGCTGTTGAAAGAACGTGCAACTGAGGATCCGCTCGCCGGTCGACAGAAACGCCACGTTGACCGGATTGTCCATCCCTCCGGTCAGCACCGGTTCCAGACCCGAGCCATCGGGCCGAGCACGAAAAATGTGCGACGCTCGTGTGACGAACTCTTTGCCATTGCCCAGCGTGTGACGCTGCTCGGCAAACGCTCCCTTGCACCAGTAGAGCCAGCCGTCGTGACCGAGATACGGGCCGTGCAGGTCATTGGCACAGCCGGTGAGTGTCGTGCCGTCGAACCACACCTCGCGCTGCTCGGCGACTCCGTCGCCGTCGACATCGGTCAGCTTCCAAATCTGCGGCGGGGCGGCGACGTACAACGAGCCTTCGTGCCACAGGCACCCTTCGGGAAACATCATCTTGTCGGCGAACACGCTGCACGTGTCGTAGCGACCGTCGCCGTCGCGGTCTTCCAAGCGGCGGATGCGATGCGGCTTGGCCGCGAGTTGCTTGTCGGCCCGATCGCTCATGCCGGCCGAGTCGGTGACGTACAGCCGGCCGAGTTCGTCGCGCGACACGGCAATGGGCCGCTCGACGAGCGGCGCGGCGGCGACCTGCTCGATCGTGAAGCCGTCGGGAATCTTCAACACCCGATCGCCGATGGTGACCTCGGCGGCGGTCGCATCGATCGTGCTTGACGCGAGCAGGACGATGGTCGCAAGCCAACACAGCGGTTTCGCAGACGTTTTAGGCTGGGGCATCGTGGATCTCGACAAGGCATCGCGGGGGGAAGAACCGATCGGTCGCCGGTCATTATCGCCGCAACCGTTTCCAATGACAACAGTTACGCAACCCTGGGCCGATTATGGAGCGGTGCTAGCTTGCTCTTGCGATAGCCAGCGAAAACCGGGTAAAATCGAAACATCAAAGAATGTCGCCGTGTTGGTTCGATGGAGCCTGATAGGTCCATTGACCACCCGCCGTGCTTGATCCCCGCCCCAGTTTTATCCTGCCGTATCGTGATGAGGAGCGTCGTTCATGCTGACCATTTTAGGTAATCGATCCGTCAGCGGTGAGGGGAGTTGCGATCGGCTCGGTCGACGTGGGTTTCTGACGATTGGCGGCATGGCGCTCGGAGGGATCGCGCTGCACGACACGTTGCGTGTCGAGGCGGCCAGTCCCGCGCGCCGCGCGCACAAGTCGATCATCAATATCTATCTGCCCGGCGGACCGTCGCATATCGACCTCTGGGATCTGAAGCCCGAAGCCCCGGCTGAGTTCCGTGGCGAGTTCCGACCCACGGCCACGAACGTGCCGGGGATCGAAATCAACGAGCTATTCCCGCGCGTGGCGCAGATGATGGACAAGTTTGCCGTCATCCGCTCGATTGCCGACGCCGGTGGCGACCACGACGGCTACCAATGCATGACCGGTCACCGGAAGAACGACCGTCAGCCGCCCGGCGGTTGGCCCACGGCCGGTGCCTGGGTTGGCAAGCTGCAAGGCAAAGTGAACGAAGCCGTGCCCCCGAACTTGGCGCTGATGTACAAGACCGGCGAGCGTCGCTGGGGTGATCCCGGTACCGGCGGCTTCTTGGGAGTCGCGCAGAATCCATTTAACCTGGTGGGCACCAAAGCCCGCAGCCGCGCCGAGAGCATGGTGCTCGAAGGGATCTCGCTCGAACGGTTGCGCGACCGCGATCGAGTTCGCCAATCGCTCGACACGTTCCGCCGCAGCACCGATGCCAGCGGCGCGATGGACGGCATGGACGTGTACGCGCAGCAGGCGATGGGCATTCTGACCGACTCGAAGCTGGCCGACGCCCTCGACCTGTCGAAGGAAGACCCGCGCATTCTGGCCCGCTACGGCACGAGCGACGAGAACTTTCAGCGAGACGGCGCGCCGCGAATGATCGAGAACTTCTGCGTGGCCCGCCGCTTGGTCGAGGCCGGCGCACGATTTGTGTCGCTCAACTACAGTCGTTGGGATTGGCACGGTGGCGACGGGATGAATTTTCCCATGTCGCGCGAAGAGTTCCCCCGGCTCGACAAGGGGCTCTCGGCCTTGGTCAGCGACCTGCACGAACGCGGACTCGATAAAGATGTCTCGGTTGTCGTGTGGGGCGAATTCGGCCGCACGCCGCGCATCAACCAGAACAACAGCCGCGATCACTGGCCGCAGGTGAGCTGCGCTCTGCTCGCCGGCGGCGGCATGCGGACGGGTCAAGTCATCGGCCGCACCAACTCGAAGGCCGAGCACGTGGTCGATCGGCCCGTCCGGTTCCAAGAGATTTTTGCCACGCTGTACCACAACATCGGTTTGGACGTGGGCAAGGTGCGGGTCTTCGACCCCAGCGGCACGCCCCGCTACTTGGTCGACGGCGGCATCCAACCGATGCGCGAGTTGATTTAGGACGCCGCGAGTCATCACCCCCGGCGTACGGCCCTGCGGTCCTATCGCCGGGGGCTAATGTTGGGTTGATCGACACATGCTTAGCCCCCGGCGATAGACGCGGTACGCGGCGTACGCCGGGGGGAGATGCGCCGCGAAATTACGTCGCAACCTATCCCGGCTTGACGACCGACAGCAAAAACGTCGGGTTCAGGGCGTTGAACCGCACGCGCTCGAGTTGATGCGTGCCGCGGGCGACGTTGACCATCCAGACGCTCACGTTCGGTGTGCGCTGCTGCAATACGTTGTGAACCTCGGAGAGGTTCTCGATGCTGCCCACGTTGGCCACGAGTCGGCCATGCGGCTGGAGGCGGTCATAGGCCAGATCGACGAGGCGACTGATCTCGCGGCCGCTGCCGCCGACAAATATCGCGTCGGGGTCGGGAAGCGCCGTCCAGGCATCGGGCGCGCGGCCTAAGATCGGCACCAGGTTATTGAGCGCGAACTTGCGGGCATTCTGCTGAATGAGTTCGTGATCCTCGCTATCCATTTCGATCGCGTAGGTCGTGCCGGCCGAGGCGATCTGCGCCGCCTCGATCGCGACCGAGCCGCTTCCCGCGCCAACGTCCCAAACGATCGAGCGCATGTTCAAATTCAACTCGGCCAGCGCCATCGAACGGACCTCGAACGGCGTTAGCAGCCCCTTCTTGGGTTTCGACTGCAAGAACACCTCGTCGGGGTTGCCGAACAACCGCAAGCCCGCGGCCTCGCTCGGTCGGTCGGGCCGATTCGCTTTGCGGATCAGAATCAGCACGTTGAGCGGCGAGAACTCTTGCGACACCAACTCGCTGAGTTCCCCTTGCGTCACTCGTTCGTCGGGCGAGCCGAGGTTCTCGCACACATAGGCCGAGAAGTAATCGATCCGCCGCTGCAATAGCTCGCGAGCCACACGGGCCGGGGTGATCGCTTCGGTCGTGAACAGCCCGACCTTCTCGGCGATGCGAATCTTCTCGATCACCGCGTCGAGCGGATGATTGGCCAGGTTCGACAGATACGCCTCTTCCCAGCTCTCTTTCACCCGGGCGAACGCCATTTGCATACTGCTCACGTGGGGCAGCACGACAAAGCGGTCTTTGCCCAAGTGATCGCAGAGGTAGCGTGCCAGTCCGTAGAAGAGGGGATCGCCCGAGACGAGCACGACGACTCGCTTGCCGCCGGCGGCTCCGATAGCGCGGACCACCTGATCGAGATCGGCACCGACGATGAGCCGCTCACCGTGGAAATCGGAGACGAGCCGCTGGGTGTACTCGGCCCCGACGAGTAATTGCGCTTCAGCGATGAGTTTGCGGGCGGCGGTGGTCAGTCCGTCGAGACCGTCGTCGCCGATGCCCAGGATATGGATTTTGGATGATGCGGCCACGCGGTGTGTATCCTTACAGGAACGTGTTTGTCTTTAGCCAGGCAGATTTTACGTCGAGCGATACGAGTCTGGCAACCGACCGATTCTAGCGGGATGCGGGGAGTTGTCGGAAGTATTTTGCCCTTTTTGGCAAAAGCTTGCACGGATTGGGCCGCAGAGCCCCACTATTTAAGGCAGAGCGACTTCATTTTATTGCGAGAGCCCGTGCCATGCGACTCACCTTGCGAGCGTTGATTGCGTACTTGGACCAGAGCCTGGAGCCGGCGGATGCCAAGAGCATCGGCGACCAAATTGCCGCGAGCGAGGCGGCGACCAACCTGATGCACCGCGTGCGCGACGTCATGCATCGGCTGCGGCTCGGCGCTCCGAAATTGCTCGGCAAGGGTTTGGGGCACGACCCCAACTCGATCAGCGAGTACCTCGACTACACACTGACGACCGAACGGGTGCCGGAGTTAGAGAAAATCTGCCTGGAATCGGATGTGCAATTGGCCGAACTCGCATCGGTGCATCAGATTTTGGCGCTCGTGCTCGGCGAGCCCGTGACGATCGACCCCGACACGCGACAGCGGATGTACGGAGCGCTGGCCCTGGCCGACACCACGCCCCACACGCCGATCGCTCCTGAAACGACTCCGGTCGTCAGCGCGCCATCGGTGGCGACGTCACCTGCCGTGACCCCGATCGCTCCGCAACCCGCGCCGATTCCAACGCCCACCATGCCCGTGGCCCCCGTCGCAGCGGCCGTGATACCGGCGACTGCGGTGAACGCACCGACCGCGAGTCCCGTGGGGAGCGGTGTGCTGGGCGAGCGTCGCAAGCCGGAAGTGCCTGACTATTTGCGCGATACGCCTGTTGCTGCGACGGGGGATCAGAAAAAGGTCGATATTCCGGAATACCTGCGTGAGCCGCCGCGCAAGGCGCGGTCGAGCCGATTTGCCGCCGTCGCGGCTGCGGTGGTGCTCGCGATCGTGGCGACGCTCGCCATCGCGTTCCCGGAAAAGGTCGAGCAGATCAAGCGATCCTTCGTCGCGCAAAAGGACACCACACCCGGCGACGTTCCATCAGGGACCACGGTCGAGCCGGCCAAGACCGTCGGCGGTACGACGCCTGTAGCGCCACCGGCTTCGGTGCCCATGCCCCCTGATCCAATCCCCGTGACTCCACCCACCACGCCGAGCACACCAGCCCCGGGCGTGCCTGCTCTGTCGCAGCCACAGGACACGAGTCCTCCCGCTCCGAGCACCAAATCGACGAGCGAAGCCCCCGCGCCTCCCCCCTTGCCCGCCACTGCTCCAGGGGCTCCCCCTTCGACCACTCCGATGCCCACGACGTCACCGGCTACACCGACACCCGGTACAACCCCGTCTGCGCCATCGACAGCTCCCGTGACCGTGACGCCGGTGTTGCCGGCAGCTCCCGCGCCGACGCCACCCGCCGCGCCCGTGCAAGTGCTGGCGATGGGGCAAGTGACCACGAGCGACAATGTGCTTGTGCGGATGGTCGAGTCGGGCCAGGGGGGCTGGCAACGGCTCGCGCCGCAGGCCAAGGTCATGGCCGGCGATCGCGTCCTCTCGCTCCCCACGTATCAATCCTCGGTCTCGCTCAGCAACGGCCTGGGATTACAGTTGCGCGGCGGCAGCTTGGCTGAGCTGGTCGCTCCCGATTCGCGTCAGGTGCCCGGGCTCATCTTTCAGTACGGCAACGTGGTCGTGAGCGCCAATGGCCAGGCCGGTGCGGAACTCCGCTTTGGGGCTGCGACGCGCCAAGGGCTGTTC
Source organism: uncultured Planctomycetaceae bacterium (assembly GCA_964652155.1). Lineage (GTDB taxonomy): Bacteria > Planctomycetota > Planctomycetia > Pirellulales > PNKZ01 > CAZZBK01. Next base: position 86,590 of record CAZZBK010000005.1, on the reverse strand, counting down.
GTGTTCCTGACGCCCGACGCCGCCATCGCGATCAGCATGCAGTCGCAAAAAATCGACGGCAACGACCCACAGGCCGGGCTCGCTCCGCAGCTTGTCGATCTCTACATCCCGCAGGGCGAGGTGCGTTGGACCGACGCGGCAAACCCCGAGCCGGTGACACGTAAAGGGCCGGTGCATATTCCGCTCGGGGTGGCGCGCGCCGAAGGAGCAACCCCCGACACCGTGCTGCCCGCCTGGCTCACGAGCGACGACCGCACGGATCTCGAAAAACTCGCCGCGCCGGTGGTCGAAAAGGACAGCCGCGAACGCCCCTTGACCGTGGTGCTCAAGGAGTTGGCCGACGACCGTCGCGTCGAGGTCCGGCTGTTGGCCGTGCAATGCCTGATGCGCATCGGCGAGTTTGAAGCGCTCGTTGCTTCGTTGCGTGACGAGTCGCAGGTGAAAAACTGGGACGCCCAAATCGATGCCCTCCGCGAAGCCATCTGGATGGATCCCACCGTGGCCACCCGCGTCCGGCAGGTGCTCGAAGCACATCGCGGGCCCACCAAAGGGAGCGAATTGTTTCGCATGTTGGCCGCGTATTCGCCCCAGCAACTCCGCGATGGAGACGCGGCCAAGCTCGTCAAAGCGCTCGATCACGAGGACCTTGACATGCGCGTGCTGGCCTTTTGGAACTTGCGTCGCGTGTCGGGCAAGACACTCACCTATCGCCCCGAGTACACGCAAGCCAAGCGCCGCCCGTTGGTCGTTAAATGGGAGCAACTCCTGGCGACCGATCAACTCATCCCCAAGCCGATGCCCATGCCGTAGACGAAGCGAGACTGAAGACTGGAGTAAAAAGGTCGTTGCTCGAAGGAGTGAAGGATGATCGGATTAAACAAATTGACACCACTGATTGTGATTGCCTTTTTGATGCTTGTACAAGAAGTATCGGCCGACCTTCGAGGTGAAGATATCACGGCCAAGGAAGGCGAGAAGAACATTTATGTCATGTCAGTAGATCGTTGCAATCCTGATTATCCCGAGCGACTAAAATTCAAACTTAAAGTCAACGAAGCGGCTTTATCACAACATTTTCCCACGATGGAATGGGTATTCTCGGATGTCATAGCTTGGGACTTAAGTAAGGAGAAACCGGAATTCATCTTCAATTTCCCAATCGTCTTTAGCAAACCTATGGACGGCTGGCAGAGCGCAACGTTTGAAGTGTCAGAAAAGTTGGCTCTGCACGGAGAAGTTACGTTGTATTGTGTTTCGAGAAGCTCGACTTCTGCTCTCAATGCACACATCAAGCTTGCGGCACATCTTCCTGGAAAGAAGGTGCGTGCGTTACGGAAAACGAGAGACACTGGCGAGGGAAAGCAACCCTGATCGACGATTCACAGTTTCGGTACCCTCGCCACTGCAGTTGAGGATGAGTAGCCAATTGGGATAGAATGATCGCATGAGCCCTTTAACCCAAGAGTTACTGAAAGCTGCGCTGGAGCTCTCCGAGGACGAGCGGGTCATGCTCGCTGGGGAGTTGCTCGGGAGTGTCGGGACAACGACCGGTAGTGCGGAATGGGTCGCGCATTGGCAGAGCGAAGTCGCGCGACGCTGGCAGGAACTCGAATCGGGGCAAGTCCAAGCGGTTCCTTGGACCGATGTCGAGCGACAATTACAACAGATGATCGACAAGCCGGGTCATGCTTGACTTTCATCCGGCAGCAGCGACCGAACTGCAGTCAAGCTTGGCTTGGTATCTGGAGCGAAGCGCTCCGGCTGCATCGACATTTCTGCAGTCCGTGAGACATGCTCTCGCGGATATCGAAAGCGCCCCCGATCGTTGGCCACGCGATGTCTATGGCTTTCGAGCCATCAAATTGAGCAAGTATCCGTTTCAAATCATTTATCGTGAGACAGCTCGCGGAGTCAGAGTGATTGCGGTAGCCCATACGGCTCGCCATCCAGATTATTGGCGAACTCGATATTAAGAGAGGCACTCAGCCGATGATAAGCGGCTAGCAGCATCGCGCCGAGTTGGCTATCAAACGAAAGGCTCATGCCCTCAGCGATACCAACCGCACCAAGCTCATGATGCGCAGAGTTTACTTGGCCCGCTCGATGTACGCCGCGACCCGCTCGCCCAGTACGTCGAGCGGCATCGACCCGGCACCCAGCACGACGTCGTGAAACTCGCGAATGTCAAAACGCTTTCCCAAGCGATCCTCGGCCAACTTGCGCAATCGCCGGATGTCGAGCTCGCCCATCTTGTAAGCCACGGCCTGACCGGGCCACGAAATATACCGGTCGACCTCGGCCGTGATGTTGTGCAGCGACAGGGCCGTGTTCTCGGCCATGTAGTCGATCGCCTGCTGGCGTGACCAGCCGAAGTAATGGATGCCCGTGTCGACGACCAACCGGCAGGCGCGCCACATTTCGTAGCTGAGCCGGCCGAAGTTGCTGTACGGATCGGTGTAAAAGCCGGTTTCGAGGCCCAGCCGTTCGGCATACAGTCCCCAACCCTCGACAAACGCGGTCCAGTGGACGAAGCGGCGAAAAGGGGCCAAGTCGGTTAGCTCTTGTTGCAGCGCGAGCTGCAAGTGATGACCGGGCACCGCCTCGTGCAAGCTCAGCGCCTCGACCTCGTACAACGGCCGGCTCTTGAGATTATAGGTGTTCACAAAATAAAACCCCGCCCGGCTGCCATCTCCCGCCGGAGGCGAGTAATACGCCGTCGTCGTCTGCGGGGCAATGTAGCTTGGCACGGGCAAAATACCGTAGGGAGCGCGGGGCAGGGTCTTGAACAGCCGCGGCAACTCGCCGTCCATCCGCTTGAGCGTGTAGCCAACCTCCTTCATGAGCTGCTCGGGAGTATCTGGATAAAACCGCGCGTCGGTCCGCAAATGATCGATGAACGCGGCAAAGTCGCCTGCGAACTTGAGGCCGTCGATCACCTGCTGCATTTCCTGGCGAATGCGTTTGACCTCGGCGAGGCCCGTTTCGTGAATCTGCTCGGGCAGCATGTCGAGCGTGGTGAACTTGCGCACGCGATGACGGTAATACTCGCGTCCTTGCGGCAAGGCCGAGACGCCGATCGAGTCGCGGCACGCCGGCACGTATTCTGCCGTCAGAAATTGCAGGAACGTGCGGTAGCCGGGCACGACCGACTCGCGAATCGCCGCCTGAGTTGCCTGCTGCAGGCGCTGACGCACCTCGGGACTAAACTGCGACAGCTCGCGCAGCGGCGCGTACAATCGGCTCTGCGTGGGGTCGGCAACCAATTGCGGCTCGATGATCGAACGATAATCGTTGAGCGCGATCGAGGGGAGCACGCGCGCCATGCGGATTCCCTCCCGCATGAGCGCGATATGATCGTCGACGAAGCGCGGAAAATCTCGCAGCCGGGCGATGTAGTTCTGATAATCCTGTTCGCTTCGCAGGGGCATGTGCCGCGCTAGCTCGGCAAACTCGATATGAAACCCATCGCGGTTGGTGATGGGGACCCGATCGAAGCCAAATTCGTGCTCGGCGATTTGCTCGCGCAGGTAGCGTGCGAACAGTGCGTGATCGATCTGCTCGGAGGCGCTAAGTTGCCGCCGATCGATGGAGAGCAATTGCCGGAGATACTCCTGCTCGGCGAGCGCGTGGCGGTCGAGCGCCGCGGGAGACAGGTCGCCGAGTTGGTCGTTGAAGCGATGATCGCCCGTCGAGGTGGCGAACAACGGAGCGGCACGGAGCTCGTTTTCCCAAGCGGCGGCGAGCACGCGGCGAAACCGCGTCGACGCGGCCTCATCGGCCGTGGCGCGAGAAATGAGCCCGCAGGAGCAGATCGCGATTGCCAACCATACCGGACATGACCTAGGCTGCATGCGTCGAGATCCTTTGCGTGCGTGTTGAGCAAGACACCGCCGCCGAGGATACGGGGCCGACCGTCACTCGGCAAGGCGCGGCGATGGAACCGACCGAATTACCCCCCCAGACCGAGGCGATTACCGCCGCCGGACACGAGTTCCTCGTGTTCGTCGAGGTGTCGCCCCTGGTGCGCGCGATGCTCGCCGACATTCGACAGGCCCAGCGCCGCGTATGGCTCGAGGTGTACATCCTCGGCGATGACGAGGCTGGCCGGAGCGTGGTCGAGGCACTCGCCGATCGCGCCGCCGCGGGGCTCGATGTCCGCGTCATGATCGACGCCGTTGGGTCATTCGACTTGGCCGAAGGGCTGCTCAGCGAACTGCAGCACGCCGGCGCCAAGGTCCACGTGTACAACTCCTGGTCCGCCGCGCGCGAGCCAGGGTCCTTCTGGCAACGCTTCAATCGCCGCAACCATCGCAAGCTGCTCGTGATCGATGAGCAAGTGGCGTATTTTGGCGGCATGAACATCGTGCAGGCCACCGAGGGAGAACGAAGCGCCGAGTGGCGCGACGTGCACGTGCGGATGTTGGGCCCCGAGGCCAGCGAGGCGGCCGCCGCCATGGAGCGGCTCTGGCGACAATGCCACGGTCAGGTCGATCGCTGGCCCAAGTGGCCCCTCGCGGAGATGCTCCAGCGCTCGGGCGAGGGGGTGTACTTTTTCGACTCGTTGCCGCGACTGCGCTTTCGTCGCGCCGATCGAGTCTTCAAGCTGCTGATGCGCTCCGCGCAGCGAAGCATCACGCTGTCGATGGCGTATTTCATCCCGCTGCCGAAGGTGCTGCGCGAACTCAAGCGCGCACGACAACGGGGCGTCATCGTCCGGGTCATTGTGCCCGAGGTCAGCGACGTGCCGGTGGTGCAATGGGCCATGCGGCATTTCTATCGCCAACTGCTCGAGCTGGGCGTGCGCCTTTACGAGCGTCGCGATCGCATGTTACACGGCAAGGTCATGCTCATCGACGACGTCTGGACCGTGGTCGGGTCATGCAATCTCGATCCCCGGTCGTTGCGTTTGAACCTGGAACTGACCGGCGTGGTCCGCTCGCCCGGGTTCGCACGAACGCTCGCCCGGGTCGTATCGCGCGAGTTGCGACAAAGCCGCCGCGTGACCATCGAGCAGCTACCCCGCGAAGGAACGTGGGCGCGATTGCGCGACCGGTTGGCCTGGCAATTCCGGCGCTGGCTGTAGGCGGTCCAGCTCAATTGGCGCTGGCGCGAAGGTCGTAACAGAAGATCTTGTCCTGATCGCGCAATAAGAGCCGGCCGCCGGCCACGACCGGATAAGGCCAGGCCTGTTTGTCGCTTTTTTCTGGGTCGAAGCGTCCTTTTTCGACGTAGCGTGTGGGAGTCGCCTCGACAAGCGCGACGCTGCCCCGCTCGCCACGGACGATCAGATGTCCGTCGGCGTAGGTGAGCGAGCCTTTGCCCACCGAACGATCTTGCCACTTGACCGCGCCGGTTTTGAAATCGAGGCAGGTCAGCACGCCATCGTCGCATCCGTAGATGTGATTGTTCATCAAGAGCATGCCGCCGTGGTGGCTTTTCATGTCTTTGGTCTTGTAGACCACCGTGGCCCCCTGCCCTACTTGCACCAGCGCGCCACCGGCACCGTAACCGGTCGCGTAGAAAACCAGGTTGCCTTGCACGATCGGAGCACTGCAATTGGCGGTGCCATTGGCGGCCGAACCCTCTTGCCAGAGGACCGCGCCATTGGCGGCGTTAAAGCCGACGACCCCTTTCATCGTGAGCTGCACGTACTGCTTGACGCCGTTGATCGTGGCGCTCACGGCCGAGGAGTAGCCCGCGTCGGACACGGCGGGCGAGGTCCAGATGACTTTGCCCGAGAGTTTGTCGAGTGCGAGCATGGTGCCGCTGCTGCCGCCGGGGGTGCAGATGACCTTGTCTCCATCAATGAGCGGCGACTCGCTGATGCCCCAGCGAATGTTCTGGCCGTTGGTCTGCTGCAAGATATTGAGCTTCCAGCGGATTTTTCCGTCGGCGAGATCCATGCACTGAAGATCGCCGTTGGCTCCGAGCGCGTAGACGAGCTCGCCATCGATCGTGGGGACACAGCGCGGACCGTCGCCATAGGAGTTGTGATAGGCCGTGCCAGTGGGCGTGCCCCAGACGGGTTTGCCGCTGTTGAAGTCGACCGCCCCGACCCCTTCGATCTCGCCCTGATTGCTCATCGTGAGCACGAGCCCGCCAGCCACCGAGACGCTGGAGAGTCCTTGTCCCAAGCCGGTGGCGGTCCAGAGCAGCTTGGGTCCGCCGGAGGGCCATTGCTTGAGCAGGCCCGTCTCGGTCGAGCAGTTGTCGTGGTTTGGACCCCGGAACTGCGGCCACGCGGCGATCCCCGTGCGCGCTTTGCTCGCGGCCGTCTTGGGCACAGCCGTCTTGGCAGGCGCTTTCGGAGCAGCGGTCTTCGCCGGAGCGGTGCTCGTGCTGGTACTCACGTCGCTGCGGGCCGACAACTTGATGAGTCGCTCTTGTTCGGTAATGACCACGGCCCGCATGCCGGTCTTCAACTCCGCGGCCGACACGGTCTTGCCGTCGACGGTAATGACCGATTGAGCGTCGATCTGCACGGTGCGTAGCTCGGCGTCTTTGCCGACCTTGAGCGCGACACTGCGCGAGCCGATGATCGTCTCGATGGTGCCGCCAAAGGCATCGGCCGCCGCACGGCGCGGGCTGCTCACGGCAACGACACAGATCAACAGGAACAGACCGAGTTTTCGCCCAGACATGATCGACCTCGTTGGCAGAGAATGGCGCGGCAGGGTTCGTTCAGTATCGGGCCGAAGATGAGCTGAAACAATATCGATCGAAAAAGCCTTGATGATTCCCGGCCGATCGATATACTGAACGCCCGTACATATATCGATACGACCATTCACACGCGAGGGGAGCATGAGCGAACCGACCCGAACGACCGGCGCGGCATTAACCTCGGCCGCAGCCCCGCAGCCTAAACCGCATCACGAGTCGACGTCACGCGCTGGCTGCCCGGCGTGTGGCGGTCGGCTGATCGAGATCCGTGGCAAGCTCCAGTGCTCGCAGTGTCATCAAATCTGCGAGACCTGTTGCGAGGGGGGCTGTTGGTAGGCGCGCAGCCTGCTTAATCGCAATCCATCTTCTGAGCCGGGGGCTTACGCCCCCGGATAACGTCGCGAACATGAGATTGAATGGCTTGAAGGGGCCATCTCATCCGGGGGCTCACGCCCCCGGCTCGGAAGACACGACGCGCCTGCGAATTGAACCGAGCGTTACTTCTCGGCCTTGTCGCCACCGAACGTGAACAGGATGTTGTACTTGTTGTTGAGATGGGCGTGCGCCTGGCTCGACTCGCCCGAGCGGGGAAAGCGTTTGCAGACTTGCTGGAATGTCTTGATGGCCGCCTCGCTCTGGCCAGACGCCTCTTGGGTGTAGCCAATATTGAGCAGCGCGTTGGGGGCGGCCGACTCATAGCTGCCGAGGATCTGGAAGTACACGGCGAGCGCTTCCTTATACTGCTGTAGCGCCCGATAGCTGAGCGCCATGTGCTGCAAGTTCGTGGGGTAGTTTTCGCATTGCTGATAGGCGGCGATCGCTTCCTTGTGCTTGCCGGCATGCCGGTAGGCCTCGGCCAGCGACCACTGCCATTTTTTCGGGTTGGACGTGTCGAGCTGAATGAGCTCTTCATAGATCGGCACGGTCAGGGCGTACTTGCCCTCTTCCCAGTACGAGTAGGCGATATTGCTCTTGGCGTCGATGGGGCTTTTCATGCGACCGTAGGTGGCGCGGGCATCGTCTCGCTTGCCCTGCGATTTGTACCACGAGGCATACTGGCTGAGGATGTCGTCCTCGTTCCCCATCTCACGCAGCAACTTTTCATACAACTGCTGGGCATCGGTCGCCCGAGACACGAGCGAGTGCATGTCGGCCGTGTAATAGGTGAGAGTCTTGGTGCGGGCTTTATCGGCATCGGTCTTGGCTGACGCGGGGAACTGTGTTTTGAAATAAGCGATCGCCGCGTCAGCCACCTTGGCCGCTCGGTCTTTGGTGTCGCTGGCGTTCATCAACTGCTGCAACGGCGCGCGGATATACGTGGCAATTTGACCGGCGAGGTCCGGTTCCTTGAACGTCGTCTCCAGCGAGGCCTTGCCATCGGTGAAGCCGCCGTCTTCAAAGTTGAGCGCGGCCAGCGTGCGCGAGGCTTCCACACAGTGCCGCGCCGCGTCGCCGGTGCGAGGCGAGTTAAACACGAGATCCTTGAGGATCGTGACACGCCGCGGTCGGTCTTGCTCGATGCGGGCGATTTCGGCCAAGTCGACCTTCGAGAGCACGGCCACCACTTCGTCGGCGTGCTTGGTAAGCACCGCCTGATAGCCCTTCTTGGCCGGGGCCATGTCCCCCATGTCCTTGTACGTGCGGCCAATCAGGTAGGCCGCCGCGACCGCCTCGGCCGACTCGGGCCAGTAGTCGATCACGGTCTGATAGCCGTCCTTGACGGCCGTGTTGAGCTTCTTGAGTTGCACCTGGCACATGGCCCACTTGAGCTGCGCGAACGAGGCCCCTTCGCTATTCTGATACAGTTCGACGAACTTTTCGTATTCGCCCAGCGCGGCCTTCCAATTCTGTTCGCGGTACAGCTTCTCGGCGATGTTGAGCTGATAACGCTCGGCCTCGCGCAGCTTGGCCCAACGGTCGAGCGCCATCTCGTCGAGCTTGCCATAGCCCTTGGCAGCCCAGGCCGGCGAGGTCAACAAGCCACTCGTCGCCAACAGAGCGACCAACGACCACATGCACGTTTGGAACGAATGCCGTTTCATCGCCATCTCCTCCGCGAAATTATTTCTTTTGCTGCTTGCGGGCCATCAACCACTTATTGTACTCGGCATGGGCGTAAAAGATGACGTTGGTGCCCAACTGATAACAGGCTTCCCACACTTCAGCTTTGACGCCCGAGTGACCATCGCTCCAGGCGTCGCCAATGTCGCCCGGGTGATAGTAGCATATCCAACGACCGTCTTTCTTCCATCCCCAAGCCTCGCGGCCGCCGTGGGGCGCGACGTAGGGCAAAAAGGGCAAGTGATAGGGGACCCGATGGATCACGTCGTCGAGCGGAATTCGGACCGGCTCAATCTCGGGGGTCACCTGCCGCATCATGGCGAAGAACTGGTTATGAAAGTGCGAGCTGCCACCGTTGTCGCCGAAGAGCATGCCCTGCTTTTCGAGCAGGTACTCGCGCAAGGTTTTGGCTTCGTTCTTCGATAGCGTGACATTCTTTTGACCGGTCAGGTAGACCAGCGGAGGGCTTTTGCCCGCCGGGAAGCCCGCGAGTTGCATGACGGTGCGCGACTCGGTCTGGTCGGCAACTTGCTGGCTGGTGCGGACGCCGTACTGGATCAACAAGTTCTGGTCCGCCCCGACCCCGAAATCCTGATTCCAGTCGCCGCCGCTATACTCGAGGCGAATGAAACGGACCTTGCCGCGGCTGGTGCCGCCGGAAAAGCCTGCGCCATCCCCTTCGCCTTGACCGATGGCGTACTTATGGGCCGTGATCTCGATGAGTTGCAACTTCACCTCATCGATCGGGGGTGGCTTGAAGATGATCGCGCTGAAGGGGTTGACGATGAATTTTTTCTTGACCACCTTTTGGATCTTCACCGTCTGGGCGATCGACTGCTCTTTGCCGCCACCGGCGGGCATTTCGTAAATCTCTTTGCATCCGCCAAGCTGGCCCGCGAGCAGAAATAGGGCAAAGAACACGAACGAATAGGTGACCAGCACATTGAGCGACTGCGCGAGCTTGCGATTAGCCATGCCGCGCGGCTGCATCTCCGCGGAGCGAAACATCGCTTTCCACAGACGCGAGCGCGTGACAACCGACAACCAGCCGCGCTTGTAATACCAGGCCTCGGGATGCAGCGGGTTCCAGAGCCATTCCTGTTCGCTGGGCTGCTCCACGGACAATTGGCGAACATATTGCTGCCAGCGCTGCTCGACATACCAGATGACCCACACGAGCCCGGCGACAAAGCTCAGCGCCAACCCGCCATCGGCCAGAAACACACGCACCGCGGGGAAGTCGAGCGCGTCGGCCGCGAAGACACCGAACTGCCACAGCGGCAACAAGGCGAGCGAGGCCACGAACAGCCGCGAGCGAATCGCCCAGCCGCGCGAGGTATAAAGCCAGTAGAGCGCGAGCGCCGCCGCGCCGCTAAAGAGCAGCGCGTAGGTCGGCTGCGTGAACAGGATGCGGTCCGGAATGCCCCACTCTTCCAGATCGACCTCGGGCGGGATGGCATGCGCGAGCCACGCGGCGATCAGCGCCAACCAGACCATGCCGGCAAGAACCGTCAGGATGATGGCGAATCGATTGGGACGCGACGAATCACTCATGCGAACAACGCGAATAACACGTGATGTAAAAGGGGCTGCGAGTTACTTGAGGTCCTTGAGCAGATCGTCGGCCGAGTTTTCGAGCGGGTTGGACTTGGGGTCCGCCGTTTTGGTTTGTCCCACCCCGAGCTTATCCATGATCTGCTTGTTGGTTGCGTTGGCCGGGTCGAGCTTCTCGCCAGCGGGTGGCGGCGCGGCGGCGCCTCCCTGGGCGGAGGCCCCTGACGCGGCCGGTTGCTGAGTGGTGTCGGCAATTTTCGTCTCGGCCGGTTTAGCCGCTGGCGCCGGAGCGGCCGCGACTTTTTTGACCGGCGGCATCGCCTTGTTCATCAGATAGGGCCCGACGGTGAACAGCGCCATGCCAAGGATGGTCACAACCGTCGCTTGGATCGTGGCTTGCACGAGTCCGCTGCCGCCGATCACCCCCATCACTTCCTGCGGACTCTTGCCGCGGAACTGCGCGATAAACGACTTGAGTTCATCGGCCGAGGCCGACACCCCTTCGCGCGCGCGATAGATGTCCCCTTTTAATCCGCGTGGCGATTGACCGTCGGCCATGATTAAGGCTCCTTTTTCTCATCGAGAACGTGAATGATTTCACCGCCGGCCTGGCTCACCGCTTCGAGAATGGGCTCGAAACGCAAGGCCTGCGCCGACTTGTTGATTTTGAGCAGTACCGTGCGTTGCCCCGCCGGTGCGTTGCCCAGCATCCCTTCGATTTCGTTGGCGAGGTTGGCGATGCCAATCTCGCGACCGTTGAGATACAGCTTGCTATTGACGTCGACCACCACGCTCACCTTGTTCTGCTTGGCCCCTTCGACTTTTTGAGTCGACGCGGCCTGCCACTTGAGATGACTGTCGTCTTGCGCCCGGGCCAAAATGACGAAGAACACCAGCAGATTGAACGCGATGTCTCCCATCGCGACGCTGGGCACCTCGACTTTGTAAGTTCGCCGGACGATTTTCAT